>NZ_QBJC02000011.1:0-145325 GCF_003057695.2 Pseudocitrobacter sp. RIT415 | reverse complement strand
GGCCCTGGAAGTATCCAAAAGCGCATAAAAAGAGCCAGTCAGTCGCTTAACTGACTGGCATTACTCCTTCGGGAGCCATTTTTTTTATCAGATATCAGTGACTGGTGCGTTTGTCTCGGCGACAACGTTTATCATAATGGCGTACCCACCAGTATCTGTCGCAAACCTGTTCGTGTCCGCCGACACGCGCCCCGGCAAGCCAGAGGATTGCGCCGATAAAGATGCTTAACACAGCACCATGCGCGAAAAACTGTGGCAAATTGAACTGTGGCAACTGGTTTAAGATAGAGTAGCCGACACCGCCGACCATCACGACCAGGCCCAGACCCATGAGCACATTACCGAGTAACGAAGCGTTTTTACGTTTCATATGTCACCTCCGAGCTTTTGGGCTTAAGGGAAATATCCCTTCTCCTTGTGTGTAAAGTATAGACACCACTTTTGGCAATTTGTGCGATGGTGATCGCAATTACGAACATTAACGCAACAAAACTTTACATTTAAGTTACTGAATTACATCAAGTCCGAATGGTCACCCGAATGAACTATTCAGTTTTTGCCGCTTTGGGCGCTTATTTTTGTCAAGTGCGCGATCACCACGTAAACTACGCGCCAGAAATACGACCAGTGCAGGAATAATAACGTGACGATTAAACTGATTGTCGGCCTGGCTAACCCCGGCGCAGAGTATGCTGCGACGCGCCATAACGCGGGTGCCTGGTATGTCGATTTGCTGGCGGAGCGCGCACGTGCCCCGCTGAAAGAAGAAAGTAAGTTTTTTGGCTACACCTCGCGCATTAATCTTGCGGGTGAAGACGTGCGTCTGCTGGTGCCAACCACATTCATGAACCTGAGTGGCAAAGCCGTCGCCGCGCTGGCAACGTTCTATCGTATTAATCCGGATGAAATTCTGGTGGCGCACGATGAACTCGACCTGCCCCCGGGTGTGGCGAAGTTTAAGCTCGGCGGTGGTCATGGCGGCCATAATGGATTGAAAGACATCATCAGCAAACTGGGTAATAACCCCAATTTTCATCGCTTACGCATTGGAATTGGCCATCCGGGCGATAAAAACAAGGTTGTCGGTTTTGTTCTCGGCAAACCGCAGGCATCTGAACAGAAGCTGATCGACGAAGCGGTAGACGAAGCAGCCCGCTGTACGGAAATCTGGCTGAAAGATGGCTTAACCAAAGCCACCAACCGTTTGCACGCCTTTAAGGCGCAATAACCGTTGAACTGCGGCATTTTTGCCGCATGCCGTGTATAATAGGCAGAGTTATTTACTTTTCTGATACCTGTTATCTCTAACAGGTTGATTATCAAAAGATTAAGGTGATTTAAACATGGGATTTAAATGCGGTATCGTCGGTTTGCCTAACGTGGGCAAATCCACCCTGTTCAATGCGCTCACAAAAGCAGGTATTGAAGCGGCGAACTTCCCGTTCTGTACCATTGAGCCGAACACCGGTGTTGTACCCATGCCCGACCCGCGTCTGGACCAGCTGGCTGAGATCGTTAAACCCCAGCGCATCCTGCCAACCACCATGGAATTCGTCGACATCGCAGGCCTGGTAAAAGGCGCGTCCAAAGGTGAAGGTCTGGGCAACCAGTTCCTGACCAACATCCGCGAAACGGAAGCGATTGGCCACGTGGTTCGCTGCTTCGAAAACGACAATATCATCCATGTTTCCGGCAAAGTGGATCCGGCAGAAGATATCGACGTTATCAACACCGAACTGGCGCTCTCTGACCTTGATACCTGCGAACGCGCGATTCACCGTGTGCAGAAGAAAGCCAAAGGCGGCGACAAAGATGCAAAAGCGGAACTGGCGGCTCTGGAAAAATGCCTGCCGCAGCTGGAAAACGCCGGCATGCTGCGCGCGCTGGATTTAAGCGACGAAGATAAAGCCGCTATCCGCTACCTGAGCTTCCTGACCCTGAAGCCGACCATGTACATCGCTAACGTCAACGAAGACGGCTTCGAGAACAACCCATACCTGGATAAAGTGCGCGAAATCGCTGCTGCCGAAGGTTCTGTGGTCGTTCCGGTGTGTGCTGCTGTCGAATCTGATATCGCCGAGCTTGACGACGAAGAGCGCGACGAATTCATGCAGGAACTGGGCCTTGAAGAGCCGGGCCTGAACCGCGTGATCCGCGCAGGTTACGCCCTGCTGAACCTGCAAACCTACTTCACTGCGGGCGTGAAAGAAGTGCGCGCATGGACAATTCCTGTCGGCGCGACGGCACCGCAGGCAGCCGGTAAAATCCACACCGACTTTGAAAAAGGCTTCATCCGCGCCCAGACCATCGCGTTTGAAGACTTCATCACCTATAAAGGTGAACAGGGTGCAAAAGAAGCCGGCAAAATGCGTGCAGAAGGGAAAGATTACATCGTGAAAGATGGCGATGTGATGAACTTCTTGTTCAACGTCTAAGACAGTTAGTTCTCATCAATGTCATAAAAAATCCACGCGAATGCGTGGATTTTTTTAATGTCATGCCTGCTTTATGAGCCACTGCGCCGCCGTGGTCGTGTTGATACCGTGCAGATAATTGAAAGTTGTTTTTTTATCCCACGCGACGCCGTCAGGTCTGGCGAAAGCTAGCCGGTATTTTGCGCCCACATCATCAGGATTATCGCGCACCTCATCCTGAAGCTGTTTTCTGACGCGTAATTCTCTTTTTACTTCTGTTTTCCAGTGCTCCTGCATTAAATCAGCCAACTGATTATAGGTGAGCGTATCCCCGGCGATATAGACAATCTCATTACGAAAAGCGGGTTGATGAAAGAATATCGTTGCCGTCAGCCGACCGATATCTTCAGGGGTAGTCAGCGTGATTGCATACTGCCAGTCACCCAGGCCATAAACCGTTTTTCTTTGGGTATCAACGACACCAAAACTGGGCTCAAAGAGGTAGCTGGTAAAAATACCGGTAGAAACAATGACCCACTCAGTTGCGTTCTGCCCCCGCAGCAGATGGCGAACGTCAAGCTGCTCATCCCATACCTGTTGTCCGCTACCTTTGCCGATGACATCATAATCTACGCCGAACTGCCACGGGAAATAGCGTTCTACGCCTGCGTCCAATACCGCCTGCGTCACCTTCATCTGCGTGCCCGGCCCTCCGACAAAACCACTGCAGTTGATAACCGCATCAAAAGAAGCAAAGATCTTACTCAGCTCTGAACAATCATTTTTCTCCAGATCCCCTATGACGACCGTCACGCCCAGTTTCATTAGCTCATCAAGCCTATCCTTACGCGAGCCTGAAATGGCGTTAGCCGCCTCTTTTCTGAGTAACACACTGATTTTCACCTGCCCATGTTGAGCTTTGTCACTCATCGCCCGGATAACCTGGATGCCGAGTTCCCCCGCGCCGAGGATAAGCACTGTATTTACAGATTTATTTTCACGCTTCATGCTTGTCTCCTGTCGTAGTACAGGGTCATCCTGACATCTGACAGGGTCTGGCTCAATTAGGCACATGAATGATACCGGAGGCGGGATGACGTCTGAACAGGAAGCATTGCTGAAGTTTTCAAAAGAATTTTGCGACGAATTAAGCCACGACGATGAAGGTTTGAAGCGTGAGATCCTTGCCCATGTTGGTAATCGCTGGTCGCTGGGAGTGTTACACATTCTGGGTACTGGCGGCGCGCTTCGTTATGGCGAGATACGACGCAATCTTACGGGTGTGACTCAAAGAATGCTGACCCGAACCCTACGACATCTTGAGCGGGATGGGCTTATCTCTCGCTGTGATTATCAGGAAAAATTGCCAAGAGTGGTTTACGCGATTACGGATATGGGAAAAGAGATGCTTCTGCAGATGTTGCCATTGTGGTCGTGGATCATCACATCCACTGATAATTTCAGGGTTGCCAGGGCAAAGTATGACGGCAATTAAGAAACGTACGATGACAATCTGGCGACTCCTGCAGCCTGAAAAAATCCACGCACTCGCGTGGATTTTCACAATCTACCCTCACTCCCCCAGCGCCCGTCTTATCTCCACCAGCGCATTCGGATCCTCAATCGTGGTTAAATCACCTGGGTCTCTTCCCTCACAAATCGCCTGCATCGCACGCCTGAGCATTTTGCCGGATCGCGTTTTCGGCAATTGTGAAACAAAGTAAATCCGCGCCGGTCGTCCGAAATGGCCAATCTGGTCATCCACCCGATGCTGGATTGCCTGCTCTTCCTCCTTCGCCACATCGCGTAGCAGCAGACTATCACCCTGTTTAGGAATAACAAACGCCACGGCAACCTGCCCTTTTACCGCATCCTTTACGCCCACTACCGCGACTTCCGCGACGTTACCGTAGCCGGAGATGCTCTCCTCAATCTCGCGCGTGCCGAGGCGGTGTCCGGCGATATTAATCACATCGTCCGTGCGCCCGAGGATAAAGTAATAACCGTCATCATCCCGAATCCCCCAGTCAAAGGTTGCGTAGACCGGGCGGTCGAACAGCGACCAGTAGGTATTGACGAAACGCTCATCATTGCCCCAGATGGTCTGAATACAGCCCGGCGGCAGCGGCCCTTCAATCACCACCATGCCCTTTTCATTCGCCGCGCATTCCTGGCCGGTATGTTCGTTGAGCAATTTAACGTGATAGCCGAACATCGGCACGCCGGGGCTGCCGAGGCGTGTCGGGCGATCGCTAAGCTCGCGGGCGATCGCCATAATTGGCCAGCCAGATTCCGTCTGCCAGTAGTTGTCGATGACCGGGATGCCCAGCGTTTCGGTCACCCAACTGGCGGTTGGTTCATCCAGCGGTTCCCCGGCGAGATACAGCACTTCCAGCGACGATATATCGTGGTTGCGAATTTGCGCAGTCGGGAATTTTTTCAGCACACGGATAGCGGTCGGTGCCGAAAACATTCGGCTAACCTGATACTTTTCAACGATCTTCCACCAGACGCTACAATCCGGCCAGGTCGGGGTACCTTCAAAAACCACCGTCGCCATGCCCGCCAGCAGCGGCGCATAGACGATATACGAATGCCCCACTACCCAGCCAATATCCGAGGTGCAGAAGAAGACACCGCCCGCTTTACCGCCAAAAATCGTCGCCATCGTCGTCGCCAGCGCCACGGCATAACCACCGACATCGCGCTGAACGCCCTTCGGTTTGCCGGTGGTGCCGGAGGTGTAGAGAATGCAGGAGGTTTCGCTCGATTCTAACCAGACAACCGGCACCAGGGCATCGAGATGCTGCTCACGCAGCGTCGCGTAATCCACATCACGTTCAGCCACACGCTGCATCGGCGCCAGCCCGCGATCCACCAGCAGCACCCGTTTTGGCGGATGTTCCGCCAGCGAAATGGCATCGTCGAGCAGTTTTTTATAAGGGATCACTTTGCCCCCGCGCGATCCGCCATCCGCAGAGACGATCAGCACCGGACGCGCATCATCAATCCGCGCCGCCAGGCTGTGCGAGGCGAACCCGCCAAACACCACCGAGTGAATCGCGCCAATGCGTGCGCAGGCCAGCAGCGTAATATGCGCTTCGGCGATCATCGGCATATACACCAGCACCCGGTCGCCGCGGGAGACGCCAAGCGTTTGCAGCATCGCTGCCGTGCGATTCACCTCGGCGTGCAGCTCGCGGAAAGTAAATGTTCGCTCCTCACCGGTTTCCGCCGACACGGCAATCAACGCCAGCGCCTCCGGTTGTGTGGCAAGCCAGCGATCGATCGCGTTATGGCATAAGTTAGTCGTACCGCCACAAAACCAGCGGGCAAACGGCGGATTGTCATAGTTGAGCGTGCGTGTAAACGGCGTATGCCAGTCGATGCGCCGGGCCTGCTCGGCCCAGAATGCCTCCGGGTCGTCAATCGACCGCTGATAGAACGTCTCATAAGACATCGAAGTCTCCTTCTGAACGGATCAGATGACGAACAGATCGAGGAACGCGTTGACCGGCATCTGCTCCAGACGCTGACGGTCCAGGGAGGCCTCCAGAATGCGTTGCTGCTGACGCGCCGGGAACTGGCGCGCCAGGTTGGTTTTAAATTTCTCGATCAGCAGCGGGATCCCCTCTTCACGGCGACGGGCGTGGCCAATCGGATACTCCACCACCACTTCCTCAAAGCGGCTACCGTCCGAAAACTCGACGGTTAAGGCATTGGCAATTGAGCGTTTTTGCGGATCGTGATAATCGCGGGTAAACGCCGGGTCTTCGTGACAATGGGTTTTGGCGCGCAGAATATCAATGCGCGGGTCGCAGGCGATATTCTCTTCGTAATCTGCGGCAGTGAGACGCCCGAACAGCAGCGGGATCGCCACCATATACTGAATGCAGTGATCGCGGTCAGCGGGGTTAGTAAGTGGCCCTTTTTTATCGATAATACGAATACAGGCTTCATGCGTGCGAATAGTCACGCGCTCAATATCCGCCGCGGTTTTCCCCGCCGCGACCATTTTTTGATGTAACGTCATCGCGGCTTCCACGGCTGTTTGCGAGTGGAACTCTGCCGGGAAGGAGATTTTAAACAGCACGTTCTCCATCACGTAGCTGCCGTAAGGACGCTGGAAGCGGAACGTTTCCCCTTTAAATGAGACATCATAGAAGCCCCAGGTTTTGGCGGTCAGCGCCGTGGGATACCCCATCTCACCCGTCTGCGCCATCAGTGCCAGCCGCACCGCGCGTGATGTGGCGTCACCCGCCGCCCAGGATTTACGCGTGCCGGTATTCGGGGCATGCCGATAGGTACGCAGCGACTGCCCATCAACCCACGCCAAAGAAACGGCGTTTAAGATCTCATCACGGCTCAGGCCGAGCATCTCAGCCACCACCGCTGTCGAGGCCACTTTCACCAGCAGCACATGATCCAGCCCCACCTTGTTAAAAGCGTTTTCCAGCGCAATGCAGCCCTGAATTTCATGTGCCTTAATCATGCCCGCCAGCACTTTCTGCATGGTGAGTGGCGCTTTACCTGCGGCTACCGCGTTACGCGACAGCCAGTCGGCGACCGCCAGAATTCCGCCGAGATTGTCAGAGGGATGCCCCCACTCCGCCGCCAGCCAGGTATCGTTGAAATCGAGCCAGCGGATCATCGCGCCAATGTTAAAAGCCGCCTGCACCGGATCGAGCTGGAACTGGGTGCCCGGTACTTTGGCGCCGTTGGGCACCACCGTTCCCGGCACAATCGGCCCCATCAGTTTTTTACATGCCGGATACTCCAGTGCTTCCAGCCCGCAGCCCAGCGTGTCGAGCAGGCAGTAATGCGCGGTATTCCACGCAACGCCAGAATCAATCTGATAATTCATCACGTAATCCACGATATCGACGATTTCCTGGTCGAATGCCTGATGAAGATTGGTCATCGGTTGAGACATATTGGTTTTCCCGTTTTCGTTATTGTCAGAGGTAAGCAGATGAATCACTGGCGATTTTCCAGCGCGACAAAAGGTTTATCTTCCGGCCCGGTATAGTTGGCTGACGGGCGGATGATTTTATTGTCCTGGCGCTGTTCTATGACGTGGGCCGACCAGCCCGTCACACGCGCCATCACAAACAGCGGCGTGAACATCGCGGTGGGCACGCCCATCATGTTGTAGGAAACTGCCGAGAACCAATCGAGATTGGGGAACATCTTCTTGGTTTCCCACATCACCGTTTCCAGGCGGTCGGCGATGTCATACATCTTCATGGAACCCGCTTCACGGGAAAGCTGATGGGCGATGGTTTTGATCACCTGATGGCGCGGGTCGGAGATCGTATACACCGGGTGACCGAAGCCGATAACCACTTCTTTGTTGTCGATACGGCGGCGAATATCCTGCTCGGCTTCGTCCGGCGTTTCATAGCGTTGCTGAATATCGAGCGACACTTCATTGGCCCCGCCGTGCTTCGGCCCGCGCAGCGCTCCAATCCCGCCGATAATGGCGGAATAGATATCCGAACCGGTTCCGGCTATCACCCGCGAGGCAAACGTTGAGGCGTTAAATTCGTGTTCGGCGTAGAGGATCAGCGAGGCGTGCATCGCCTTCACCTGGCTTTGTGGCGGTTTGTGTCCGTGCAGCAGGTGCAAAAAATGACCACCAATGGAGTCGTCATCGGTTTCCGGCTGAATACGCTCACCGTTGTGGCTGTAGTGATACCAGTAGAGAAGAATGGAGCCGAGCGACGCCAGCAGTTTGTCCGCGATATCGCGTGCGCCGGATACCGAATGTTCCTCTTTCTCTGGCAATGTACAGCCCAGCGCGGAGACGCCGGTACGTAACACATCCATAGGGTGCGATGCCGCTGGCAATGATTCCAGCACGACCCGCACATTAGCAGGTAAGCCACGCAGCGCTTTCAGCCGCGTTTTGTAGGCATGCAGTTCATCACGATTAGGCAGTTTGCCGTGAATCAGCAGATACGCCACCTCTTCAAACTCGCAGTGCTTCGCAAGGTCGAGAATGTCATAGCCGCGGTAGTGCAGATCGTTGCCGCTTTTGCCCACGGAACAGAGGGCGGTATTTCCGGCAGGCACCCCGGAGAGCGCCACGGATTTTTTCGGTTTTGTGGCAGTCGTGTTTTGCAAAATGGTCGCTTCGCTCATACTGGCCTCGTCATTATTATGTTGTGTAGGGTAAAACCGTTTACTTGCCGCGTTTGCTGGCAAACAGGGCGTCGAGTTTCTCTTCAAACTGGTAGTAGTTGATGCTTTCGTAGAGTTCGCTGCGGGTCTGCATAATGTCGATAACGCTCTTCTGCGTGCCTTCCTGTCGCAGGACGTTATAGACCTGTTCCGCGGCGCGGTTCATGGCGCGGAAGGCCGACAGCGGATAAAGCGCCATCGCCACGTGCGCGCTGCGCAGTTCGTCAGTGGTGAACAGCGGCGTCGCACCGAATTCGGTGATATTGGCAAGAATCGGTACCTGCACCGCATCGGCAAACTGGCGATACATCGACAGCTCGGTAATGGCTTCCGGGAACAGCATGTCGGCCCCGGCTTCGATATAGGCGCGGGCGCGTTCGATGGCTGCCTCCAGCCCTTCCACCGCCAGCGCGTCGGTACGCGCCATAATCACAAAGTCCGGATCGGTACGGGCATCCACGGCGGCTTTAATGCGATCGACCATCTCTTCGGTTGAGACAATCTCTTTATTCGGGCGATGGCCGCAGCGTTTCGCTCCCACCTGATCTTCAATATGCAGCCCCGCCGCACCGGCTTTACTCACCGATTTCACCGTACGCGCCACGTTAAATGCCGAAGCGCCAAACCCGCTATCAACGTCCACCAGCAGCGGCAGCGAACAGACATCGGTAATACGGCGAATGTCGGTCAGCACATCATCCAGACCAGTGATGCCTAAATCAGGCAGCCCAAGCGACCCCGCCGCCACGCCGCCGCCGGAGAGATAAATCGCCTGAAACCCGGCCCGCTGCGCCAGCAAAGCGTGGTTTGCGTTGATGGTGCCTGCAATTTGCAGCGGTGATTCTTTGCTCAGTGCCTGGCGGAACGCCTGACCCGGTGATTGAGTGCTCATGCACACCTCTTTGTTGTTTAAATGTTGCTTTCACGTAACAAAACAAGAGCAAGCGATGTGCCAGAACGGCTGCGTGGGATCACAAAAAACAAAACAGCAGAATATTGATAATAAAATCATCATGTTGAATATACTGCTTCACGCGATATCGCGTAAGCATGCGGGTAAAGCGCTTCAGCTAACGTTTCAGGGATTGTTTCGCCTCTTGATTTTGAAACATCTATGAAACACAACTACAACAGATCAGGTCTCCCTCATGTGAGTGCGTTGTCATGACCGATAACATCACGCCAGCGGCAAAACCGGTTATCTGGACCGTCTCAGTGACGCGCCTGTTTGATCTGTTCCGCGATATCAGCCTTGAGTTCGACCATCTGGCGACCATTACGCCGATTCAGCTCGGTTTTGAGAAAGCGGTGCAGTACATCCGCCAGAAACTGGCCACCGAACACTGCGACGCGATTATTGCCGCCGGTTCGAACGGCGCGTATTTGAAAAGTCGCCTCTCGGTGCCGGTTATCCTTATCCACCCCGGCGGATTTGACCTGTTACAGGCGCTGGGCAAAGCACGCCGCGTGGCCGACCGGATCGGCGTCATCACCTACAAAGCGCCGCTTCCCGCGCTGCAGGAGTTTCAGAAAAGTTTTCATCTCCCGCTCGATCAGCGCAGCTATGTCACTGAAGAGGATGCCCGTAGCCAGATAACCGAGTTGAAAGCCGCCGGGATCCGCGTAGTGGTCGGTGCCGGGCTAGTGACCGAACTCGCCGAAGAGGCCGGGCTTGCGGCAGTCTTTCTCTATTCGGCTGCCACGGTGCGCCAGGCGTTCAGCGATGCGCTGGATATGACCCGCTTTTCCGACACCGTGCGCAGCACCGCCCAACGCGACACCCTGCGTACCCGCTACGGTCTGGGCGATCTGGTCGGTGAATCAGCAATAATGGAACAGGTGCGCCGAACGATTCTGCTCTATGCGCGTTCCCCGGCGGCGGTGTTAATTGAAGGCGAAACCGGCACCGGGAAAGAGCTGGCGGCGCAGGCGCTGCATCAGGAGTATTTTGCCCGCCATCGCCCACGCGCGGGCCGTGGCTCGCCCCCCTTTGTGGCGATCAACTGCGGGGCAATAGCGGAGTCGTTGCTGGAAGCCGAGTTGTTTGGCTATGAAGAAGGCGCGTTTACCGGCTCGCGACGCGGCGGGCGCAGCGGCTTGCTGGAAACCGCCAACGGTGGAACGCTGTTTCTCGATGAAATTGGTGAAATGCCGCTGCATCTGCAAACGCGCTTGCTTCGCGTACTGGAGGAAAAGCGCGTGACGCGCGTCGGGGGGCAACAGCCGCTGAGCGTTACGTTTCGCGTGGTAAGCGCAACGCATTGCGATCTGCAACAGGCGGTTGCCGAGGGGCGTTTTCGTGCCGATCTCTTTTTCCGCCTGAGCGCCTTACGTCTACGCATTCCCGCTCTGCGCGAGCGTGGTGACGATATCGCCCTGCTGGCGCGACGCTACCTGACGCAATCGCTGGCGGCACTGGATTCGCCCCTGAGCGACGCCCTTCATCGACGCATCACACTCTGCCTGCCCCCGCTGTTGCGCTACGCCTGGCCTGGCAACATTCGCGAACTTCGCAATCTCTGCGAGCGGCTGGCGCTGCTGCTCAGTAGCGACATGATCGGCGATGAGCAGGACCTCCCTGCACTTCTGCCAGAGCTATATGACGCGGAAAATACGCTCACATTTCCCCCGTCAGCCACCGACGCGCTGGCGCAGTGTGGCGGCGATCGCAGCGCCGCCGCGCGTTATCTGGGGGTCAGCCGCACCACCTTCTGGCGAAGGCTGAAAGAGGAACAGGCGCGCTAAATCGCCACCAACCCCCGCACGCCCTGCGCCTCCATTTCATCACCGCGCCCGCGCTGAATAATCGCTCCGCGCGACATCACCAGATAGTTATCCGCAAGTTCGGCGGCAAAGTCATAAAACTGCTCCACCAGCAGAATCGCCATGTCGCCGCGATTGGCGAGGCTTCTGATCACCGCGCCAATCTCTTTGATGACCGATGGCTGAATGCCTTCGGTTGGTTCATCAAGAATAAGCAGTTCAGGCCGACAGGCGAGCGCGCGGCCAATCGCCAGTTGCTGCTGTTGCCCGCCGGACAAATCGCCGCCGCGTCGCTGTTTCATTTCACGCAGCACCGGGAAGAGTTCATAGATCTCTTGCGGCACCGCGTTTGCGTCACGCCCGGAGAAACGCGCCAGCCCCATCAACAGGTTTTCTTCTACCGTCAGACGCGGGAATATTTCGCGCCCCTGCGGCACATACGCAATCCCTTGCTGCACGCGCTGATGCGGCTTCATCCCGTTAATCACCTTCCCTTTCCAGCGGATCTCACCGGATTTTGCCGGAATCACGCCCATCAGACATTTCAGCAGTGTGGTTTTTCCCACGCCGTTACGCCCTAACAGGCAGGTGATTTCACCCGGCGTGGTGTCGAACGATAAGCCGCGCAGAATGTGGCTGCCGCCGTAATATTGATTAAGATCCTGAACCTGCAACATATTAGCGCCCCAGATAAACGTCGATAACCTGCTCGTTGGCCTGCACGTCGCGCAACGAGCCCTCCGCCAGCACCTGCCCCTGATGCAGCACCGTCACGTGGTCGGCAATACTCTCGACAAACCCCATATCGTGCTCAACCACCATCAATGAGTGCTTTCCAGCGAGCGTCCGAAACAGTTCGGCGATGTATTCCGTTTCCGCATCCGTCAGCCCGGCGGCGGGTTCATCCAGCAGCAACAGATGCGGCTCCTGCACCAGCAGCATGCCAATTTCCAAAAACTGCTTTTGCCCGTGGGATAGCAACCCCGCAGCGCGCTGGCTGGCGTCGGTAAGGCGCAGCAGATGCAGCACTTCATTGATGCGATCCCGCTGCTCGCCGCTGAGTTTAGCGCGCAGGCTGTGCCACACGGATTTATCGTTTTTTTGCGCGATTTCGAGGTTTTCCAGCACCGTCAGCGCGCCAAAAACGGTGGGTTTCTGAAACTTGCGGCCAATCCCCGCGCGGGCAATCTCAACGGGCGATAAGGTGCGCAGATCGATAGTCTGATCGTAAAAAATCCGCCCATTATCTGGCTGCGTTTTCCCGGTGATCACATCCATCAGCGTGGTTTTGCCCGCGCCGTTAGGGCCAATCACACAGCGCAGTTCACCCACGCCAATGGACAACGAGAGGTCGGTTAATGCGCGAAACCCATCAAACGTAACGTTGATATTTTCCAGCTGCAGCACCGGATCGGTTTTATCGCGATAGCGGTCTTGTGGCAGCGGCTGGGTAAAAAGGGAATCAGTCATGCTTCCTCCGTTTGAGCAGGCCAATCACGCCGCGCGGTAAAAACAGGGTCACCAGAATAAACATCAGGCCGAGGAAAAAGAGCCAGTAGTCCGGGAAGGCGACGGTAAACCAGCTTTTCGCACCGTTCACAATGCCCGCGCCCAGCACCGGGCCAATCAGCGATCCGCGACCACCGAGCGCCACCCAAATCGCCGCCTCAATAGAGTTAGTGGGCGACATTTCACTGGGGTTGATAATGCCCACCTGCGGCACATACAGCGCCCCCGCCAGACCACACAATACCGCCGAGAGCGTCCAGACGAACAGCTTGAAACCACGTGGATCGTAGCCGCAGAACATCAGGCGATTTTCCGCATCGCGCACGCCGGTCAGCACCCGGCCAAACTTGCTGCGAGTCAGCGCCACGCCAATTGCCAGCGCCGCCACCAGCAGCAACACGGTGGCGATAAACAGCGCGATGCGCGTGCCCGTCGCCGACACCGGAAAGCCTAAAATGGTGGTGAATCCCGTAAAGCCGTTATTGCCGCCAAAACCGGTTTCGTTACGGAAAAATAGCAACATACCCGCGTAGGTCAGCGCCTGTGTCATGATCGAGAAGTAGACATCTTTAATCCGCGAGCGGAAAGCGAAGTAGCCAAACAGCAGCGCCAGCAGGCCAGGTACCAAAATGATCAGGCACAGCGCCCAGGCAAAATGCTGGGTACCGACCCAGAACCACGGCAGTTCCGTCCACGAGAGAAATGACATAAACGCCGGTAAGCTGTCGCCCGCGGCCTGGCGCATCAGGTACATGCCCATCGCGTAGCCGCCAAGGGCGAAGAATAACCCGTGTCCAAGCGAGAGCAGACCGGCGTAGCCCCACACCAGATCCAGCGCCACGGCGACAATCGCATAGCACAGAATTTTGCCGATTAGCGTAAGCGTGTAGGTTGACATCGCCAGCGGATGCGCCGCAGGCAACAGCGCCAGAAACGGCAGAATCAGCAGCGCGATGAAAATCAACGCGCCGAGTGCGCCCGACACACGCGGCGCGCGGCGGGCTAAAGTCAGTGTCAGTGGCTGGCTCATCAGTCAATCACCCTCCCCTTGAAGGCAAACAGCCCCTGTGGCCGCTTCTGGATAAACAGTACAATCATCACCAGGATGGCGATTTTACCCAGCACCGCACCAAGCTGCGGTTCGAGAAACTTATTCAGCACGCCCAGTCCCAGCGCGGCCACCACGGTGCCCGCCAGTTGCCCAACGCCGCCGGTCACCACCACCAGGAAGGAGTCGATAATGTACCCCTGTCCCAGCTCCGGCCCCACATTGCCCAACTGAGATAACGCCACGCCGCCCAACCCGGCAATGCCGGAACCCAGCCCAAACGCCAGCATATCCACGCGCCCGGTCGCTACGCCGCAGCAATCTGCCATCCGGCGATTCTGTGTGACCGCCCGCACGTTCATTCCGAGACGGGTTTTATTGAGCAGCAACCAGGTCAGCGCCAGCACGCCCGCCACGAAAACAATCACCGCGATACGGTTGTACGGCAGCACCAGATTCGGCAGCGCGTTCCAGCCGCCCGATAACCACGCCGGGTTCGCCACTTCCAGGTTCTGCGTGCCAAATATTACGCGCACCAGTTGGATCAGCATCAGGCTGATCCCCCACGTCGCCAGCAGCGTTTCCAGCGGTCGCCCATATAAATGGCGAATGATCGTGCGCTCAAGCAGCATCCCGATCACGGCGGTGATGGCGAACGCCACCGGCAGCGCCGCCAGTGGGTAAAGTGCCAGCCAGTCCGGCGCGTATCGGGCAAAGACGTCCTGCACCAGCCAGGTCGCGTATGCGCCCAACATCAGCATTTCTCCGTGGGCCATATTGATAACGCCCAGCAAGCCGTAAGTAATGGCCAGGCCCAGCGCCGCCAGCAGCAGAATCGAGCCCAGTGATAAGCCACTAAACGCCAGCCCCAGCCATTCGCCCCATTTCAGGCGTTGCTGGATCTGTTTCAGGCTATCGGCAGCCGCCTCGCGTACCGCCGCATCCGGTTCGTTTTCTGGCTGGGTGAGACGGTTCAGACTCGCCTGTACCTGCGGGTCGCTGGCCTCGCCCAGTAATTTCACCGCCTGCAAACGCTGGGCCGGGCGGCTATCGGTTAACTGTAATCCGGCGACCGCGATACCCAGCGCCTGATGTACGGCGTTATTCTTTTCAGCAGCAAGACGCTGGCTGAGAAACGGCAACTGATCTGCCTGCGCGCTGGTCTGCAACGCCTGCGCCGCCTGCAACCGCACAGCATCGTCCGGGCTTACCAGTTGATGCGCCGACAGCGCACTGGCGACCAGCCCACGCAGGCGGTTATTCATAAACACTTTTTTCGTCGCGCCTGCGGGCACAGCGTCGCCCTCCAGCGGCGTCAATGTGCCCTGTTGTTGTGAAAAAAGCTGCCCCTGGGTGTCCATCACCACCGTTTCACGGTTCAACGCCTGTAACAGCGTCAGACGGGAAGCGTCCGGCGTTTGCGCCCACTGTTGCAACAACTGCGCCTGCTGGCTGCGGTTCGCCTTGCCGTACTCTTCGGCGGGGCCGGCCAGCGCCGAGGTTGCCATCAACAGACAGCTAATAAAAAGAGTGCTTAAAATTTTCATCGTGTCGGTGTCTTCTTTTGTGGCCCGACGACGCCGGGCCAGCCAACCGTTGGCAGAGGCGTCATCCGCCCCCACCGCTGCGATTATTTACCGCCCGTCTTCACCGGACTTTCCGATTTTTTATCATTGCCCGGAATGTACGGGCTCCACGGCTGCGCGCGCACCGGTTGTTCGGTCTGCCATACGACGTTGAACTGGCCGTTATCTTCGATTTCGCCAATCATCACCGGTTTATGCAGGTGGTGATTAGTAGCGTCCATGGTGAGGGTGAAGCCGCTCGGCGCAGCAAACGATTGATTCGCCATCGCTTCCCGCACTTTATCAACATCCGTGGTGCCTGCTTTTTCCACCGCCTGAGCCCACATGTGGATACCGACATAGGTCGCTTCCATCGGGTCGTTGGTCACCACGGTATCGGCGTTCGGTAATTTATGCGCTTTGGCATAGGCGCGATAATCCGCCACGAATGTGCTGTTCACCGGGTTGCTGACCGATTCAAAGTAGTTCCACGCGGCCAGGTGACCCACCAGCGGTTTGGTGTCAATGCCGCGCAATTCCTCTTCGCCGACAGAGAACGCCACCACCGGCACGTCGGTGGATTTAATGCCCTGATTTGCCAGCTCTTTGTAGAACGGAACATTGGAGTCACCGTTGATGGTGGAGATCACCGCCGTTTTACCGCCTGCGGAGAATTTTTTGATGTTAGAGACGATCGTCTGATAGTCGCTGTAACCAAACGGCGTATACACCTCTTCAATGTCTTTATCCTGAACGCCTTTTGAATGCAGGAACGCGCGCAGAATTTTGTTGGTGGTGCGCGGATAAACGTAGTCGGTGCCCAGCAGGAAGAAGCGCTTCGCGCCACCGCCGTCTTCGCTCATCATGTACTCCACTGCCGGGATAGCCTGCTGATTCGGCGCGGCCCCGGTATAGAACACGTTCGGCGACATCTCTTCACCTTCGTACTGCACCGGATAGAACAGCAGGCCGTTCAGTTCTTCAAATACCGGCAGCACTGATTTGCGCGACACCGACGTCCAGCAGCCAAACACCACGGCGGCTTTATCCTGGCTCAGCAGCTGGCGCGCCTTTTCCGCGAACAGCGGCCAGTTGGACGCCGGATCAACCACCACCGGCTCCAGCTTTTTACCCAGCACGCCGCCTTTGGCGTTGATTTCATCAATGGTCATCAGCGCCATATCCTTCAGCGGCGTTTCTGAAATCGCCATCGTGCCGGAGAGCGAGTGCATGATGCCGACTTTAATGGTGTCTGCTGCGTATGCCTGTAACGAGATGCCCATGCTCAAAAACGTCGCGGAGAGGGCAAAAGCTTTCAGTAAAGAACGTCTTTTCATCACTAAACCCCTAAATAATATTGATTAATGTCTCCGCAGATGCGGAGCGGGAACGTCTTACAACCTGGCCTGCTGAAGCCGGTGCAGGGTAATTTTTCTGACCTCGGCTTTACTCTGTGAAATGTGTTCCGTCAGCAGGCGCTGCGCCTCTTCTCTTTGCTGACGCAGCACCGCCTGCAAAATGCGCGCGTGCTCCTGATAGGTGGCATCCACGCGATCCTCGCGGGTGAAGTCGAGATGGCGAATAATGCGAATCTTTTCCGTCAGCTCGATATGTACGCGCACCATTTCTTCGTTGCCGCTGGCGCGCACCAGTGTGGTATGAAAAGCCTCGTCATGGCGCGAAAGGGTTTTGCCAGGCGCCATGCGCGGGGCGTCTATCCAGAAATCCACCAGCGATGCGAGGTGGTTCTGGCATGTTGCGGGCGGCATGTCGCACAGGCGCTTTACCGCTTCACACTCCAGTACGATGCGAAAGTCGTACAGCGCTTCGAACCATGCGAAGTCAAACGGTTTGACTTGCCAACCGCTCCGGCTGTACACCTGCACGTAGCCCTCCTGTTCGAGACGAAACAGGGCCTGACGCACCGGCGTACGGCTGGCGGCCATCCGCTCTGAAATTTCGTTTTCGCTGAAATGCTCACCGGGCATCAGGCGAAAATCGAAGATGTCATTTTTCAGCGCGTGATAGATGCGCTCACCAAGGCCGGGGCTACGTTTGCTGCTTTCCATTCCGCCCCCTTACTCCAGCCACAACAGCGCATCACCGGGGCTGACCGGGAGACCCGGCTGACAGGCGATGCGTTTCACTGTTCCCGCTTTAGGTGCGTGGATTGCCAGTTCCATTTTCATCGCTTCGACGATGATCAGTGGCTGCCCGTCCGTCACCTCTTCGCCCGGTTTTACCAGCACTTTCCAGATGTTGCCGTTCATATCGCCGGTCACGGCGAACGCATCATCATCGGCTTCCTCAAGGACGACCTGATGCGGGCGTTCTGCGTCGACGGCTTGTTCATCCATCTGCCAGCGCGCGACTTCGCTTTCAAAGGCCAGCGCCTGCTTCTCGCGGAAATGGCGAATCTCGTCGGCGTTGGCCTCAAGGAAGCGCAGATGCTCGGCAAAATCGAATTCGCTCTCTTCGATGCGCACGGTGGCCCGTCCTTCACGGAAATCATCACGCAGTTGATTGAGTTCGCTTTCGCTGACCGGATAGAAGCGCACCTGGTCGAAGAAGCACAGCAGCCACGGTTCGCCCGCCGCGAACTGACGGTTTTTGAGGAATTTGTTCCAGATAGGCAGCGTGCGCCCCACCAGTTGATAACCGCCGGGGGAGTCCATGCCATAGATGCACATATACATACCGCCAATACCGACCGTGCCTTCGGCGGTAAAGGTACGCGCCGGGTTGTATTTCGAACTCAGCAGGCGGTGACGCGGGTCAATGGGTACAGCGCAAGGTGCGCCCAGGTAAACATCACCCAGCCCGAGGATCAGATAGCTGGCATCGAAAATCGTCTCACGCACCGCCTCCCGGCTCGCCAGCCCATTGATGCGCTGAATGAAATCAACGTTATTTGGCAGCCACGGCGCGCTGGCGCGAACTGTATCCTGATAGCGGCTGACGGCGTCCAGCGTGGCGGTGTCTTCAAAAGCCATCGGCAGCCAGACAATACGCGACGGGACTTTCATCGCGCTGACATCGCCCATGTGCGACTCCTGCTCCAGCAGAAGCGTAACCAGCGCCTGCTGGCTGATTTCGCGACTGTCGTAGCGCACCTGTAGCGAGCGCACGCCCGGCGAAAGCTCTTTAATGCCTGGGTGTGATAAATCGTTCAGCCGCGCCATCAGCAGATGCA
Source organism: Pseudocitrobacter sp. RIT415 (assembly GCF_003057695.2). NCBI lineage: Bacteria > Pseudomonadati > Pseudomonadota > Gammaproteobacteria > Enterobacterales > Enterobacteriaceae > Pseudocitrobacter > Pseudocitrobacter sp. RIT415. The sequence goes on along the minus strand of NZ_QBJC02000011.1, from coordinate 126,650 downwards.
CGCGCAGGCGCAGCGCCAGATCGAGAACGTTGTCACCGTATTCAATCAGGATGTAGTTATCCCCCGCCTGGCGATAGACGATGGCGGGCGTTGTCGCGCTGGCGGGCAACGACACCAGCGCCGCCGCCGAGACGCCATCACGCGCGGCCAACGATGGCACGGCAAATGTCGCCAGTTGGCTGGACTGGAGCGTATCGATCGTGCGGTCCATTGCCTTTTCCCGTGCGACGGCATCGGCCACGCTTATCGGGTAGAAGCGAATCGTGTCGCCAGGCTTCACCTGCCCCACTTTCCACAGCTCCGCTTTCGCAATGGTGACCGGGCAGACAAATCCACCGAGGCTTGGCCCATCGCGCGTAAGGATCACCGGGAAGTCGCCGGTAAAGTTAATTGCGCCAATGGCGTATTCGCAGTCATGCACGTTGGAGGGGTGCAACCCGGCTTCGCCACCGTCCGGGCGAGTCCATTCCGGTTTTGGACCGACCAGACGCACGCCCAGGCGATTAGAGTTGTAATGCACCTGCCATTCACTGGCGAAAAAATCATCAATCGATTTTTGACTGAAGAAATCCGGTGCGCCGTGTGGGCCATACAGCACGCCGATGCGCCAGCTATCGCCATACTCTGGCACCAGCGACGCGGCCAGCGCCTGCGGTTCGCTCACCGGTGCAGGCGTAGTACAGGCGCTTAGCTCCGGGCGCGAAACGGGCAGCAGATCGGCGACTTTCAGCGTGCGTCCGGCGTGGCCGCCAAACTGGCCCAGCGCGAAGGTGGAACGGCTTCCAAGATATTCCGGCACATCAAAACCGTTACGTACGGCGAGGTACGCGCGACAGCCCGCTTTTGCGCGCCCAAGGCTGAGGGTTTGCCCGCGTTTAACCGTGACCGGCTGCCAGAGCGGCACGGGCGTCTCATCCAGCAGCGCCTGACAATCAGCCCCGGTGAGGGCAATGACCGCATCCGTGTGAAAGCGCAGCACTGGCCCCTGAAGCGTAAATTCCAGCCCGGCGGCGGTGTGGTGGTTGCCGACAATGCGGTTCGCCAGCCGAAAGGCGTAATCATCCATCGGCCCGGACGGCGGTACGCCGATATCCCAGTAACCGAGACGCCCCGGATAATCCTGAATACTGCTCCAGGTACCCGGTTGCAGCACTTCAATCACCGGCGATTCTGCCTCTACGCTATCGAGCCAGCGCGTCCAGACGCGGCCTTCCGTGAACGCCTCGCTTGACGTTATCTGACGCAGATAATCGAGATTGGTGGTAATACCGTGCAACCGCGTGGCATTCAGCGCCTGAGCCAGTTTGTCCAGCGCCGCCTCGCGGGTATCCGCATGCACAATCAGCTTGGCAATCATCGGGTCGTAAAATGCAGAGACGTCACTGCCCGTCGCCACGCCGCTGTCTATACGCACACCGTCCGGGAAGGCGACTTCCGTTAGCACGCCGGGGCTCGGCTGGAAGTTCTTCAGCGGGTTTTCCGCATAGATGCGCACTTCCATCGCCGCGCCCTGCGGGGCCTGCGCCAGACGCGCCCAGTCAATGCTTTCACCGGCAGCGACGCGCAGCATACACGCCACCAGATCGAGCCCGGTAACGCACTCGGTGACCGGATGCTCCACCTGCAAACGGGTGTTCACTTCGAGGAAGTAAAATGCGTCCTGCTCGGGGTCATAGATAAATTCCACCGTACCTGCGCTGCGGTAATTCACCAGCTTGCCCAGCTCAACGGCGGCATTCAGTAGTGCTTCGCGCGTGGCTTGCGGCAGATTCGGCGCGGGCGTCTCTTCCACCACCTTCTGATTGCGCCGCTGAAGAGAGCAGTCGCGCTCCCCCAGGGCAACAACATTGCCGTTGCCATCGCCAAAGATCTGCACTTCGATGTGCCGGGCGCGATCGATACAGCGCTCAATAAACACGCCGGCATCGCTGAAGAACTGTTCGCCGAGACGACGCACGCTCTCCCACGCCTGCACCAATGCTTCACGGTCGGCGCAGCGTGTCAGACCAATACCGCCGCCACCCGCCGTGCTTTTCAGCATCACCGGATAGCCAATTTTCTGCGCCGCGTTTAGCGCCTCGTCAATGGTGTCCAGCAGCCCGGTACCCGGCGTCATCGGCACACCAGCCTGCGCCGCCAGTTCGCGCGCCCGATGCTTTAAGCCGAACTCACCAATCTGCTGCGCCGTCGGGCCGACGAACGCGATACCCGCCTGCTCGCAGGCATCGGCAAACGCCAGGCTTTCCGAGAGAAAACCGTAACCCGGCCAGATAGCCTGCGCCCCGCTTTCCTGTGCGGCAGCGATGATTTTGTCGATGCGCAGATAACTGTCGCTGGCTTTCTCCCCGCCCAGCGCCAGCGCGATATCCGCCTGTTTAACGTGTTCAGCGTTTTTATCCGCGTCGGAATAAACCGCAACGCTGGTAATGCCCAGACGCGTTAAGGTACGGATAGCGCGGCAGGCGATTTCACCGCGGTTAGCAATCAGGACGGTGTTAAACATGATGCGTCTCCTTGCGGCCAACCCAGTGGCGCCAGCCTTTAAATTCAGTGATATCGGTGGCGTCATCCAACGCCGCGGGTTCGCAGATAAAGCCTTTCACCCAGCGCCCGTCGGCCAGTTCCAGCGAGCCAATCCCCAGCGGGGCGGGAATTTCAGCGACAAACTCGCCAAAGCGCGCCAGCGGGATATCCCACAGCTCCACCTGGATGGCTGCGCCATCGGCATAACGCGCGATGCCCGGCTTTGGCGGCTGCGTGTTCGCCAGCGCAAAAAGCCGATAGCGGGCGGCGGTTTCTGTCGCTTCAACAAACACCGCATCGCGCTGAGTCAATTGGAAATTGAGCGGCATACCGCGCAGATGTGCGCCGACAACGGCGACGCGAACGTGATGCACGGAAAGCGGCAGCGACGAAGAGATAGCCGGGAAGGCGTGTCCGGTTGCGCCCAGCGGCAGGGCTAACTGTTGCTGCCAGCGGCGACCAAAATCGGCCAGCGCGCGGTCATGCCAGGCCGGCGCGAGCAGCGTAATGCCAGCGGGTAAGCCATCCGCACGGAACGGGGCCGGCAGCGCGAGGGCGCTGAGATCGGCAAGGTTGGTGAAATTGGTGTAGGTGCCAAACTGCGAATTAAAGCGAATGGGTTCACGCGCCATATCAGCCAGGGTATGAATGGTTGGTGACGTCGGCACCACCAGCGCATCAACCCCGGCGAGCGCGGTCTGAATCTTGCGTGCCAGCTCTGCCCGCAGATATTCGGCTTTAAAAGCCTCAACGGCGCTGTAGTTCAGGCCTGCTGCGATGATGGTATGCACCGTAGAGTTCATCTGCTCCGGGTGATTCAGCGTGTCACCCACCGCCGCGGTGCGCTCGGCCACCCACGGGCCCTGGTAAAGCTGTTCCGCCAGTTGATAGAACGCTGTGAAATCGATGGGCTTTAGGGTCACGCCGCTTTCGCGCAGCGCACCGAGCGCCGCCTGCCAGGCCTGCTCTGCCATGCTATCGTCAAAGAAGAGCAACGAGTCCGGAATGGCGAGTACCGGGTTTTGTGAAAAAGTCGCAGGCGCAGTGGCCGGGTTGCTTCGGGAATAGGCATCCTCGGTGTCGAACCCTCCAGCGAGGGTGGCAACCTGCCAGGCATCGTCCACCGTCAGGGCAAACACCGAAAGCGTATCGTTCAGACGACAGGCAGGGAAAACCCCGGTCGCCGAGAGCCAGCCTTTGGTCGGCTTCAGCCCGACAATATTATTAAACCCGGCAGGTACGCGGCCTGAACCTGCGGTATCAGTGCCTAATGAAAACGGCACCAGCCCGCGCGCCACCACCGACGCAGATCCAGAACTGGAACCGCCGCTCACATAATCGGGGTTAAACGCATTCGCGACGGCACCGTAAGGAGAACGCGTGCCAACCAGCCCGGTGGCGAACTGATCCAGGTTAGTTTTACCGATAAGGATCGCGCCCGCTGCTTTCAGTTTCGCCACGGCGGTGGCGTCACGTTCCGCGACGCTGGCAATCGCCGGGCAGGCTGCGGTCGTTTGCCAGCCAGCGGCGTCTACGTTGTCTTTAATCGCAAAGGGAATACCAAATAGCGGATAACGTTCTGGCTGCTGCTGGTAGTGCGGCAACAGAGCGTCTATTTGCTCGCGAAGCTGCGTTTCGCTGGCAAGCACGATCCACGCATTATCCTGCGCAGACAGCGAATGAAGATGGTCATGTAATAAGGCAAATACGTTGTCACTATTTCGCGCAATGGCCTGTTGCCATTCGCCAACTGTTTTTCCGGTCATTACTGCCATGTTGGAATTCCTGTTGGTATACAAGATGGAATTCATATAGCAACCGGCATGCCAAATTATTAACTTACTGTTTTAAAACAAATTAACTCATCACCATTATTATTTATAAGAATTAACTGCACCCTTTCAGAACATGTATGAGCGATAACTGTGCAAATAATCATCAGTAAAAATAATGACCAGTACTGACAGTGAAAAGATATTCCAATGATTAAGGGGCTTTCATTTTTAACCTGACGCAATGGGATCCGCGCTGAAAAAACAGCAATTAATCACGCAAATCGCCACGGCGAAGAGGAATTTCAACTAAGGTTTTCATCAGGTTGATTGCAGCGCTCCTGCTGTTTGCCGAAATGGAGAAAACCGATGAAGAACATTGCTGCGCATCCTGTTGCGCGCCACACCCTCACCTTAAGCGCTCTGCTGCTGGCTTTTGCCGCGCAGGCGCAGGAGGAGTACCCGGCCTCCCCTGATATTCTGCTTGGGCCGCTGTTTAATGATGTGCAAAGCGCGAAACTCTTTCCCGATCAAAAAACTTTTGCCGACGCGGTGCCCAAAAGCGACCCGTTGATGATCCTCGCGGATTACCGTATGCAAAAGAGCCAAACCAGCTTTGACCTGCGCCACTTTGTGGAGATGAACTTCTCGCTGCCGCAGGCGGGCGAAACCTATGTACCGCCCAAAGGGCAGACCCTGCGCCAGCACATTGATGGCCTGTGGCCGGTCTTAACCCGCACCAGCGAAACAGCGGAAAAGTGGAGTTCACTGCTGCCGCTACCGAAACCCTATGTGGTACCCGGCGGGCGCTTTCGTGAGGTGTATTACTGGGACAGTTACTTCACCATGCTCGGCCTCGCGGAGAGCGGGCACTGGGATAAAGTGGCCGATATGGTGGCAAACTTCGCCTGGGAAATCGACACCTGGGGGCATATCCCCAATGGTAACCGCAGCTACTACTTAAGCCGTTCACAACCGCCGTTTTTCTCGCTGATGGTTGAGTTACTGGCAAAACATGACAGCGACGCGCTGAAAACCTATCTGCCACAGATGGAAAAAGAGCACGCGTACTGGATGGAGGGCGCGGAAAGTCTTCAGCCTGGCGACGCCAACAAGCGGGTGGTGAAACTGCGCGACGGCGCTCTGCTCAACCGCTACTGGGATGATAACGATACGCCGCGCCCGGAATCCTGGCTCGATGACGTGACCACCGCGAAGAAAAACCCCAATCGCCCGGCTACGGAGATCTACCGCGATCTACGTTCTGCCGCCGCATCGGGTTGGGATTTCAGTTCACGCTGGATGGATAACCCACAGCAACTGGGCACCATTCGCACCACCAGCATCGTGCCCGTCGATCTGAACGCGCTGATGTATAAGATGGAAAAACTGATCGCCGAAGGCAGCAAAGCCGCGGGCGATACGGCGAAAAGTCACCAGTACGATACCGACGCCAACGCGCGCCAGAAGGCTATCGAAAAATATCTGTGGAACGATAAAGAGGGTTGGTACGCCGATTACGATTTGAAGTCGCACAAGGTGCGTAATCAGTTGACCGCTGCCGCCCTGTTCCCGCTGTACGTGAATGCCGCATCCCATGAGCGAGCAACCAGAGTGGCGGCGGCAACGGAAAGCCGATTATTGAAACCGGGCGGCATTACCACCACGACCATTAACAGCGGGCAACAGTGGGATGCGCCAAACGGCTGGGCACCGTTGCAGTGGGTCGCCGTGGAAGGGTTGCAGAACTATGGTCAGGAGAAAGTGGCGATGGATGTCACCTGGCGCTTCCTGAGCAACGTGCAGCACACCTACGACAAGGAGAAAAAGCTGGTGGAAAAATATGATATTACCTCCACCGGGACGGGCGGCGGCGGCGGCGAATATCCGCTACAGGACGGCTTTGGCTGGACCAACGGTGTAACGCTGAAGATGCTGGATTTGATTTGCCCGAAAGAGAAACCGTGCGATACGGTGCCAGATGCGCCAGTACAGGCGGCGAGGTAGAGCACCCTCACCCCGCCCTCTCCCTCAGGGAGAGGGCGAAAACCAGCGCAGGTCTGCAAAACCGGCTCGGTCGGTCCCCTCTCCCTGAGGGAGAGGGTTAGGGTGAGGGGGAAAAATCCTCACCATCAAAACGTATAACTCGCCCCCACCTGCACCGTGCGATCGCGGCCAATCCAGCAGTTGGTGCTGTCGTAGCAGCTGAAGGTTTCTTTGTTGGTCAGGTTTTGCGCGCTGGCCTTCAGCATCAAGCCGTTCAGGCTGCTGTCGAGGGCCGACATATCGTACGATATCGCCATATCATACTGCGTCGTGCCGCCCAGCTTGCCTTCGTTATTGGCCGGCGAAATCTCCATCGGCCCGGTGTAGCGCACCCCCGCGCCCAGAGTGAGGCCGCTTAACAAGCTCCCATCAAAGGTGTAATCGCCCCACAGGTTAAACGCATTTTCCGGCACCTGCGTTGGGCGTTTGCCTTCATAGGTTTCATCCTCCGTGTTGATAGCATGCGTATAGGCGTAGTTGGCAATCAGGTTGAGGTTGTCCGTTGGACGACTGACGACAGAGAGCTCCGCGCCTTTCGATTCAATCTCCCCTGTCTGGCGGTAGTTCCAGCTTGGGTCTGCGCTTACCACGTTTTTCTGACGGATGTTAAACACCGAGGCGGTAAAGGTCGTCGCATACTCTGCCAGCAGGTATTTCACCCCGCCCTCCACCTGTTTGCTGGTGGTCGGTTTCACGTCCTGCGCGGTCAAATTGCCGCGCGGCGATACCGGCAGGAACCCTTCCGAGTAGCTGATAAACGGTGATAACCCATTTTCAAAGGCATACAGTGCGCCCAGGCGTTTGGTGACGCGATCCTGCGAGATCCACGCTTTTTGCTGGTCATTGAGATAATCCGTGGTAGCGGACTGGTACTCATCATAGCGAATGCTGCCAAGAATATTCAGGCCGCCGAACTCCACCTGATCCTGGAAGTAATACCCTTTCTGGTTGTAAGAAAGGCGGTTCTTCTGCGCGGTGTAGAGCCCTAAATTATCGCTGGTGATCTGCGAGTAATCCGGATGCAGCATATCGATGCCCGGCGTGGTCGAGGCGTAGCGATAGTTATAATGCGAATTCAGTTTCTGGTAATCGAACCCCGCCAGCAGGTGATGCTGCCAGTCGCCCAGCGCGAAGGTTTTGGTGACCTGGTTATCGATATTAAAACTGTGCAGATCTTCATCTGTGGTGTAGGCAAAGCGGTTCAGTTCATAGACGTTTGCGCTGCCCGCATTCCCGGTGGAATAGGCGCTGCGCTGATGGGTATCGATATCAAAGTAACGCGCTTTCTGGGCGATGCCCCAACCGCTGTCGAATTCATGCTCGAAGCTATACCCCACCATCCACTGGCGCTGTTCGAAACCGCTCCACTTATCACCCGCAAAGTCGCGACGCCCGGCGTAGCTGGAACGCAGATACGAAAGCGGTAATGGATTGGACGGCGTCAGGCTTGGCGTATTTTGCGCCAGCGCGTCAAATGTCAGGCGTGTTTTATTATCGGGTTGCCAGGTGACGCTCGGCGCAACCAGGTAATCTTCGTAACGCGTGGTGTGAGGCTGGTCGTCGCCTTCACGCGCTTTACCCAGCAGGCGGTAGCTCCAGTCGCTGTCGAGGATACGTCCGGTAGAATCCAGATACCCCTCTTTCAGGTTGCGGGTACCGGTGTTAAACCCTACTTCTGTGCGCTGCTCGGTTTGCGGCTTTTTCCCCTGAATATTCACCAGCCCGCCCGGCGAACCGTTGCCGTAAAGCACCGAAGAGGGCCCCTTCAGAATATCCACGCTTTCAACCAGCAGCGGATCAATACGCGCTTTGGTGTTGCCGTTAACGTTATAGGGCAGTTGCAGGCCGTTATAAAATTCATTGTCGACGGTAAAGCCTCGGATTTTATATTCGCTCATGTAGCTGGTGCTGCCGCGCACTTCCGTCGAAACGCCCGGCGCATAGCGCAGGATCTCATTAACCGAGTTGGCGTGGCGTTGGCTAATTTCTTTACTGCTGATGGTATTGATGACCTGCGGCGTTTTGCTCTCGGCGACAGCCGATTTGGTGGCGCTGTTAGTCCAGGCAGGCAGTTCACTGCTCCCCTGTGAACCGGTCACGACCATAGTGGTTTCAGCATTGTCGGCCAGGGCCGGTGTGGCGAGTGCGAGGGCAATCATTGCCGAGAGCGTACGATAGGCGAAGCGCATAATGTTTGTCTGACCAATTATTAGAATAAAGAATGCTAATTATTCTCATTTTTATTTGATGCGCAATAGCCAGACGCCCGGCGGAAGAAAAATTTGTGGAGAATCAACAGAAAGGAAGAAGAACGGCCCCGAACGGGGCCGTTGCAGCGTGATGCTTAGTTGTTGCGGCGCAGGAAGCGGAAGATAACCAGCACGACAATGGCACCCACAACGGCGACCAGGAAGCTGTGCATATCAAAGCCCATCGCGCGATCGCCAAAGCCCAGCGTGGTGGCAATCCAACCGCCCACCACAGCACCGACGATCCCCAGCAGACAGGTCAGAATAAAGCCGCCGCCGTCTTTTCCCGGCATAATCAGTTTGGCAATAACACCCGCAATAAGACCAAAAATAATCCAGGCAATAACACCCATTTTTACCATCCTCCAATTAAAAAAACCTCAAAAAAAGCGCCGACATTCTGCGCCGCTAATGTTTCAAGTATAGGTAATTACTCTTAAAAATCTCGCCGCTACGCTTATATTTTATTCATGCGTTGAATATGTTTGACCTGAACATGCCCTTATCCCCCGCACGCCGTGCAGAAAGCGCACAAAAAAATTTTTTCACTGTGGCTGAAGTTTCCTGGGCGTCAACCGATAACAACCAGACGGTTTATCCTCCAGAAGAGATAGCAGATGAATCAATACCCTTCGCAATTCCTGAAACAAAACCCGCTGGCCGTATTGAATATTCTGCGCGATCTTCATCGCGATAACGTGCCGCTACGCGTCTCATGGGGAAGCGGGCAGTTTATCAGTCGCCTTCTGGAGGTGAGTAAAACCGCGCTGGTACTCGATTTTGGCAGTCAGGAGTACGAAAACCGCGCGGTACAGCGCGTGGAGAACGTCACCATCACCGCCGAAACCGCCGGCGCTAAAATGGAGTTCACGGTGACACAGCTGCAGGCGGGCGAACATCAGGGACTTCCGGCGTTCATTCTTCCCGTTCCACCGACACTCTGGTTTATTCAGCGGCGTGAATATTTCCGCATCACCGCCCCGCTGCATCCGCCCTACTTTGGCAAAGTGCAGCTCCCCGGAAAACAGGCGCTGAGCTTTCGAATTTTTGACCTGTCGCTGGGAGGAATGGGCGCGCTACTGGATAGCCAGCCGGAAGGTGATTTACAGCCGGGAATGCGTTTTTCTCAGCTGGAGCTGGATATGGGGCAATGGGGAAAATTCCATTTTGATGCGCAATTGATTGCGGTCAGCGAGCGCACAGTGGTCGATCATAAAAACGAAACCGTCAGTACGCCGCGGTTGAGTTTTCGATTTTTGAACGTTAACCCGGCGGCGGAACGCTCGCTCCAGCGCATCATTTTTTCGCTGGAGCGAGAGGCGCGTGAACGCGCCAGTAAGGTTCGCGATTAACTACATCGCATCCATGGCTTTCTGCATTTTCCAGATATAGCGCGGTGCCTGCGGAGCCGGATGGTTTTCGACAACGTGTTCGAAGAACTCGTCTTTATCCAGATCGTTGATTTTGCTGATAGCTTTTTTACGATCGGAGGAGAACGTCCGCAACAGCGCGCCCGCGCCGTTAGCGTAAGAGACCATCAGCGCGTACTGCATCACTTCCGGGTCTTTAATGCCCGCCAGCGAGCCATGTTCCAGTATGCTCAGATAAGCCGCGCCCATAGAGATATTACGCTCCGGGTTTTTCAGCTCGCTGGTGGACGGTTGACCGCGCCAGCCCATATGCCGGTAGACGTCCAGCCCGGAGGTCGAGGCCTTCAACTGCATCAGGCCAACAGCGTTGGATTTACTGACCAGATTCGGGTTGCCGCCGGATTCGACCGCAATGATGGCGGTGATCAAACGCGGGCTCACGCCCCACGCCGCACCGGCTTTTTCGCTAATTGGCATCCATTGCATTGCGCGCTTTACCGGCACCTGCGGATCCCAGGGCGGGTTTTTGTAATCCTGTTTTGAACTGCATCCGGCAAGTAACACAATTAAAAAAGCAAACCATCTCAATTTCACGCAACTATCCTTTTTAGCTCAAGTATGTCGCCAGTAATGACAATAACGGGTTCAGGCGGCATGATACTCGTTTCGTTCTCTGCAAGGAATTGCCATGTCACAGTTTCATCTGATCGCCCCGTCGGGCTACTGCATCAATCAATCCGCCGCCGAAATGGGCGTTAACCGGCTGATAAGCGCAGGGCATCAGGTCAACCATCAGCAGGTCATTCCTCGGCGCAGCCAGCGCTTTGCGGGCGTCGAAAGTGAACGTCTAGCCGATATCAATCAACTCGCCGAACTAACAGGTAAAAATCAGATAGTGCTGGCGGTACGCGGCGGCTATGGCGCAAGCCGTCTGCTGGATGCCATCGACTGGCCGTCCCTAATCGCGCGCCAGCAGCAGGATCCGCTGCTTATCTGCGGGCACAGCGATTTCACCGCTATTCAGATGGGGCTGCTGGCAAAAGGTGACGTCGTCACCTTCAGCGGGCCAATGCTGGCGGGGAATTTTGGCGCGGAAACCCTGAACGACTTTACCGTACATCACTTCTGGCAGGCGCTGCGCAATGAAACCTTCACGCTGGAATGGGCGGGTGACGGGCCGCAGTGTCGTGAAGAGGGTAAACTGTGGGGCGGAAATCTGGCGATGCTGACGTCGCTGGTGGGCACGCCATGGATGCCGCAAATCCACGACGGTATTCTGGTGCTCGAAGATATCAACGAACATCCATTCCGCGTGGAACGCATGCTGCTGCAACTGTTGTACGCGGGTATTCTGCCGCGTCAGAAGGCGATCGTGCTCAGCAGCTTCACCGGAGCCACACCAAACGATTACGACGCAGGTTATGATTTGCAGACCATGTACGACTATTTGCGTTCAAAGCTGGCGATCCCGGTCATCAGCGGGCTCGATTTCGGCCATGAACAGCGCACGGTCACGTTGCCGCTGGGTGCGCAGGCGAAGCTGGTGCATACGTCAAGCGCCACCACGCTGACTATCACTGGGCATCCCACCCTGACGGAATAAAAAACACATTTATTACTCTTATTGTTTCAGTGTTCACGCGCTAATTATGATAACTTTTTGTAACTAGCTTGTTCGTTATCGGGGAGTACGTGAACATTGGACGCCGCGGCAGTCATTAGTCTCTTTATTTTGGGTTCAGTCTTAGTAACCTGCAGTATTCTTTTAAGTTCATTCTCTTCCCGCCTTGGTATCCCGATTCTGGTTATCTTTCTTGCCATTGGTATGCTCGCAGGCGTAGATGGCATCGGCGGCATTCCTTTCGATAATTATCCGTTCGCCTATATGGTAAGTAACCTGGCGCTGGCGGTGATCCTGCTGGATGGCGGGATGCGCACTCAGGCGAGCTCATTTCGTGTCGCCCTTGGCCCGGCATTGTCACTGGCAACGGTAGGTGTGTTAATTACCTCCGGGCTGACGGGTATCGCGGCGGCCTGGCTGTTTAACCTTAACTGGATTGAAGGCCTGCTGATTGGCGCGATTGTCGGCTCGACGGATGCGGCGGCGGTGTTTTCCCTGTTGGGCGGCAAAGGGCTGAACGAGCGTGTCGGCTCGACGCTTGAGATTGAATCCGGCAGCAATGATCCGATGGCGGTCTTTTTGACCATCACCCTGATCGAGATGATTCAACAGCATGAAACGGGCTTAAGCTGGATGTTTGCCGTGCATATCATTCAGCAGTTTGGTCTGGGTATTCTGATTGGCCTTGCGGGGGGGTATCTGCTGTTGCAGATGATTAACCGTATCACGCTGCCGACCGGGCTGTATCCGCTGCTGGCCCTCAGCGGCGGGATCATGATTTTTGCCATTACCACGTCGCTGGACGGCAGCGGTATCCTCGCCGTGTACCTATGCGGCTTCCTGCTGGGTAATCGCCCCATTCGTAACCGCTTCGGCATACTGCAAAACTTCGACGGGCTGGCGTGGCTGGCGCAAATCGGCATGTTCCTGGTGCTCGGTCTGCTGGTGACGCCGTCTGACCTGCTGCCAATTGCCGCTTCCGCCCTGCTGCTGTCGCTGTGGATGATTTTCTTTGCTCGCCCATTATCGGTGTTTATCGGCCTGCTGCCGTTTCGCGGGTTTAACCTGCGCGAGCGCATTTTCATCAGTTGGGTCGGTCTGCGTGGCGCGGTACCGATTATCCTCGCTGTTTTCCCGATGATGGCCGGGCTCGATAACGCGCGTCTGTTCTTTAACGTCGCCTTCTTCGTGGTGCTGGTGTCGCTGCTGCTTCAGGGCACCTCGCTCTCCTGGGCGGCGAAACGTGCCAAAGTGGTGGTGCCGCCTGTCGGCTTGCCAGTGTCACGCGTTGGGTTGGATATTCATCCGGAAAACCCGTGGGAGCAGCTTATTTATCAGTTGAGCGCCGACAAATGGTGCGTGGGTGCTGCGCTGCGTGACCTGCATATGCCGAAAGATACGCGCATCGCCGCACTGTTCCGCGATAACGTGCTGCTACATCCGAACGGCAGCACACGGTTACGCGAAGGCGATATTCTGTGCGTAATTGCCCGCGAGCGCGATATTCCGGCGCTCGGCAAACTGTTCAGTCAGTCGCCGCCTGTGGCGCTGGATCAACGTTTCTTTGGTGACTTTATTCTCGAAGCCAGCGCCAAATTCGCCGATGTGGCGATGATTTACGGTCTTGACGATGTCGAGGAATTTCGTGATAAGCAGCAGTCGCTGGGCGAGATCGTTCAACAGTTGTTAGGCGCAACGCCAGTTGTTGGCGATCAGGTCGAGTTTGCCGGGATGGTGTGGACGGTCGCGGAAAAAGCCGATAATGAAGTCGTTAAAGTCGGGGTTAAAGTCGCAGAAGACGAAGCGGAATAACCGCCTGAGATTGTCTGATGCGCTTTGCTTATCAGGCCTAAGGGGATTAGCGATCTTTTGTAAGCCGGATAAGGCGTTTACGCCGCATCCGGCAACACGGTTACACTGTCACAACTGGCACGCGCGGCGCCAGCGCGCACATTAACTCGTATCCCACGGTGCCGGCGCAGGCAGCAACGTCATCAATTTTGATGCTGTTGCCCCACAATTCGACGGGTGCGCCAATTCCCGCATTCGGGCATGGCGTCAAATCCACCGCCAGCATATCCATGGATACCGTTCCCACCGTGGTGGTGCGCACACTATCCACCATCACCGGCGTACCCGATGGCGCAATACGCGGATAACCGTCCGCGTATCCACAGGCAACAATACCAATACGCTGCTCCTGGGTGGCGGTAAAGCGACTGCCGTAACCCACCGTGTCGCCCGGTTTCAGGTTTTGCACCGCGATAATCTGACTGCTCAGGGTCATCACCGGTTTGATACCGCTGTTTGCCACATCCTGCCACTGGCCGGAAGGTGACGCACCATAGAGAATAATGCCCGGGCGTACCCAGTCATAATGCGTTTGAGGGTGCCAGAGCGTTGCGGCTGAATTGGCAAGCGAGCGCGGGCAATCCAGCCCTTCTGCCGCCTGTTCGATTCGCTGCATCGGGCGTTCGACACCCTCGCTTTTTTCTGCGTCCGCGAAATGTGACATCAACGTCATCGCGCCGACGTTCGGCACTTTGCGCAGGATCTGCCACACGGTACTGACGCGATCCGGCGTAAAGCCGAGCCGGTTCATGCCGCTATTCACTTTCAGATAGATATCCAGCGGTGCATGCAGTTTTGCATCCTGGATGGCTTTAATCTGCCAGTTACTGTGGACGCTGGTGGTTAAGCGATACTTATCAAATAGCTCCAGCTCATCGGCATGGAAGAACCCTTCCAGCAGCAGAACAGGCCCTTTCCAGCCCCACTCGCGAAGCCGAATGGCGTCTTCAAGGTTGAGCATCGCAAAACCATCCGTATCGCGTAGCCCACCCCAGACATGCTTCAGGCCATGCCCGTAAGCATCGGCTTTTACCACCGACCAGACACGGGAGTTCGGTGCCGCACGCCGTACAACGTTGAGATTTTGCCGCAACGCCGAAAGATCGATGCTGGCTTCTACAGGACGAGACATGCTTTCTCCTTATTGATGAGCGCCGTGCAGATGCTGAGGACGCAACGGCGTAAAGCCCGGCGAGTAGCGCGCCACGCTTAGATCGTCATAAGGAATGGCAGGCGTACGCCCGGAGATTAAATCGCTGATTAACTGCCCGGAACCGCAGGACATCGTCCAGCCCAGCGTGCCGTGGCCCGTGTTCAGCCACAGATTTTTGAATGCGGTTTTGCCAATGATTGGCGTGCCGTCCGGCGTCATGGGGCGCAGGCCGGTCCAGAACGTGGCTTGTTCAATATAGCCACCGCGCGGGAACAGATCGCCCACCACCATTTCCAGTGTTTCACGGCGAGGTTGCAGCAGTTCAGTGTTGAAACCAACAATTTCTGCCATCCCGCCAACGCGAATACGATTATCAAAACGCGTAATGGCAATTTTGTAGGTTTCATCAAGGATAGTCGAAACCGGTGCACCCGCCTCTTCCTTCACCGGAATGGTGAGCGAATACCCTTTTAGCGGATACACCGGAATGTCCACCAACCCTTTGAGCATCGCGGTGGAATAGGAACCAAACGCCATCACGTAAGCATCGGCTTTAATCAATTCATCGCCGCACTTCACGCCATAGATGTGCTCACCTTCCCGCAGCAGCGCATCGACAGGCGTGTTATAGCGGAAGGTAACGCCCGCGTTTTCAGCCATCTGCGCCAGACGCTGGGTGAATAGCCGACAGTCGCCGGTTTCATCGTTCGGTAAACGCAGGCCCCCCGTCAGTTTGTGCGCCACGCTTGCCAGCGCAGGCTCAACCTCGGCAAGTCGGGCGGATTCCAGTAATTGATACGGCACGCCCGCGTCTTCCAGTACAGCAATGTCGCGCATCGCGTTCTCATACTGCTGTGCGGTGCGGAAAAGCTGCAACGTGCCGCCCTGCCGTCCTTCGTAGGCAATCCCGGTGGATTCACGTAGCGCTTTCAGGCAGTCGCGGCTGTACTCCGCCAGACGCACCATGCGGCCTTTGTTTTCCATGTAGTGGCGCGTGTCGCAGTTGCGCAGCATTTGCCACATCCATTTCAACTGGAACTGCGTGCCATCGAGGCTTATCGCCAGCGGTGCGTGGCGCTGGAACATCCATTTAATCGCCTTCAGCGGCACGCCCGGCGCCGCCCAGGGTGCCGCGTAACCGGGGGAGATCTGCCCGGCATTTCCGGCGCTGGTCTCCATTGCCGGGCCCGCTTCCCGATCGATAACCGTAACCTGATGTCCTGCCTGACTTAAATACCAGGCGCTGGTCACGCCCACTACGCCACTTCCCAGTATGACAACGTGCATAGCTACTCCAGAATCGAATTGAGTAAAAGAACAATCTTCTGATTACAAATTGATAACCCAGATGAAAATATTATTCAACATAGGCTTTTTTTATGGTGACGTAGTTCACATACAACCCCGCCAGCGCTGGCATGCGAGAATCAACATCTCCTGCTAAGCAATAATTTTACCCAGCATAATATGCTGCATAATTGTAAAAATATCGTCATCAAAATGAAGAAATCGCGAAGAAAAAAATGGGTGCTTGTTACAGTTTTTCCCAGGTGTTCTATTCTTTTACTGAGGCTCTCCAGACAGAGAGAGTCGCCAACAATGAGGGCGCGCTAATGGCAACGATTGATTCGATGAATAAGGACAGCACGCGTTTAAGCGACGGACCCGACTGGACATTTCCCCTGCTGGAAACCTATCTGGTTGAGATAGACCGGGTAGCCAAACTCTACCGGCTGGATACCTATCCCCATCAAATCGAAGTCATTACCTCTGAGCAGATGATGGATGCTTATTCCAGCATCGGGATGCCAATTAACTATACCCACTGGTCGTTCGGTAAGAAGTTTATCGAGACTGAGCAGGCCTATAAGCATGGCCAGCAGGGGCTGGCCTATGAGATTGTGATTAACTCCAATCCCTGTATCGCTTATTTGATGGAGGAGAACACCATTACCATGCAGGCACTGGTAATGGCGCACGCCTGCTACGGGCATAACTCCTTCTTTAAGAATAACTATCTTTTCCGTAGCTGGACGGATGCCAGCTCCATCGTCGATTACCTGCTTTTCGCCCGCAAATACATTAGCGAGTGTGAGGAACGCTATGGTGTCGATGAAGTGGAAAAACTGCTCGACTCCTGCCATGCGCTGATGAACTACGGTGTGGATCGCTATAAACGTCCGCAAAAGATCTCGCTGCAGGAGGAGAAAGCCCGGCAGAAAAGCCGTGAAGAGTATCTGCAAAGCCAGGTGAATATGTTATGGCGTACTCTGCCGAAGCGTGAAGAGGAGAAAACGGTGGAATCCGCGCGCCGTTACCCTTCCGAGCCGCAGGAGAACCTGCTCTATTTTATGGAGAAAAACGCGCCGTTACTGGAGCCGTGGCAGCGCGAAATCATGCGCATTGTACGTAAGGTAAGCCAGTATTTTTATCCGCAGAAACAGACGCAAGTGATGAACGAGGGCTGGGCCACGTTCTGGCACTACACCATTCTCAACCATCTGTATGATGAAGGGAAAGTGACCGAGCGTTTTATGCTGGAATTTCTGCACAGCCACACCAATGTGGTCTTCCAGCCACCGTATAACAGCCCGTGGTACAGCGGTATTAACCCCTATGCGCTGGGCTTTGCCATGTTCCAGGATATCAAACGTATTTGCCAGACGCCGACGGAAGAAGACCGCTACTGGTTCCCGGATATGGCGGGATCGGACTGGCTGGAAACGCTGCATTTTGCGATGCGCGATTTTAAAGATGAAAGTTTTATCAGCCAGTTCCTGTCACCGAAAGTCATGCGTGATTTCCGCCTGTTTACGGTACTGGATGACGACCGCAATAACTATCTGGAGATCTCAGCCATTCACAACGAAAGCGGCTATCGCGAAATTCGTGCCCAGCTTTCGTCACAATATAATCTCAGTAACCTGGAGCCAAATATTCAGGTGTGGAATGTGGACCTGCGCGGCGACCGTTCGCTGACGCTGCGCTATGTGCCGCACAACCGCGCGCCGCTGGACAAAGGCCGTCGTGAAGTGCTCAAGCATGTGCACCGTCTGTGGGGCTTTGAAGTGCATCTTGAGCAGCAAAATGCGGATGGCAGTGTTGAATTACTGGAGCGTTGCCCGCCGAGACCGGGCGCGTTGTGATACAAAAAAGCCTCTCAATTGAGAGGCTTTTTCTATGAATGCTTACACGCCGCCCGGCATACTTTTCTGCATCCGGTGCCAAATCTCGCCACTGTCATGGCCATAACGACGCACGGTTTCATACACCTGGTCATGCAGACCCTGCTCACACAGTTCGGTTAAGCGATGATAGAACCCCAGCGCGCAGCTACGCGCTTCCGGATTGGCGAAATAGTGACGACCAATTCGGGTATAGAGCCCTTTCATACCGTTCAGAATCAGGCCATAAATCGGGTTACCAGAGGCAAACGCCAGACCACGGAAAATGTTGTAATCAAGCTCGGCAAACGCATCGGCGTAGTCTTCGACTTCGCGCGCGGTAGCCAGCACTTCCAGCGCTTTGTCAGGATGCTGACGAAATGCGGTGCGGATAAAGATGGTGGCGATGTTGGTACGCACGGAAAGCAGGTTATCGAGCAGTTGCGGGACGCTTTCGTGATCGAGACGCGCCAGCGTTTCCAGAATATTGAGGCCGGACGTTTCCCAGAAGTTGTTTACTTTCGTTGGCTTACCGTGCTGGATAGTCAACCAGCCATCACGGGCCAGACGCTGCAACACTTCACGTAAGGTTGTACGGGTCACACCAATCAGTTCAGAAAGTTCGCGCTCGGCAGGCAGAATAGACCCCGGAGGAAAACGGTTATTCCAGATGCTTTCAACAATATACTCTTCCGCGAAACCCGCCGGGCTTTGCGCCTTAATGACCATAGTTAGAATTTCCATTACACAGCGTTGCAATCCACTCATCATACCAGACCGCTTCAACAGCAGATAGCACACGAAGCGAATTAAAAAGGGATCGCCGTTTCATTTTTTGATTTTCCTTTTCCGCACTTAAGGACGTTTTTTGCGGCGATCTCTGCTAGAGTTTCAGCCCTGGTTGTAACAAAAGATGACTTCTACGAGGCAGACTATTGGTCATGGAAATCTCATACTGTCGCGCGTTATGGCGCAACTTTCTCGGGCAATCCCCCGACTGGTATAAACTTTTACTCCTGATATTCCTGGTAATTAACCCGATTATCTTTCTCGTTAACCCTTTTCTCGCAGGATGGCTGCTGGTTATCGAGTTTATCTTCACTCTGGCGATGGCGCTCAAATGCTATCCGTTGATCCCCGGTGGGCTGCTGGCGATTGAAGCAGTGATTGTCGGTATGACCTCAGCCGAACATGTGCGTGAAGAGGTTGCAGCTAATCTCGAAGTGTTGCTGTTGCTGATCTTCATGGTCGCCGGTATCTACTTTATGAAGCAGCTGCTGCTGTTTATTTTCACCCGCTTGTTGCTGAGCATTAGCAGCAAAATGTTGCTCTCGCTGGCGTTTTGCCTTGCGGCGGCGTTCTTGTCAGCCTTCCTTGATGCGCTGACGGTCGTGGCGGTGATCATCAGCGTCGCAGTGGGTTTCTACGGCATTTATCACCGTGCGGCGTCAAGCCGTACTGACGATGACGATTTGCTCGATGATAGCCACATCGATAAGCACTATCGCGAAGTACTGGAGCAATTCCGCGCGTTTCTGCGCAGCCTGATGATGCACGCAGGCGTCGGCACCGCGCTTGGCGGCGTGATGACGATGGTCGGGGAACCACAGAACCTGATTATCGCCAAAGCCTCTGGCTGGCACTTCGGGGAGTTCTTTATGCGGATGGCCCCGGTGACTGTGCCGGTGTTTATTTGCGGCATCACCACCTGTCTGCTGCTGGAGAAATTCAAGCTGTTTGGTTATGGAGCCACGCTTCCGGAGACTGTGCGCAAAACGCTGCATGATTTTGATGAGCGAAGCCGCAAACAGCGCTCGCGCCAGGACACCATGCGTCTGTGCGTTCAGGCGATAATTGGCGTCTGGCTGGTGCTGGCACTGGCTTTCCACCTGGCAGAGGTTGGGTTAATTGGTCTGTCGGTTATCATCTTTGCCACCTCGTTTACCGGCATTACCGATGAACATGCCATCGGCAAAGCTTTCACCGAGGCGCTGCCTTTCACCGCGCTACTGACTGTCTTCTTCGCGGTCGTGGCGGTGATTATTGACCAGCATCTGTTTGCGCCGATCATCGACTTTGTGCTGCAAGCCTCGCCGCACGCACAACGTTCGCTGTTCTATATCTTCAATGGTTTGCTGTCGTCGATTTCCGACAACGTGTTTGTGGGAACCGTCTATATCAACGAAGTGAAGGCCGCGCTGGAGTCGGGTGCCATCGACCTCAAACAATTTGAGATGCTGGCGGTCGCGATTAACACCGGCACTAACCTGCCCTCCGTCGCCACACCTAACGGCCAGGCGGCATTCCTGTTCCTGTTGACCTCGGCGCTGGCACCACTCATACGACTTTCTTATGGCCGCATGGTCTGGATGGCGCTGCCATACACCATTGTACTAACGGTGGTGGGGCTACTGTGCGTTGAATTTGCCCTGCAACCCGCCAGCAACTGGCTGTTGGCGCTGGGTTGGATCCCTTCCCCACATCTGCCTTAAGACGGTACTGCCCGGCTAATAGTGCCGGGCAATTAATGTTCATTTACGTAATAATTGCTAAACGTCAGTGGCGGCAGAATTTTTTTGGTTTACACTGCTGCTCTTAAACATGTTCCAGGGAAATGATTATGTTGCGATATTTGAACCAGTGCTCACGAGGCCGTGGCGCGTGGTTGTTGATGGCGTTTACTGCCTTTGCACTTGAACTCGTGGCGCTGTATTTCCAGCACATTATGCTGCTTCAGCCATGCGTCATGTGTATCTACGAGCGTTGCGCCCTGTTCGGCATTATGGGTGCAGGTATTGTCGGTGCCATCGCCCCGAAAACGCCGCTGCGTTACGTCGCCATGGTGATTTGGATTTACAGCGCAATTCGTGGTTTACAGCTTGCCTGGGAGCACACGATGATTCAGCTGCATCCTTCGCCGTTTATGACCTGCGACTTTGCCGCACGCTTCCCGACCTGGCTGCCACTCGATAAATGGCTGCCACAGGTATTTGTCGCATCCGGCGACTGCGCGGTGCGTCAGTGGTCGTTCCTGTCGCTGGAAATGCCGCAGTGGCTGGTCGGTATCTTCGCGGCCTATCTGGTGGTCGCCGTGCTGGTGATTATTGCTCAGCCGTTTAAGCCGAAAAAACGCGACCTGTTTGGTCGATAAGAAAAACGCTCCCGAGGGAGCGTTTTTTGTAGGGGGCTTAGTCAAATACGCCATTAATAATCGCTGTGACAACAGCGGTGCTAAGGGCAACCAGAACCAGGTCGCGACCGACAATACGCCATTCATAGCCTGGATAGTAAGGTAATTCATTCAACATCGATGCGGGCACCGCTTTTTTTGCAATTCCCGGAGGAAGCGGTTTGCCGCGGGCGACATTCCTGGCAATGCCTGGCGGTAGCGCGGCATAGCCTGTTAAACCATAATTGACGGCAAGATCACGGGCGCGGGAAACAGGGATATCGCGGCTAACATGGTCAGGCTTACCGTAATTTTTACGGTGCTCCTGACTTCCGGACGATTTGCCGCTGGCCTGCCCATTATTTCCCTGTCCTTTGCTTGCGTGATTTCCCTGATTACCGCTATTACCATGATTACCACTATTGCCGTGATTGCCCCCATTACCATTGCCATTGCCATTGCCGGGGTTTGCAAAAACGGGTGAGGCGACAAGCAAACACGTTATTGCCGCCGCAAGAAGAGTCTTAAGAGTACGAGGCTGATACATGATAGTTGCTTCCCGAATTGAATATCCATATTAGTGATAATGGATAATGGCAATTAGCTCAATCTCATTAACTCTTAATTTTCATTCAGGGTCTATTTTCAGTATGGAGGCACCTTAATCCGCCCACTCCGGCTTATTAAGGATATGATCCTGCCAGTCGCGGACTTCCGACTCTTTCACCGCAATATGACGTACAGAAATCCGCTCACCGTGCATTGCCGCTTTCGAACCTGTTAACAGCGGATGCCACTTTGGCAGATCTTTCCCCTCCGCCAGCAGGCGATAGGCGCAGGTGTGCGGCAACCATTCGAAGGTCGGCAAATTCTCGCGAGTGAGTTTGATGCAGTCCGGCTCATAGTCGAAGCGACGTTCGTAGTTACGGCACTGACAGGTTTTGATGTTCAGCTGACGACAGGCAACGTTGGTGAAATAGATTTCATCCGTGTCTTCATCCATCAGTTTATGCAGGCAACACTGCCCACAACCATCGCACAGCGATTCCCACTCGGCGTCAGTCATTTCGTCGAGAGTTTTGCTTTGCCAGAAAGGTATTTCGCTCATAAGGATGTCCACATCAAAAACCGGGGTGCACCTTATAACCAGTCTGGCACAGGGATGCAAGTTTTGCCGCCCAATCAGGGCGGCAAGAAGGGATTACAGCACGCGGGTTGAGAGAGAAAGACCGTTGAACTGTACGGTCAGTTCATCGCCGCTCACTAAAGGCCCCACGCCTTCCGGCGTACCGGTCAATACGACATCGCCCGGTTTAAGAGTAAAGAAGCGGCTCATGTAAGCAATCAATGGGACGATTTTGTGGATCATGTCGGCCGTCGTGCCTTGCTGGCGCACTTCACCGTTAACCGTTAACGCCAGCGGCGTATTCTGCGGATCGCTTTCGAACTCGGCCGCCGGGATAAAACCAGAAATCGGACAGGAATTATCAAAGCCTTTGGCTTTTTCCCATGGTTGCCCCGCTTTCTTCATTTTTCCCTGCACATCGCGCAGCGTGAGATCCAGCGCCACACCATAACCCGCAATCGCTTTTTGAACGTGTTCTTCGGTTGCCTGACGCAATGTTGCGCCAATCAGTACCGCCAGTTCGACTTCATGATGGACTGAACCCAGTCCCTGCGGCAACACCAGCGGCTGGCGAATATCACAAAGCGCGGTTTCCGGTTTGATAAACAACACCGGTTCATCCGGAATAGCGCTGCCCATTTCCTGAATGTGCTTTGCGTAATTACTGCCAACACAAACAACTTTACTCACCGGATAATCGAGCAGTGCGCCTTGCCAGTTATGATGCTGATACATTCGTTTCCCCTATTCGTTTTTCAAACATATTTGTTATAACTAATAGACTCATTTTTCGACCAACATCAATAACAGACCAGGATTAATCTTGCGGTTTACCTGATTCGGCCAGATGCTGTTTCAGTAAATTCTCCGGCGGCGGCGGGATCTGTAAATAATATCCCTGATCTTTGAGTGCCTGTTTAACTTTCTCAAGATCGGCGTTTACCAGCTGTTTACGCCCATCCAGCGGCAGCAGCATCGCCAGCTGCGGTTGGCCAAAGCCTTTCATCAACTCCTCAGGCACGCGGGAGAAATCGTCTCTTTTTTCGACATAAAGATAGGTTTGGTCGCGTTTAGCGCTCCGGTAGATCACACAAAACATACTTTTACTCTTATTTAAGCCCGTGGTGACTTGCCTCTATATATCAGTGACTATAACATGCCTGATAGTCTTCGGAATATCACCGCATTGTGCTGGATGATAAATAGCAAATTGAGTAAGGCCAGGATGTCAAACACGCCAATCGAACTTAAAGGCAGTAGCTTCACTTTATCAGTGGTGCATTTGCATGAGGCAAATCCCGAGATTATTCGTCAGGCGTTAGAAGACAAGGTGGCTCAGGCTCCGGCTTTTTTTCGTCACGCGCCGGTGGTGGTCAACGTCAGTAGTCTGGAAGAGACGACCCAATGGCAGCCGTTGCAGCAGGCGATTAACGCTGCAGGCTTGCGTATTGTGGGCGTGAGCGGCGCGAAGAACCCGCGAATGAAAGCCGAAATCGACAAAGCGGGCCTGCCTTTACTCACTGAGGGTAAAGAAAAAATCGCCCGCCCTGCTCCCGTCGAACCGCAACCTCAGCCAGAACCTGCCCCAACTGTTAGCACGATCACAAAAACGCGATTGATTGATATGCCGGTTCGTTCCGGTCAGCGCATTTATGCGCCAAACTGTGATCTGATTGTTACAAACCACGTAAGCGCAGGCGCTGAGCTTATCGCTGATGGTAACATTCATGTTTATGGCATGATGCGGGGACGCGTGCTGGCTGGCGCATCTGGCGATCGAGAAGCACAAATTTTTTGTACACATCTGGCAGCGGAATTAATGTCCATTGCCGGGGAATATTGGCTGAGCGATCAAATCCCAGCCGAGTTTTATGGCAAAGCGGCGCGTCTGCGCTTAGACAACAGCGCTTTGACAATTCAACCGTTTAATTAATCCCTTTTAACAAGGAATTTCTATGGCACGCATTATTGTTGTGACTTCGGGTAAAGGGGGCGTGGGCAAAACCACCTCCAGCGCGGCCATCGCGACTGGTTTGGCGCAGAAGGGAAAGAAAACTGTCGTTATCGACTTCGATATCGGCCTGCGTAACCTCGACCTGATTATGGGCTGTGAACGCCGCGTTGTGTATGATTTCGTTAACGTTATTCAGGGCGATGCCACGCTGAACCAGGCGCTAATCAAAGATAAGCGCACGGAAAATCTGTTTATTCTCCCGGCGTCTCAGACTCGTGATAAAGACGCATTGACTCGCGAAGGCGTCGAGAAAGTGCTCGACGAGCTGAAGAAGATGGAGTTCGACTTTGTTGTCTGCGACTCCCCGGCGGGTATCGAAACCGGCGCGCTGATGGCGCTTTACTTCGCTGATGAAGCGATCATCACCACTAACCCGGAAGTCTCTTCCGTGCGTGACTCCGACCGTATTCTGGGCATTCTGGCCTCAAAATCGCGTCGTGCGGAAAACGGTGAAGAGCCTATCAAAGAACACCTTCTGCTGACCCGCTACAATCCGGGTCGTGTAAACAAAGGCGATATGCTGAGCATGGAAGATGTGCTGGAAATTCTGCGCATCAAACTGGTCGGCGTTATCCCGGAAGATCAATCTGTGCTGCGCGCATCCAACCAGGGTGAACCGGTTATTCTGGATGCAGTGTCGGATGCAGGTAAAGCCTACGCCGACACCGTGGATCGTCTGTTGGGAGAAGAACGTCCTTTCCGCTTCATTGAAGAAGAGAAGAAAGGTTTCCTCAAACGCCTGTTCGGAGGATAAATTATGGCATTACTCGACTTTTTTCTCTCACGAAAAAAGAGCACCGCGAATATCGCGAAAGAACGCTTACAGATTATTGTGGCAGAACGCCGCCGCAGCGATGCTGAACCGCATTACCTGCCGCAACTGCGCAAGGACATCCTGGAAGTCATCTGTAAATATATTCAGATTGACCCGGAAATGGTGACCGTACAGCTGGAGCAGAAAGACGGGGATATCTCGATTCTGGAACTTAACGTGACCTTACCAGAAGCGGAAGAGTCGAAGTCCTGATATCACTGGTCGATGTGAGAAAAACCCCGGATGGCGCAGGCCACCGGGGTTTCTTTTTTAGCGCGGATACTCGGCGAGCAGCGCGTCAAGACGGCCACTCAGCAGTTCGCCGCGCCAGCCGGAGATCATCTCCGGTGCGCTGGCGAAGGTTTTCAGTTGCCAGTGCCAGTTCAGCAACTGGTTAATCTGGCGACGCGACGCCAGTAGTTCAGCACTGACGCCAGACTCCTGCCCCACTTCCTGCACCAGCGCTTTAATCTCTTTAAACGCCTTGCGATAGCCCGGCATATCCATCAGGTTCAGCAGCGGCTCCGGCAATGCGTCTTCGGGCAGTGCCTGCGCTTTTGCCACCAGGCTCAGCAGCGTTTTACCATGGAAGCGGATTTCGCTACCGGAAAGACCCAGGCTATCGAGCTCGCCCATGCTGCCCGGCATATAGCGTGCCACGCTCCACAAATGTTCTTCACGCACCACAAAATTCACCGCCAGATCGCGCTCACGGGCTTTACGCAGACGCCAGTCGGCGAGAAGTTGCAGGCACGCAAGCTGACGCGTACGCAGCTGCCAGGCGTTGGTGATGTCGCGCCAGGCTTCAGCCGGGTCAACCACTTCCTGACGGCGCTGCTGCATAAGACGACACTCATCCAGTGCAGCCTCTAAGCGACCAGCCTGTTCTGTTTCCGCCATCAGCTTATGCGCGATAGGGAGCAGATACCAGACGTCTGCGGCCGCATAGATGCATTGACGCTCGGTCAGCGGGCGCGCCAGCCAGTCGGTACGCGATTCGCTTTTATCCAGTTTAACGCCGGTATACTCTTCCACCATTGCCGCGAAGCCCCAGGACATTGGGCGGCCACAAAACGCAGCCAGAATTTGGGTGTCAATCAGCGGTTTTGGCATTGAACCGAAAACATTCAGAAACACTTCCAGGTCTTCACTGCCCGCGTGCAGAAACTTGGTGATATCCGTATTCTGCAAAATCGCCTGTAGCGGTGCCCAGTCGGTAATGCCGAGCGGATCGATAAGCGACGTTTGCTGTCCATCAAACAGTTGAATTAATCCCAACTGCGGATAATAGGTTCGGGTGCGGACAAACTCAGTGTCCAGCGCGATGGAAGTGACCTGCGAAACGGCATCGCACAAGGTGCTGAGCGCTTCGTTGGTGGTGATCATCTGATAGTTCAAATCATACTCTCTTAGGTTGCGCCCAATAAAAACGCCGGCATAGCCGGCGTCTGGCGACTTAAAAATTTCTCAGCCTTTATTCTCTACTTTAGTACGGGCTTCGTCACGTAATTCTCGTCTCAAAATCTTACCAACGTTAGACTTCGGTAATTCATCACGGAATTCGACAAGTTTTGGCACTTTATAGCCCGTCAACTGGCGTCGGCAGAAGGTAATGAGCGCGTCATCGGTTAACGAGGCATCTTTCTTAACGACAAAAATTTTCACCGTTTCGCCGCTACTTCCCGCCGGTACGCCGACGGCGGCCACTTCCTGAACGCCAGGATGCTGCATCACCACATCTTCAATTTCATTTGGATACACATTGAAGCCAGAGACCAGAATCATGTCTTTTTTGCGATCGACAATGCGCAGGAAGCCCTCGTCATCCATTACCGCGATATCGCCGGTATGCAGCCAGCCGTCTTTGATGATTTCGTCTGTCGCATCCGGACGCTGCCAGTAGCCAAGCATCACCTGTGGCCCTTTCACGCACAGTTCGCCCGGCTCGCCGTGCGCCACTTCGTTATCGTCGTCGTCCACAAGCTTAACGTCGGTGGACGGCACCGGCAGGCCAATGCTGCCGCTGTGATAGTCGATATCGTGTGGATTTACGCTCACCAGCGGCGAGCACTCCGTCAGGCCATAGCCTTCCAGCAGATACTGCCCGGTCAGTTTTACCCAGCGGTCGGCAACCGCATGTTGTACCGGCATACCGCCACCTGCCGAAAGGTGCAGCGTCGAGAAATCGAGCTGCTGAAACTCTTTGTTGTTCAGCAACGCGTTAAATAAGGTATTCACTCCGGTCATCGCGGTAAACGGATACTTTGCCAACTCCTTCACCAGCCCCGGAATATCGCGCGGGTTGGTGATTAACACGTTCTTACCGCCCAACTCAATAAACAGCAGGCAGTTCATGGTGAGCGCAAAGATGTGATAAAGCGGCAGTGCGGTGATCACAAGCTCCGTACCGCGATGCAACAGCGGCCCGTAGGTGGCGTTAACCTGTTCGAGGTTGGCAAGCATATTGCGGTGCGTGAGCATCGCGCCTTTCGCCACACCGGTAGTACCGCCGGTATATTGCAGGAACGCGAGATCGTCAGCGCTGATCTCAGGTTTAACATACTGAAGCCGATAGCCGTTGTGCAGCGCGCGACGAAAAGAGATAGCATCAGGCAGATGGTATTTCGGCACCAGACGCTTAATGTACTTCACCACAAAATTAACCAGCGTCCCTTTCGCGGTGGAAAGCTGATCGCCCATGCGCGTCAGAATAACGTGCTTTACCTGGGTTTTCTCGACCACTTTTTCAAGGGTATGGGCAAAGTTGGAGACGATCACAATCGCTGCCGCACCGCTGTCGTTGAGCTGATGCTCCAGCTCACGCGGGGTGTAAAGCGGGTTGACGTTCACCGCAATCATGCCCGCGCGCAGAATACCGAACAGCGCGACCGGATATTGCAGCAGGTTTGGCATCATCAACGCCACGCGATCGCCCTTCTGTAACCCCAGCCCCTGCTGAAGATAGGCGGCGAACGCACGACTGCGCTCTTCCAGTTTACGAAACGTCATCACTTCGCCCATGTTGACGAACGCGGGCTGATCAGCATAGCGCGTCGTGGCATGTTCGAAGAGTTCAACCAGGGATTGATAACGGTCAGGATTGATATCCGCCGGCACATCGGACGGATAACGGTTGAGCCAAACCTTCTTCAAAGTATCACCTCTAAAATGCGTATTCGTCGTCATCACAACCCCAATTAATAAACCATCCGTTAACATAATATTAACTCAGCGTACCAGTTTATTAATTACACAAAACGCAGGTTGCGAAGCGCGTCACTTTTTATTTTTCTAGTACCAGCTAAATAAAGAGACAGCGGACTAGCCGCTGTCTCTTTTCTTTTACAAATCAATTCGTTATTCAGTAACGATGGTTTGTACCTGAGCGGGGCCGGGGTTATACCATCCCCAACCACCATAGCCATATCCCCCACGCCACGGATGCGGGCCGTAGAACCAGGGATCGATCGGCTGCGGTGGCATCACCACCTGCTGGGTCACGCGCCAGCGTTTATAGCCGGTGACCTGAACACGCAGATATTGGTAGGCGGTATTGCCTATCTTGCCTTCCACCGTACCCGCGATCGGGCCGACCACCGTGACCAGTTGCCCACGGAAATCGACGGGATCGAGGAAACCGCTCACATCGGCATAAATTCGCCCGCGTGAAGGTTCTCCAAGAATCGGGCGCGCACCGCTGTCGAGCGGCACGGTAGCAATTTCCAGACGCGTATTCCCGTTGGTATTCTGCACATTGACAACTTTCCCACCGAAACGGGACTCCTGGCCGACATACAGTTGCGGCGACGCCATCACGCGCACCAGATCCTGCTGCGGCGTTAGGCTACTGCCCTTAATAGCATCCGGCACGCTGACGCAGCCACTCAGTGCGACGGCAATAAGCCCCGCAAGAGCAACGCGAACGACCGCTTTTTGACCCGCCATGATGCAACTCCTTTTTCTCAGTATTTACTTACTAAGATTCATTCACGGCCCGGAAGTTTCTTCCATGCCACTTCGTTGCGTAAATATTTAGGTTCGGCTTTCTCAACGGCGACGGTTTTGCCCTGCTCCAGCAGATAAACCGCGATGGGCAGCATGTCTTCAGCCGCGGGCAGTAGTACCTCACCATCGGTAATCGTGAGGTGCGTGGCGTCGGCGGCCAGATCTGGCCATGCCGGCCAACCGGTTCCCACGGTGACCCATTCACCGGATAACTGCATGAGGCGTTCTTTCACCGCTTCTGGCTTCAGCACCGCTTCACTCTCTTCGCCGTGCCAGATCCCCTGGTCGTCGCGAACGTACTCCGCCCAGTAGACCTCGCCCATTCGCGCATCAATGGCTGCCAGAACACGCGTCGCGCCGCTTTTGCGGAATGCGCCCTGCGCCATCGTCGCAAGCGTCGAGACACCAATCATCGGCAGTTCAGCACCCAGCGCCAGCCCCTGCGCAATACCGATACCGATACGCACACCGGTAAAACTACCGGGCCCACGGCCAAACGCCAGCGCGTCCAGCTCCGCTAAGGTGACGCCACTTTGGCTAAGAATATCCTGCACTACAGGCAGAATGCGTTGGGTGTGTTCACGAGGACAGAGTTCAAAATGAGCACAGATTTCACCGGTATTCCACAGGGCAGCCGAGCAGGCTTCCGTGGCGGTGTCGATAGCCAGAATTCGCATGATTCGTCGCGCTCTCGCAATTGCAGATCAATAAAATGGCGCGCATCTTAGCACACTTTGTACCAGGCTGCGCCCCTGTTAACGAATGGATGACATCGCCAGGAAGCGCACCGCGCGTCCGATATCTCGCGTGCGCGGCGCAGGCGGCAGGCTGGCAAGGAAGGTTGCGCCATACGGACGCATCACCAGTCGATTGTCGCAAATCACCAGCACGCCACGATCGTCCGTGTCGCGAATCAGACGCCCCACGCCCTGTTTGAGGGTGATGACCGCATCCGGAAGCTGTACTTCTTCAAACGGATCGCCGCCACGCAGACGACAATCTTCCATTCGCGCCTTAAGCAATGGATCGTCCGGAGAGGTAAAGGGCAGTTTGTCGATGATCACCAACGAGAGCGCATCGCCGCGCACGTCCACGCCTTCCCAGAAGCTGCTGGTCGCCACCAACAGCGCGTTCCCGGCACTGACAAATTGTTGCAGCAGTTGGCCTTTACTGGTTTCGCCCTGAAGCAACACCGGTAACGTCATGGTGGCGCGGAACTGTTCGGCAAGGTCGCGCATCATGGCATGTGAGGTACAAAGCATAAAACAGCGCCCATCGTTGGCTTCGATGATAGGTTTTAACATGGCTGCCAGATGCCGCGCCGCGCCCGGCTGATTAGGTAACGGCAGGTTGCGCGGCACGCACAGCAACGCCTGATGCGCATAGTCAAACGGGCTCGGCAACAGAAGTGAGTGCGCCTCTCCGATGCCGAGACGATCGGTGAAGTGATGCAGATCGTCGTTTACCGATAAGGTGGCCGAGGTAAAAATCCAGCTACCCGGCTTCTGCGCCATCACTTCTTTGAATTTATCGGCAACCGTGAGCGGCGT
This sequence comes from Pseudocitrobacter sp. RIT415, assembly GCF_003057695.2. Taxonomy (NCBI): domain Bacteria; kingdom Pseudomonadati; phylum Pseudomonadota; class Gammaproteobacteria; order Enterobacterales; family Enterobacteriaceae; genus Pseudocitrobacter; species Pseudocitrobacter sp. RIT415. The sequence continues at coordinate 96,223 of NZ_QBJC02000011.1, read as the reverse complement.
GAGCGCCATGGTAAAGTGGCGCGAGTTGCATTCATACCAGTAGCTGTAACCGGGCTGATTGACGTCTTTAAGCCGCTTGAGTCGCGCACGATACAGCGTCGCACGTTCAAAGGCCGCGTCCAGTAAGGCTGAGCGCCCGAGCGAGAGTTTGGCGACGTCATAGCAGAGCTCCAGCGCATCATCTAACAGCAGAAGCGCGCGCTGAATGGTGTTATCCGCCAGCAGTTCACGCAGATTCCCGCGGTAGCCAGGGTCACCCAACTGCAAGCGGAAATCCTGGGTGGCCTGCGCCAGGCGGTCGGCACATTTTTGCAGTTGTTGAGTGTCTTTCAGTTCCGTGCGGTAGGCGATGGTGATGTCTTTGGCGAGGTCTAACAGCTGTCGGCTGGAGAGCGATTGGCCAAAATACTGGCTGGCGATATCCGGAAGCTGATGCGCTTCATCGAAAATCATTACCTCGGCTTCGGGAATGAGTTCACCGAAACCGCTCTCTTTAACCACCATATCGGCCAGAAACAGGTGATGGTTGACCACCACCACATCGGCATCCATCGCTTTTTTACGCGCCTTCACCACAAAGCAGTCGGCGTACTGGGGGCAGTCGCTACCGAGACAGTTGTCATTGGTGCTGGTCACCAGCGGCCAGGCCTGCGAATCTTCCGCGACGCTGACACAGGTGCTGATGTCGCCATCTATTGTCTGATTCGCCCACGAGCGTAGCAAAATCACATCGCTTAACGTGTTGACGGGCAGATCGCCGCCCGCGAGCGCCTGCTGTTCAAGACGTTCAATACACAAGTAGTTGGAACGCCCTTTCAGCAACGCCAGTTTGCCTTTGAATTCCAGGGCTTTTGCCACCGTCGGTAAATCACGGCTGTAGAGCTGATCCTGCAACGCTTTCGAACCAGTAGAGATAATGACCTTTTTATCGGCGCGCAGCGCTGGCGCAAGGTAGGCGTAGGTTTTTCCGGTGCCGGTTCCTGCTTCAACCACCAGCGGCTCGCCGTCACGGATTGACTGCGCCACGGCGTGCGCCATCTGACGCTGCGGTTCGCGTGGTTTAAAACCGGTAATCGCTTTCGCTAACTGACCGTCTGCTGCAAAATCGTCCGTCACACTGCCCCCTGTTTATTTGGACAGTGATTATGTCAGGCCGACCGTCCTTTCGCCAGTCGAACGGATGACGACCGGGCAACAATATGGCACTCTTGCGCCCTTAAAGGAATTTCAACAGAGGAAACTGCAATGACGATTACGCGTATAGATGCCGAAGCCCGCTGGTCTGATGTCGTGATTCACAACCAGACGCTGTACTACACCGGGGTACCGGAAAATCTGCAAGCGGATGCCTACGAGCAAACAGCAAACACCCTGGCGCAGATTGACGCAATTTTGCAAAAACAGGGTAGCGATAAAACCAAAATTCTTGATGCGACGATTTTTCTCGCCAATGGAGATGATTTCGCCGCCATGAACAAAGCGTGGGATGAATGGGTTGTTGCGGGCCATGCGCCGGTGCGTTGCACCGTGCAGGCCAGATTGATGAAAGCGGAGTATAAGGTCGAAATTAAAATTATCGCCGCGGTGTAATGCCCTACTCTTCTTCATCCTCATCTTCAAATCGCGCCACGATCTGTTCTCCCTTGTGAGTGGCGCGAATTTCTGCGGCGACCTGCGCAATCGCTTCGCCGCTGCTCACTCCCTGAGAAATGAGTTCATGAATACGTTCTACCGCTTGTTGCTGCTGCTCGTGGGTCAGCGAAGGTAATCCTGCAAACATCTTTGACTCCTGCTACATTGTTGGCGCTTATTATTTCACGCTGTTTGGGTTTGAGGAAGATGTTACTCCCGTCAATGATTACGCTACCGTGGCGACAGGATGCCGCCGAGCACTATTTTGCGCCGTTAAGTCACCAGCCATGGGCGATGTTGCTCCACTCGGGTCATGCAGAGCATCCTCACAGTCGTTACGACATTCTGGTTGCGCAACCTCTCATCACCCTGGTGACGCACGGCGAAACAACCACGATCACGCGCGGCAGTGAGCATACCGTGTCAACGCAGGATCCGCTCTCGCTTTTACACGCTGAAGTGGATGGTTGTGCATTTAATACTACTCCCCTTGCCGATTTGCCGTTTATCGGCGGTGCGCTGGGGCTTTTCGGCTACGATTTGGGTCGCCGCTTTGAGCAGCTTCCCCATCATGCGCAGCAGGATATCGACCTGCCAGATATGGCAGTGGGTATTTATGACTGGGCGCTGATTGTCGACCATCGTCGCCAGACAGTAACGCTGGTCAGCCAGAATAACGTCCAGGAGCGCCTGGACTGGCTGCTGAATCAGCAGAAGCAATCGGGGCGGCCATTTACGTTAACCTCGGCGTGGCAGGCAAATATGAGCCGGGAAACCTACGGCGAAAAATTCCGCCAGGTACAGGCGTATCTGCAGAGCGGCGATTGTTATCAGGTCAACCTTGCTCAGCGTTTTCAGGCGAGCTATACCGGCGATGAATGGCAAGCGTTCATTCAGCTTAACCGCAGTAACCGCGCACCGTTCAGCGCGTTTATCCGACTTGAAGAAGGCGCGATTTTAAGCCTCTCGCCGGAGCGGTTTATTCTGCTGGAACAAGGCGAAATTCAGACGCGACCGATTAAAGGTACGCTTCCCCGTCTGGCCGACGCCACTGAAGACGCAGCACAGGCTGAACGGCTGGCGAATTCACCGAAAGAACGCGCTGAGAATCTGATGATTGTCGATTTGATGCGCAACGATATTGGCCGCGTCGCGGTGCCGGGCAGCGTTCGCGTACCGGAGCTGTTTGTGGTGGAGCCCTTCCCGGCGGTGCACCATTTGGTGAGTACGATTACCGCGACCTTGCCGGATACGCTCCACGCCAGCGACCTGCTTCGTGCTGCATTCCCCGGCGGTTCGATTACCGGTGCGCCGAAAGTGCGGGCCATGCAGATTATCGACGAACTCGAACCGCATCGCCGTAACGCCTGGTGCGGCAGCATTGGTTATCTCAGCGCCTGTGGCAATATGGATACCAGCATCACCATTCGCACCGTCACCGCCTGGCGTGGTCAGGTTTACTGTTCCGCAGGAGGTGGTATCGTGGCAGACAGCAACGAAGCCGCGGAATATCAGGAAACGTTTGATAAAGTTAACCGTATTCTGCATCAACTGGAGTCTTAACCATGGCATCCCCCGCTCTGAACCTGGACGATTTTCTCTCCCGTTTTCAACTGCTGCGCCCACAGGCGAACCGCTTAGCGGTCAATCAGCGGCAGGCGGCGGTGCTGGTGCCCATCGTGCGGCGTCCTGAACCGGGATTGCTGTTAACCCAGCGTTCGGCAACGTTGCGCAAACATCCTGGTCAAGTAGCGTTCCCCGGCGGCGCGGTCGATAGCACCGATGCGTCGCTGATAGCCGCCGCGCTGCGTGAAGCGCAGGAAGAGGTGGCCATTCCGCCAGAGAGCGTTGAGGTCATCGGTATGCTGCCCCCGGTTGATAGCGTGACCGGTTTTCAGGTTACGCCCGTAGTTGGCGTGATCCCGCCAAATCTGCACTATCACGCCAGCGTCGATGAAGTCTCATCCGTTTTCGAAATGCCGCTGGCGGAGGCGCTGCGACTTGGGCGTTACCATCCACTCGATATTCATCGCCGTGGAGATTCACACCGTGTATGGCTTTCGTGGTACCAGCACTATTTTGTCTGGGGAATGACCGCCGGCATTATTCGTGAACTGGCGCTACAGGTAGGCCTGAAACCCTGACTATACTTAGCGTAACAGCAAGATGTTCGGCATTAGTAAAATAGTATCGATTCATTAGTTTAATTCATGTGAATAGTTCAGCCGAATATCCGGTTCCCTCATACACTATGCGCAATTATAACATCGTTGCCGCAACACGCCGGCAACCCTGTCAGGAGTAACAACGTGATTAGTATATTCGACATGTTCAAGGTGGGGATTGGCCCCTCATCTTCCCATACTGTAGGGCCGATGAAAGCAGGCAAGCAGTTCGTCGATGACCTGGTCGAAAAAGGTTTGATTGATGATGTCACCCGCGTGGCGGTTGACGTCTACGGTTCGCTCTCGTTAACCGGTAAAGGTCACCATACTGATATCGCCATTATTATGGGCCTCGCGGGCAACGAGCCTGCGACGGTCGATATTGATGCTATTCCCGCGTTTATCCGCGACGTCGAAACCCGTGGCCGGCTGCTGCTGGCGCAGGGACGCAAAGAAGTCGATTTTCCGAAAGACAACGGCATGCGCTTCCACAACGGCAACCTGCCGCTGCATGAAAACGGTATGCAGATCCACGCCTGGGCGGGTGAAACGGAAGTCTATAGCAAAACCTATTACTCCATCGGCGGCGGTTTTATCGTTGATGAAGAGCATTTCGGCAAAGACTCGGTCGATGAGGTAAGCGTGCCTTACCCGTTCGCGTCCGCGACCGAAATGCTGAACTACTGCAAAGAGACCGGCCTGTCACTTTCCGGCATGGTCATGCAGAACGAACTGGCACTGCACAGCAAGAAAGAGATTGAAGCGTATTTTGCGAATGTCTGGCAGACCATGCAGGCCTGTATCGATCGTGGCATGAACACCGAAGGCGTGCTGCCGGGGCCGCTGCGCGTACCGCGTCGCGCCTCCGCCCTGCGTCGTCTGCTGGTTGCCAGCGATAAACTTTCTAACGACCCGATGAACGTGGTCGATTGGGTCAATATGTTCGCGCTGGCAGTGAATGAAGAGAACGCCGCCGGGGGGCGCGTGGTTACTGCGCCGACTAACGGCGCTTGCGGGATCGTGCCAGCGGTACTGGCCTACTACGATCACTTTATTGAATCCGTCAGCCCGGATATCTACATTCGCTACTTCCTCGCCGCCGGGGCGATTGGTGCGCTCTATAAAATGAACGCCTCTATTTCCGGTGCGGAAGTGGGTTGTCAGGGTGAAGTGGGCGTGGCCTGCTCCATGGCGGCTGCGGGTCTGGCTGAGCTGTTGGGTGCCAGCCCGGAACAGGTTTGCGTGGCGGCGGAAATCGGTATGGAACACAATCTGGGTCTCACCTGCGACCCGGTGGCAGGTCAGGTTCAGGTTCCGTGCATTGAACGTAACGCTATCGCTTCGGTAAAAGCGATTAACGCCTCACGCATGGCGATGCGCCGCACCAGCGAGCCGCGCGTCTCTCTCGATAAAGTCATCGAAACGATGTATGAAACAGGGAAAGATATGAACGCCAAATACCGCGAAACCTCCCGCGGCGGCCTCGCGATTAAAGTACAGTGTGACTAACCACTCCTCGCCCATCTTCGGATGGGCGATTTATTTCGCTCTTTTCCCTCACTTTTTTCTTCGCGCACCGCTAAACTTGCATGTGTTGCCGTGAAAGGCTCTGGCCAGGTATTGAGCATCGGATATGCAATCTGCGCACTGGATAGTAAAACAATATCTTCATAAGCGTATTCTTCTCTGCGTTCTGGTGGCGCTGGGTGTCTTTTCGCTTACGCTGGGTATTGGATTTATTTTACAGCGTAGCGAAAATAAACAGCAGATAGAAAGCTATACCCTGCGCGCGGTCACCACGATGGAAAAGATCCTGCGAAGTCTGGAAAAAGAGCGTATTGACCTGCAGCCTCTCATCGGAAAACCGTGTAATGACAACCTGTTACAGCTTCGTCAGCAGGTCGCAACCTTAAAAACTGCACGCTCAATTTTCCTGGTCAAGGACGGTGTTCTTTACTGCTCCAGCGCCTTTGGCGAGCGCAACATTCCGTTGCGCAAATTGCAGCCCAGGTTAGCGGCCAGCACGCCAAATATTATCCTCACCATAGATCGTTCGCTGGTCAAAGGAAGTCCCGTTTTGATGCAGTGGTTCCCGGCGGCACAGGACGATCGCAATGGCGTGGTGATCGGGATTAACATTGATTTGGTCAGCGAGATGATTCTCGACCCTTTCCCGCCGCTCATTACGCGCACCAGTCTGGGTATTGATAATGCCTATTACATGGACGGCGTGGGTATCAGCGAGCAGCGATTGCAGCGTAAAGGTGAGATGTTCTATTCGCAGGCATCCCGGGCATACCCTTTCAGCATTGCCGTTAGCGGCCCCTCATTCTGGACGCTGGCATTGCATGAGTTACCCGGCAGGCTACCGCTGGCGCTGATCCTCAGTCTGCTTTTCGCATGGATAACCTGGATTGCCACCGCCAGGCGTATGAGCTTCTCCTGGGAAATCAACATGGGCATTGCCCAGCGCGAATTTACCCTTTTCTGCCAGCCGCTGATGAACACCCGTGCCCAGCGCTGCGACGGCGTTGAGATCCTGCTGCGCTGGAATAATCCCCGTCTCGGCCCGATTGCGCCAGATGTGTTTATCCCCATTGCCGAAGCCAAAAATCTGATCCTGCCGCTGACTCGCTATGTGCTCAATGAAACGGCGCAACAGCTGCATTACTTTCCCGCCGATCCCAAGTTCCATATCGGCATCAACGCTGCCGCTGCGCATTTCCGTGATGACAAGTTGCTTCTTGCAGACCTCAACAACCTGTGGTTCAGCGTAAACCCCACCGTCCAGTTAACCATTGAACTGACCGAGCGCGACGCGCTGCACGACGTGAACAGCACGCTTTTACGCGAGCTGCACAGCAAGAAAGTTCAGCTGGCAATTGATGATTTCGGCACCGGCAACAGTTCGCTCTCGTGGCTTGAGAAACTGCATCCCGATGTGCTGAAAATTGATAAATCATTTACCCACGCGATTGGTACTGATGCGGTTAACTCGACGGTGACGGACATTATCATTGCGCTGGGACAGCGGTTGAACATTGAGTTGGTGGCGGAAGGGGTGGAAACGCCGGAGCAGGCAAACTATTTGCAGCGCCACGGCGTGCATTTACTGCAGGGTTATCTCTACGCGCCGCCGATGCCACTGGCGGAATTCCCCCAGTGGCTGGCGAAGCATAACGGGCTACCTCCGCCCGCTATGCCTTAAAGGTTCGCGTTACTCTTCTTCGTCATGTTCTGACGGTTGCTTCACCACGCGCACCTGGTCGATACGATAATTATTGGCTTCGGTGATGGTTATCTGCAACGGCGCCAGTTCAATCACATCACCTACCTTCGGAATATGACCGTTAACGGCGATCACCAGGCCCGCAACGGTGGCGATATCCTCTTCGTCGTTGACCAGATTATCGATATCCAGCGCCTGTTGCAGCGCGTGCAAATCGGTACCGCCCTTCACAATCCACCCTTCGCCATCGGCGACGATCTCCGGCGTTTCATCGGCGTCCGGGAACTCACCGGCGATCGCTTCCAGCACATCCAGCGGCGTGACCAGGCCCTGTACTACGCCAAACTCATTGGTGACGATAACAAAGCTGCCTTTCGCCCGACGCAGTACGCCCAGCAGGTTAATCGGGTCAAGTGTATCCGGCACCACAATGGCTGGATGGGCTGAGGCAATTGCCGCCACGTCATCTCCGGCTTCCAGCGCCACCAGCATCTCTTTGGCGCGAACGATACCGATAACCTCATCCAGTTCGCCACGACACACCGGGAACAGGCTGTGCGGCGACGAAAGCAGCTGTTCGCGGATTTCGTCTTTGCTGAGGTCGGCATCGACCCAACTGATTTCGCCACGCGGGGTCATGATGCTGCGCAGGGAACGCGAAGCCAGCGTCAACACGCCGTTAATCATATAGCGCTCTTCTTCCGCAAACGCACCTTCAGGTACTGACACAGGCGTAGGGTTATCCCCTTCCTGTTGCGGGCTGGCCTGCTTACGGCTGCCCATCAGGCGCAGAATGGCATCTGCCGTACGCGCACGTAATGGCAGCGTTGACTGATGACGAATAAAGTTACGACGCGCAATCTGGTTAAACAGTTCGATGATGATTGAGAAACCAATCGCCGCGTACAGGTAACCTTTCGGAATGTGGAAACCGAAACCTTCCGCCACGAGGCTCAAACCGATCATCAGCAGGAAGCTCAGACAGAGCACCACCACCGTCGGATGCTGGTTGACGAAGTTCGTCAACGGCTTTGAAGCCAGCAACATCACGCCCATTGCAATCACCACTGCCGCCATCATGACAGGCAGATCGTTCACCATCCCCACGGCGGTAATGACCGCATCAAGGGAGAAGACGGCATCCAGCACGACAATTTGCAGTACCACAACCCAGAAGCTGGCGTAGCCCTTGCCGTGTCCAGCATCGTGCTGGCGGTTTTCCAGCCGTTCATGAAGCTCGGTTGTCGCCTTAAACAACAGGAACAGACCACCCAACAGCATGATCAAATCACGCCCGGAGAACGAGTAATCCCACACGCTGAACAGCGGCGCGGTGAGCGTGACCATCCACGAGATCACCGAGAGCAGGCCCAGACGCATTATCAGCGCCAACGACAGGCCGATCAGGCGTGCTTTATCACGCTGTTTCGGCGGCAGTTTATCCGCAAGGATCGCAATAAAGACCAGGTTATCAATACCCAGTACGATTTCCAGGACGACAAGCGTCAACAAACCGGCCCAGATTGACGGGTCCATTAACAATTCCATGAGCGACTCCAGCTAATAAGATGACGCGTCATCGCGCTGTCAAATACAGGCGTGACAATTTCGGACAAAAGGGAACGGTGGCGCGGCTGGCCGGGGTGTACTGCACAAATGTGCGATGTGAACGTGTAAAGGCGTCGGTGACGGTCCATACTTTGGGCTGCTGCCCTATACTCCTGCAAAATTAAACGGAAGCTAAACATAGCAAAAACTGATCACAATTTGGCAAAGATTTACCTGTCTTTGCAATAAGTAAGATTATTTTTTGCGCCGCAAAATAATTGGCCCCCTTTGACTAAATTACGGATCTTCATCACATTAATTATTTTTTCACTATCTAAAATAATTCTCGGCAGTTATTAATTTTTTCTCTCAAACCCTTATCTGAATCGATTCGGTCACGATATCGCTTCAACAAGCATCAGCCCGCCTGATGCAACGATAATAAAAGGAGGTAGCAAGTGACGATTGCTATTGTAATAGGCACACATGGTTGGGCAGCAGAACAACTGCTGAAGACGGCAGAGATGCTGTTGGGCGAGCAGGAAAATGTGGGTTGGATCGATTTCGTGCCTGGCGAAAACGCCGAGACATTAATCGAAAAATACAACGCACAGCTGGCAAAGCTTGATACCAGCAAAGGCGTGCTGTTCCTCGTTGATACCTGGGGCGGAAGCCCGTTCAACGCGGCCAGTCGCATTGTCGTCGATAAAGAACAGTATGAAGTCATCGCGGGCGTCAACATTCCGATGTTAGTGGAAACGCTGATGGCGCGTGATGATAACCCGTCGTTTGATGAGCTGGTAGCGATTGCCGTTGAAACGGGCCGTGAAGGCGTGAAAGCGCTGAAAGCGAAGCCGGTTGAAAAAGCCGCGCCCGCCCCGGTCGCAGCGAAACCTGCGGCTCCGGTTAAACCGATGGGTGAAAATGACTATATGGTCATTGGCCTCGCGCGTATTGATGACCGTTTAATCCACGGTCAGGTCGCTACCCGCTGGACTAAAGAAACCAACGTCCGCCGCATCATCGTCGTCAGCGATGAAGTTGCCGCAGATACCGTACGTAAAACCCTGCTGACGCAGGTTGCTCCTCCGGGCGTAACCGCGCATGTGGTTGATATTGCCAAGATGCTTCGCGTCTACAACAACCCGAAATACGCGGGTGAACGAGTGATGCTGCTGTTCACGAACCCGACGGATGTCGAACGCCTTGCTGAAGGTGGTGTGAAATTCACCTCCATCAACATCGGCGGTATGGCCTTCCGCCAGGGTAAAACTCAGGTGAATAACGCCGTTTCGGTCGATGAAAAAGATATTGAAGCGTTCAAGAAGTTGAACGCCCGTGGTATCGAGCTGGAAGTCCGTAAGGTCTCCAACGATCCGAAACTGAAAATGATGGATCTGATTAACAAGATTGGCAAATAAGCTATCTCGTTAATTGTCACTCAGTTTTCACACTTTAGTCTTACGTTTATAGGAGAAGTACAATGGAGATTACCACTCTTCAAATTGTGCTGATATTCATCGTTGCCTGTATCGCAGGTATGGAGTCGATCCTTGATGAGTTTCAGTTCCACCGTCCGCTGGTGGCATGTACCCTGGTCGGTATCGTTCTTGGCGACATGAAAACCGGTATCATCATCGGTGGTACGCTGGAAATGATCGCCCTGGGTTGGATGAACATCGGTGCGGCGGTTGCGCCTGACGCCGCGCTGGCATCCATCATCTCAACCATTCTGGTTATTGCAGGTCAGCAGAGCATCGGCGCCGGTATCGCGCTGGCGATTCCTCTGGCTGCGGCAGGCCAGGTTCTGACCATCATCGTACGTACCATTACCGTGGCCTTCCAGCACGCAGCGGATAAGGCGGCCGATAATGGCAACCTGACGGCACTCTCCTGGATCCACGTCTCCTCCCTGTTCCTGCAGGCGATGCGTATCGCTATCCCGGCCGTGATCGTGGCGGTGTCCGTGGGTACCAGCGAAGTACAGAACATGCTGAACGCGATCCCGGAAGTGGTCACCAGCGGTCTGAACATCGCCGGCGGTATGATTGTTGTCGTCGGTTACGCCATGGTTATTAACATGATGCGTGCAGGCTACCTGATGCCGTTCTTCTACCTGGGCTTCGTTACCGCTGCTTTCACCAACTTCAACCTGGTTGCGCTGGGTGTGATTGGTGCGGTAATGGCGATTCTGTACATTCAGCTGAGCCCGAAATATAACCGCGTTGCGGGTGCTGCGGCTCCGGCTGCTGGCGCGAACGATCTTGATAACGAACTGGACTAACAGGTGAGCGACATGGTTGATACAACTCAAACTACCACCGAGAAAAAACTCACTCCGAGCGACATCCGTGGCGTGTTCCTGCGTTCAAACCTGTTCCAGGGTTCATGGAACTTCGAACGTATGCAGGCGCTGGGCTTCTGCTTCTCCATGGTGCCGGCGATCCGTCGTCTGTATCCTGAGAACAACGATGCGCGTAAACAGGCTATCAAGCGTCACCTGGAGTTCTTTAACACCCATCCGTACGTTGCAGCACCGGTTCTCGGCGTAACGCTTGCGATGGAAGAGCAGCGTGCTAACGGCGCTGAAATTGACGATGCGGCTATCAACGGTATCAAAGTCGGTCTGATGGGCCCGCTGGCAGGCGTCGGCGACCCGATCTTCTGGGGTACTGTGCGTCCCGTCTTCGCGGCGCTCGGTGCAGGTATCGCGATGAGCGGCAGCCTGCTTGGGCCTCTGCTGTTCTTCATCCTGTTTAACGTTGTGCGTCTGGCGACCCGTTACTACGGTGTGGCGTATGGCTACCGTAAAGGTGTCGATATCGTTAAAGATATGGGCGGCGGCTTCCTGCAGAAACTGACTGAGGGAGCGTCAATCCTCGGCCTGTTTGTCATGGGGGCATTGGTTAACAAGTGGACGCACGTCAACATTCCACTGGTGGTTTCGACCATCACCGGTCAGGATGGCCAGACGCGTGTCACGACTGTGCAGACAATCCTGGACCAGCTGATGCCGGGTCTGGTGCCGCTGCTGTTAACCTTCGCCTGTATGTGGCTGCTGCGTAAGAAAGTTAACCCGCTGTGGATCATCGTTGGCTTCTTCGTCATCGGTATCGCGGGCTACGCTGTCGGCCTGCTGGGCCTGTAATATCTGTTGTGCGCCGGGGGCTTACGCCCCCGGTTTTTTTATTCGGAGGCTTAATGACAATAACGGATTGGGTACTGGTTTTCTTCATCATCGCGCTGCTGGCTTTTGCCATTTACGACCAGTTCATCATGCCCCGCCGTCATGGCACCACGCTGCTTTCTATCCCCCTTCTGCGTCGTAACCGTATCGATGGTGCAATTTTCGTCGGTCTCATCGCGATTCTTATCTATAACAACATCAACAATAATGGTGCACAAATCACCACCTGGCTGTTATCGTCTCTGGCATTGATGGGTCTTTATCTGTTCTGGATCCGCAGCCCCAAAATCATTTTCAAATCGGCGGGTTTTTTCTTCGCCAATATCTGGATTGAATATCCGCGGGTGAAACAGATGAATTTATCTGAGGATGGTGTTCTGGTCATGCAATTAGAACAACGACGTTTGCTGGTTCGCGTGAAGAATATTGACGACCTCGAAAAAATATCCAGGCTTCTGCTTTCATCTCAATAAGTTACAAATATAGCCAGCGCTATGATTGTGCTATTTTCCAGCACGTCAAACATAGCTCTGGCTATATCAGCACAATAAACCCACGATATTAATTAACGTTTTTCTCACCTTATTTCGAAAATGAAAATCGTTATCATTTAGTTAAAAGAAATAACACTTTCTGTTCTTGGTTTATATTCTAAAAATATGTTAAGGTTGCGTCCGTCGTTGGGGAGTAGCCGATTTTCAGTCATCTGAAAATGTGCGTGTCAACATACTCGTTGCAAAACGTGGCACGTACGAACCATTCAAACGCGAATGGTTAGGCGAGACCATAGATACGCTTACTGCTGTTTACTGGGGGCAGGAGTGTGTCATATGGATATTCCCGGTCTGGACGCTCTGATGAACGCATACGCAATTATTCTCCTCGCCCTTGGCATGTCGATGGATGCTTTCGCTGCATCGATGGGTAAAGGTGCCACACTCCACAAACCAAAATTTTCTGAAGCCATTCGTACCGGCCTTATCTTTGGCGTTATCGAAACCCTTACTCCGCTGATTGGTTGGGGGCTGGGTATGCTCGCCAGCCGCTTTGTGCTGGAGTGGAGCCACTGGGTGGCGTTCGTGCTGCTGGTCTTTTTAGGCGGACGAATGATTGTCGAAGGATTCCGGGGCGATGATAGCGATGAAGAGTGCGAACCGCCCCGCCGTCACGGTTTCTGGTTATTAGTGACCACCGCGATTGCCACCAGCCTTGATGCGATGGCGGTCGGTGTCGGTCTGGCGTTTTTACAGGTTAATATTCTGGTGATGGCGTTGGCCATCGGCTGTGCGACCTTCACCATGTCGACGCTGGGGATGATGATTGGCCGCTTTATCGGCCCGCTGCTTGGCAAACGGGCTGAGATTCTCGGCGGTCTTGTGCTCATCGGCATTGGCGCAGAAATTCTCTACAGCCATTTCGCCGGTTAATCGTCCAAACGCTGCCAGACATGAATAGCAAAATCGGTCTGGCAGTCAAAGTGTTCCTGCCCTTTCAGCGTCTCCCACACGTCCGGTTTAGCGCGCCAGGCAAACGGCGTCATCTGCAATAACGTCACCGCTTCTGTTCCACTTAACTGCATCGGGTAAGCCAGCGCATCGTGCGTTTGCAGCGTGAAGCCCGGCAACGTTTCCGAATGCGGTGCATGCAACTGAACTTCATCGTAAATCAGCCCTTTTAGCTCGACTAAATGTCGCGGCCCTGGGGTGACGGTAATCACCCATCCGCCGGGTTTGACCACTCTGGCCAGCTCTTCAGGGTTACAGGGCGCGTAAATACGTACTACCACGTCCATGCTATTCGCCTCAAACGGCAAACGTTGACTCGAAGCCACACAGAAATCGACATTAGCGTAGCGCTTCGCCCCGGCGCGAATAGCGTTTTTCGCCACATCCAGTCCCCATGTATGGCCTGCTATCTCTGCAAAAGCATGTGTGTAGTACCCTTCCCCACAGCCAATATCCAGCAAATGCGCTGGCTTTATCCCGTCAAGCTTCGCGCAAATGGCATCGCGTAACGGTTGATAGTGTCCGGCATCAAGGAACGCGCGGCGCGCCTGCATCATCTCTGCGCTGTCGCCCGGATCGCGGGAACGCTTATGCTGCACGGGCAGTAGATTGACATAGCCTTCTTTTGCCATATCAAACTGATGGCGTTGAGGACAGCAATAGCTGTTTCCGCTGCGGGTGAGCGGCGCGTGGCAGAGCGGGCAACTCCAGGACATAACAACTCCGGGGGAATATTGAAAGGGCGAAAGTGTAACGCTTTTCGCCCCTGAGTGGGAGGATTTACAGTGCAGGCGCGCTTGAAGATGTATGCATAACAATCAAATTATCTGACCCCTGCGGCAAACCATCCGGCATAACGTTTTCCAGACGGAGAACATCGCCCATTATCTGGCTGAATACCGGGGCGGATACCGCACCGCCGTAATACTGCCCGTTCTGCGGTTCGTTGATCACGACGACCAGCGCAAATTGTGGATTGCTGGCGGGCGCGACGCCTGCGGTATAGGCGACATACTTATCGACATATTTCCCGTCGCCGCCAATTTTCTTGGCGGTGCCGGTTTTCACCGCGACGCGATAATCACGAACGGCGGCTTTTGTCCCGCCGCCCCCCGGCAGCGCCACGCTTTCCATCATATGTTCAACCTGATGTACCAATGTTTCGGGCATCACCCGATGGCCGATGACCGGCGGATCAATACGGGTAATGGAGAGCGGGCGCGAAATACCAAAACCGCCGATAGTGGCATACACGTGTGCCAGTTGCAGCGGCGTGACCATCAGACCATAACCAAATGCGAACGTCGCGCGATCCAGCTCGCCCCAGTAACGTCGATGCGGTAACAGCCCCTGACTTTCACCGGTTAAGCCCAGCCCGGTCGGTTGCCCGAAGCCAAACGCGGTGTAGGTATCCAGAAGCTTTTGTACCGGCATAGCCAGTGAAAGACGCGAGACGCCCGTGTCACTCGATTTTTGCAAAATACCGGTTAGGGTGAGCTCTGGATAATAGCCCACGTCACGAATACGGTGCCCGTCCAGTACATAAGGATGGGTATCGACCACACTATCGGGACGAACAATGCCCTGCTGAAGCGCCGTCATGATCACTAAGGGTTTCACCGTGGAACCCGGTTCGAAGGTATCGCTGATTGCGCGGTTGCGGAAATCATCCAGCGTTGCAGCTTCGCGATTGTTTGGGTTGTAGTCCGGGTAGCTCGCCATCGACAATATTTCACCGGTATCAATTTTTACCAGCACCGCCGCGCCAGACGCGGCTTTGTTCCAGCGCACGGCGTTATCCAGCGCGTCTTCCGTCACCGTTTGCAGGCGTTCATCAATACTGAGCTGAATGTTATGTGCGGGAACCGGGGCTACTTCAGTAATGTTTTCGATCACCCGGCCAAATTTATCTTTACGTACCCTGCGCAACCCCGGCTTGCCAATAAGCTGGCTGTTGAAGCTTTTTTCAATACCTTCAATGCCCTGATCGTCAACATTCGTGAAACCAATCAGGTTCGCCGCCACGTGTCCTGCGGGGTAAAAACGACGCGACTCTTCGCGCAGATTAATTCCCGGAAGATGCAGCTTATCAATCCACTGCGCCTGAAGCGGATCCACCTGACGGGCAAGATAGAGAAACCGGCTGTGTGGGTGCGCGTTGACACGAGCCTGCAAAGCGCTCAGGGAGAGGTTCAAGGCTTTCGCCAGCGCCTGCCAGCGGTTATCGAACCCCACTCCCCCCTTCTCCATCAGGGTTTGCGGATCGACCCAAATGGCGCTGACCGGCACACTCACGGCCAATGGTCTGTTTTCGCGATCGACAATCATGCCTCGTGGCACATCAATCGGTTCTTCGCGCACCGAGCGCATATCTTCCTGCTTGACCAGATTATCGGGAGAGACAATTTGCAACCAGCCAACTCGCGCGAGGAGGAAGCCCAGACAGCTTAAAATAACGGCGCATACCAGGCCAAACCGGACGGGGGTAAAATGAGGGGGCTTCCCTCGGGATTTATCTTGCACTCTGACTCCAGCGTTAAAAAGCAACGGACTGATTTAACAGGAATAGTTCAGAGATTCATCGTCTAACTATGCTAATAAGCTCGTGGATTTGCAACAAAGGACGACCAGAAGGGAAAACAGAAACATCTCGTAAAGAATGTAAAAAGCCCCGCATTTGCGAGGCTTTAAGGCTGATTATGATGCGCGTACGCATCAAAGCATCAGTGGCAGTCGAATCAGATTGCAGTTACGTTAACTGCAGCTGGGCCTTTCTGGCCGTCCTGAATTTCGAACTCAACGTTCTGGCCTTCAGCCAGAGTTTTGAAGCCGTTACCCTGGATTGCAGAGAAGTGTACGAATACATCTTTGCTGCCGTCAGCCGGAGTAATGAAGCCAAAACCTTTAGACTCGTTGAACCACTTAACTTGACCTTTAATCTTTGCCATTTGCAAAATTCCTTAGAGTGTTTTCTTCGCCCGTGGGCGCATTCATAGATAAAACTGAGACATGACTGCATGAGGCACTAATATAAGGTTCGGCAGAGAAGCGGTATTCAACGTCAACGTGTTTACTCAGGACTTCTTTACTGATAATGCCATACATAGACAGAACTGTACCTCGTTTAACCCAAAACGTGTTATCACATACAACGATAATAATGGCAAGCCATTTTTAAACGTGTCTCGATCAGCCGCACAAATCATACAACAATCATTTGATCGACTACGCATTTATGCGGCAAAGCGTTATCTGATGCGCCCCGGCTCGTGTCTTAAGCCTCACCTACCTTACGGTAACGTAAGACTTTTTTACCATAGACCAGGATTTTCATTCCGTCCAGAAAAGCGAAGCGGCATCAACATTTTTTATATCCTTAGAATATTTTCGCGCTAATTTTCAAAAGGTGCATTTTGGTAACCGGTTATAAGCAAGTAACATTTCGCTATACCGCTACGCTGATTCACGAAAGCAAAATAATGTCCTTAGGTTGCACCAAAATAATGAACGTTTAATGACAGAATGCCATCACAGCGCAATAAAAACGTTTCGCTAATAGCGTACGGCAAATGCGGCTAGCGGGTTGCGCAAATAAAGTCGATATCCATCACTCATACATTTAGATGATGGATAAATATACAAAATGATAAAGTGATAAAAAATTAATTATAAATACAATGAGATACGAACCCAGGAATGTGAGGCAACAACGAGTCAGGTCAGTGATGCATCAGTAAAGGGGAAGGTAAGGAGAGGTAACACCGTCAATGACAGCGGATGCACCGCTTCGGTGCAACCTACGGACTCCGGCAGCCTGGTCAGACAGCCGGAGTGAAGAGGAAAAGAGATTATCGTTCCGCCACCAGGCGAATGAAATCATCTTCATCTTCGTTTTTTGCTTCAACGGCTTTCTCAGCGACTGCCGGTTTTTCAGGTTCATTAGCTTCACAGAGTCGACGCAGCAGCGCATTCTGACGCTTTTGCTGATCCAACAATGCTTCAAGCAGTTCTATTTGCTCACTGGTGCGCGAACTTGCACGGTTAACAAAGAACCAAAGTACCAGCCCTACAATCAACAGCAGAACAGATATCACGACAGACGCCAGATTTAATGCCCCAGAACTTACTAGATCACTCATTTCACCACCTCAATAGGAACGGACTATTCTACCACTCGCATTAAGGAAGGAAATCGTTGATGGCAAAAATGTTTTACCAGGGAATGAATTTATTGATGCTACAGATTCCGTTAAAGAACTGTACATCCTGGTCGCACAACACGTTGAGCGTCTGAGTCCAGAGCAGCAAACAGGCCGCCAGTACGACAATCAGTAACACCCACCGAAATTTTTTCACTCCACACTCCACGACTTATAGCATTAACAGATGATCAAATTAACACGGACATCTTAAACCGCGGCTAACTGTACAGATAAATTCTGCTTTTAGGAATCATGGAGTTGTCTCGCAATATTGAAAAGCTACTCTATCATCAAGGATAGAAAAGACGTGAGGATGTCATGAGATTTGCGATCAGAACAATTATTATACTGGCCATTGTCTGGATTGGCATATTGCTCAGCGGTTATGGTGTGTTAATCGGCAGTACTGAGAACGCTGGCGGTTTAGGTCTTCAATGTAAATATCTGACCGCGCGAGGCACCAGCACAGCACAATACGTTCATTCCAATAGTGGGATTATTGGCCTGACCGATTGCCCGGTCCTGCGAAAAAGTGAAACGGTCATTGATAATGGATAAAAAAACGCCGCGATACCGCGGCGTTTTTGATTAGGTGTCTTATCAGAACGGGTAATCGTTATAGCCTAACTGCTCTGAAATTTTACGCGCCGCCGTATGCAGCATCGCAACATACTCGTGCAGGCGCTCTTCGGAGAAACGCAGCGTCGGGAACGAAATACTTAACCCCGCAATAACCACGCCAAAACGGTCGAAAACCGGAACGCCGATGCAGCGCAGGCCCTCTTCCTGCTCTTCGTTATCTTCCCCGTAACCCTGCTGGCGAACCAGATCCAGCACCGGCATCAGTTCCTCGGTGCTGGTGATGGTACGATCGGTGCTGTGTTTGTATTCCACACCCTGCAGAATTTCACGCACTTCATCGCGGTCGCGCCAGGCCAGCAACACTTTACCAATGGCGGTGCTATACAGCGGGTTACGACGGCCTACGCGGGAGTACATGCGCAAGTTATACATCGAGTCAATTTTATGGATATAGACGATACTGTCTTCGTCCAGCGCACCAAGGTGAATCGTCTCTTTCGTCAGACGTGACAGTTCACGCATCTGAATATCTGCACTACGAATTAAATCGACGTTCTGTAAAGCGCGGGCGCCAAGTTCAAATAGCTTCAGCGTTAACGAATACTTTTCAGATTCCCCTTCCTGGGCAACGTATCCCAATGATTTCATGGTCTGCAAAAAGCGATAAACAGTGCTTTTCGACATCATGACACGCTGCGACAGTTCGGTAATTCCGATTTCGCGCTCTTCACCAAGCGCCTGCAGGATGCCAAAAACCTTCAATACTGAAGAGACAGAATCTGGCTGTTTATCCAAATCTGCAACTGCCATTTATCACCTCATCGCAACTGTTTTATAAAAAATAGAACCGGTTTTTATTATAATTTCGCAAAGCGCTCGTCGCAATGAATCTTCTGCAACCTGGTTACAAATCTGCGACATACAGCCGAATAATCAATGCTAAAATAGTTTTCTGACAAATAATTTCTCAAAAACCGCATTTTTCCCATGGATAAAAAAATTTCGGATGGCTTACCCGTACCTCAACGGTATGGCGCCATCTTAACCATTGTGCTCGGTATTACGATGGCGGTGCTCGATGGGGCTATTGCTAACGTGGCTCTGCCCACCATCGCCAGCGATTTGCATGCGTCTCCGGCGGCATCTATCTGGATAGTCAACGCCTATCAAATTGCGATAGTCATCTCGCTACTGTCGCTGGCTTTCCTGGGCGACATGATTGGCTATCACCGGATCTACAAAATCGGTCTCATCGTCTTCACCCTCGCTTCGGGGCTGTGTGCGATGTCGAATTCACTGGAGATGCTCACGCTCGCGCGCGTGGCACAGGGTCTTGGCGGCGCGGCGTTGATGAGCGTGAACACCGCGCTCATACGGCTTATCTATCCGCAGCGGCAGTTAGGGCGTGGCATGGGGATCAACTCGTTTGTGGTTGCGGTCTCCTCAGCAGCCGGGCCGACCATCGCCGCGGCGATTCTCTCTGTTGCGTCATGGCAGTGGCTATTCCTCGTGAACGTGCCGCTCGGCGTTATCTCGTGGTTGCTGGCGGTGCGTTATCTGCCCGCAAACGGCTTACGCAGCCAGGCAACACGCTTCGATCTGCCCAGCGCAATCATGAATGCCCTGACGTTTGGTCTGCTGATCACCGCACTGGGTGGATTTGCGCAGGGGCAATCGACCACGCAGGTGGTGGCGGAAGTGGTGCTGTTACTGATCGTTGGATTCTTTTTCATCCGTCGTCAGTTGCGTTTACCGGTGCCGCTATTACCGGTCGATTTATTGCGCATCCCGTTGTTCTCGCTCTCTATTTGCACGTCAATCTGCTCTTTCTGCGCACAGATGCTGGCACTGGTGTCGCTCCCTTTCTTCCTGCAAACCATGATGGGACGCAGCGAAGTGGAAACAGGATTACTGCTGACGCCCTGGCCACTGGCAACCATGGTGATGGCCCCTCTGGCCGGTTATCTGATTGAGCGAGTCCACGCCGGATTTCTCGGCGCATTCGGCATGGGGGTGATGGCCTGTGGGTTATTTGCGCTCGCCCTGCTGCCCTCTTCGCCTTCCGATCTCGACATCATCTGGCGCATGATCCTGTGCGGTGCAGGGTTCGGACTGTTTCAGTCGCCCAATAACCACACCATTATTTCCGCTGCCCCTCGACAGCGGAGCGGTGGTGCCAGCGGGATGCTGGGTACGGCTCGCCTGCTGGGGCAAAGCACCGGCGCGGCGCTGGTAGCGTTGATGTTTAATGCGTTTGGCGATAGCGGAACACATGTGTCGTTGCTGCTCGCGGGAAGTCTGGCGGTGGTTGCGGCCCTGTTTAGCGGCTTGAGGGTGACGCAACCGCGCGTACAGGGCTAAAAAAAGCGCCTCAATTGAGGCGCTTTTTACTATTTCAGGTATTCACCGGTACGCAGCGCTTCGATACGCTTGTCCAGCGGCGGGTGAGTCATAAACAGCTCACTCAGCGTTTTCGACTTACCGTTGATGCAGAAGGCCATCATAGTGCTGGCTTCCTGTGGTTCGTAGCTGGTCTTCAAACGTTGCAGGGCAGCAATCATTTTTTCACGCCCTACCAGACGTGCTGAACCGGCATCCGCATGGAATTCACGGTGACGTGAGAACCACATGGTGATAATGCTGGCCAGAATACCGAACACCAGCTCAAGAACCATGGAGACAGCAAAATAGATAAGTGGGTTACCATTGCCGCCCTCTTCGCCTTCATCACGGTTACCGCTCAGGAAACCGGCAGCAATCTGCGCAATAATACGTGAGATGAAGATAACAAAGGTGTTCACCACGCCCTGAATCAGGGTCATCGTCACCATATCACCGTTAGCCACGTGGCTAATCTCGTGGGCGATAACCGCTTCAGCTTCGTCACGGCTCATGTTTTGCAACAGGCCCGTACTCACCGCGACCAGCGACGCATCACGGCGCGCGCCGGTGGCGAAAGCGTTGATGTCCGGCGCATGGTAGATAGCGACCTGCGGCATAGCAATGCCAGCCTGGCGCGATTGTTGCGCCACGGTGTCCATCAGCCAGCGCTCTGTTTCGTTACGCGGCTGCTCGATAACTTCCCCACCCACAGATTTCAGGGCCATCCATTTCGACATCATCAGCGAAACGAGAGAACCACCAAAACCAAATAGCAGAGCCATAATCAGAAGGCCCGTCATGCTGCTCGACTGAATTCCTGTCAGGCTTAGCACCAGCCCAAACACAACCATCACAGCAAGGTTGGTCAACAGGAAGAGCGCGATTCGCATCATAATTTACTTTTAACCTCGTTTTAACAAAACGCACTAAGCGATTACCCACATCGTATGGGTATTAATACAATTTTCAACTATCCACGGCGGGTAAGTCACGAGAAAGACACAACTTTACATTTTTTCTCACACTTGCTTACGCGCAGTTTAGAGATGTAAAAAAACAGGCACAATTGCTTGTGCCTGTTTTAATAAGGGAGAATTACTTGCTGGCAGCAGGAGTTGCGGCTGGCCTCTCTTTTTCAAGATGCGCCAGGTCAACCGCAATATTCACGGTTTCATCCAGATACGGATCGGGCTCCTGATAATCCTTCGGCAAATCGTCGATTTTCTTCAGCAACGGTTTACCCTCACGTTTGTAGCGATCGTTAACGCGGGCCAAACGTGTGGCATCATCTTCCTGGTTCTCTTTTTCACGCTGAGCGTAATTTAAAGAGACGATGTTGCGCTTGTCCTTCATTGCGTTAAAGCGCGCGATATCCTTTATGATGTACTGGAATTCAGGATCTTTCGCGATACGCGCATTATGCAATTTCAGCAGTTCCGGGCCAAACGGCGTTAAATCATCAGACTTCACATAGGTCGCAGCGTCGATGCTGTCCCACGGTAATGCGTTGTCTTCAAACTTCTCACCCGTTTCCGTCTCTTCTGAACCGGTCGGCATCAGGATATCAGGTGTTACACCTTTACGTTGCGTACTGCCGCCGTTAATGCGGTAGAACTTCTGAATGGTGTATTGAACGGAACCCAGCGCTGGCCATTCCGGACGCAGCATTTGATCGTAAATGCGATTCAAAGAACGGTACTGCTGAACGGTGCCTTTCCCGAAGGTCGGTTCACCGACAATCAGCGCACGTCCGTAATCTTGCATGGCGGCCGCAAAAATTTCAGATGCCGAGGCGCTGAAACGGTCAACCAGCACTACCAGCGGGCCTTTGTAGTACACCACGCCGTCATTGTCGCTATCTTCACGCACTTTGCCGTTATTGTCGCGCACCTGCACGACCGGGCCGGACGGAATGAACAAGCCAGAGAGCGATACCGCTTCGGTTAATGCCCCGCCGCCGTTAGTCCGCAGATCGATGATAACGCTGCTGACATTCTGTTTTTCCAGTTTCTGCAGCTGTACCTTAACGTCTTCCGTCAGGCCAACATAGAAACCTGGTATATCGAGCACACCCACTTTCTCTTTGCCGACGGTTTTCACCGACATTTTCACGGCGCGATCTTCCAGACGAATACGTTCGCGCGTCAGGGTAACGATTTTGGTTTTCGCCCCTTTACCCGCCGGCAGGATTTCCAGGCGAACTTTACTGCCCTTCGGCCCTTTAATCAGCGCCACGACATCATCCAGACGCCAGCCGATCACATCGACCATCCCTTTTCCGGCCTGGCCCACGCCAACGATTTTATCGCCAACCGTGATCGCTTTACTCTTCGCCGCGGGGCCCCCGGCCACCATGGAATTGATAACCGTGTAGTCATCATCCATTTGCAGCACTGCGCCGATACCTTCCAGAGACAGGCTCATTTCGGTATTGAACTGTTCGGTGTTGCGAGGAGAAAGGTAGTTGGTATGCGGATCGATTTCCCGCGCGAATGCGGTCATCGCCAGCGAGAATACATCTTCGCTATTGGTCTGCGCCAGACGACGAATCGCGAATTTATAGCGACGCGTCAGGGTTTCGCGGATCTCTTTTTCATCTTTACCGGTCAGCTTCAGGCTTAGTTCGTCGAACTTAACTTTGCCATCCCACAGGGCGTTCAGCTCGGCTTCATCTTTTGGCCATGGCGCTTTTGCGCGGTCAAGATTGAAGGTGTCGTTGCCGGTGAAGTCCATCGGGCGTTCAAGCACTTTCAACGCGTACTGATAGCGTTCGAAACGTCGCTTTTGCGCCAGGTTGTAGAGATCGTAAAACACGTCGAGCTTGCCCGATCGTAGCTCATCGCCAATCTGCCCTTTCTTCGAAGCAAACTGCGCAACGTCGCTGGCCAGCAGGACGTTGTGACTGTAATCGAGCAGGTTCAGATAGCGGTCAAAAATCTTGGCGGAAAAGGACTGGTCGAGATCGAACTGACGATAATGAGAACGGGTAAAGCGCGATGTTACGCGCTCGCTCACCGTTGCGTGCTGAGTCTCTTCCTTCAGAATCGGAATTTGATCAACACGGGTAATATCTTCCACCGCTAAGGCGTGGCCTGTTATTAAAAACAGGCCAGCGAGGGCGGAGAGCCTAAAAAGTTTGTTCATGCCTGGCCCGGCCTCCGTTTCAGAACACCAGGTGTTCTGCGCGTACTATCATTGACATACCAGAAGTTAGCTGCACGCGGACACCGTCTTTGGTGATTTCCAGAATCGTGGCGTCCATTGCGTTATTGCCCGCTTTGACTTTCAGGGATTGACCAACGGTCAGCGCAGAAATGTCGGAAACAGGAGTAAGCTTTTCTTCGCGTACGGCTTTTGCAGCAGGTTTAGCATCGCGCGGTTTACGCTCAGCGTTTTCTTTGCGGCGAACCGGAGGACGCGGCTTACGCTCGCGACGCGGTGCGTCACCTTCACCGGCAGCAGCGGCGGCTTCGCGTTTTTTCGCCTGCTGTTCAGCACGTTGAGCCTGAACACGGGCTTTGGCTTCTTCAAGCTGCTGACGAGCGTGGGCAACGTGCTGCTCATCAAGTTCACCACAAGGGTTACCGTCTAGGTCGACACGTACCGCACCAGCTTTGATACCGTAAAGGTAGCGCCAGCTTGAAGTATAAAGACGTAAAGCGGAACGTAATTGGGTTTTGCTGAGGTTCATCTCACCATCAACACGCTCGACAAGATCCTGAAAAATACCGACTTTCAGAGGACGAGCTTCACCTTCGGCACTGAAACAGCGCGGAAAACGTTCGGCCAGAAATGCGATAACTTCTTTACTGCTATTCAACTTAGGTTGATTTTCCATGAAATTTCCTGATTACAACGGACGTAGCCAACAAGCCGCAGGCATGAACAGGCGTCATTATAATGACGCCATCGCTAAATGCTACGTTATACGTTGATTATCCTTCGACGCGGGCAAAGAATTTTTGATAATCGGTGCCAGAAAGCACATTTTCAAGATGACCGACCAGTTCTCGCAGCCCCTGCTCGTCCTCTTCGCTAAAGCGCGAATAGAGCGGGCTATCGATATCCAGTACGCCAATCACTTGTCCGTTAACGACCAGCGGCAGTACGATTTCGGAGTTACTGGCGCTATCACACGCGATGTGACCGTCAAACGCGTGCACATCTTCCACGCGCTGCACTTCATTCTTCGCCACCGCCGTACCGCAAACCCCTCGACCAACCGGAATGCGCACGCACGCCAGTTTGCCCTGGAACGGCCCTAAAACCAGCGTATCACCTTCCAGCAAATAAAAACCTGCCCAGTTTACATCCGCCAGACGTTCAAAAAGCAACGCGCTGGTGTTAGAGATTACAGCTAAAAAACTGTTCTCACCTGCCATCAATGCCTGAAAATCGCGGTTAAGATCCGCGTAAAGTTCTGTTTTGTTCATTATTAAACCACTATTGTCTACTTCAATTACTGATACTATCGATGACGCATACCCCTATAAAATAAGCATTAAATGCGTCAGGGCTCAAGTTCAATCCATTCATGAGTTAAGATAGAGTTATACATTCATTCTACGATGTAATAAATGCCACTAAAAACATCACGTATTACACCGACACAGAAAATTCGCATTCATGCGATAGGCGATCCTATTCCGCAGGCACAATACCAACGTTGCCCGCAGTGCGATACGCTTTTTCAGTTACCGTCGGTTAAATCGCACCAATGCGCCTATTGCCCGCGCTGCAATGCCAAAGTTCGCGACGGTCGCGACTGGTCGCTAACGCGCCTTGGCGCCATGGCAATCGCCATGATGTTACTGATGCCGTTCGCCTGGAGCGAGCCCCTGCTACGACTGCATCTGCTTGGCGTACGTATTGACGCGAACGTACTGCACGGTATCCAGCAAATGACCACTCAGGGCGATCCCATTACCGCCGCGATGGTATTGTTCTGTAGCGTCGCCGCGCCAGCGGTGCTGGTCATCGCCATCGCCTATCTCTGGTTTGGTAATATTCTGGGGATGAACCTGCGCCCGGTGCTGCTGATGCTGGAGAAGCTTAAAGAGTGGGTCATGCTGGATATTTATCTGGTCGGGATCGCCGTCGCGTCCATTAAGGTGCAGGATTACGCATTTCTGCAACCCGGTCTGGGCCTGCTGGCGTTTATCTCACTGGTGGTACTCAGTATTCTGACGATGATTCATCTGAATATCGAAGAACTCTGGGAGCGCTTTTATCCACAACGTCCGGTGACCCGCCCTAATGAAGGGCTGAGGGTATGCCTGGATTGCCATCACACCGGCTTTCCTGACTCACGCGGGCGGTGCCATCGTTGCCATGTTCCCCTCTACAGGCGGCGTCGGCAGAGTCTGCAAAAATGTTGGGCGGCGCTGATTGCCTCAATCATTTTTCTGCTCCCGGCAAACTTTTTACCGATTTCGATTATTTACGTTAATGGCGGGCGACAGGAAGATACCATCATGTCAGGGATACTTTCTCTGGCGGACAGTAACGTCGCCGTTGCCGCCGTGGTATTCTTCGCCAGTATCCTGGTACCGTTTACCAAAGTCATCGTGTTGTTTACGCTGCTCATCAGCATTCATACCAAATGTGAACAGGGTTTACGCACACGCATTCTGTTGCTGCGATTCGTAACATGGATTGGTCGCTGGTCGATGCTGGATCTGTTTGTGATCTCGTTAACCATGTCGCTGATTAATCGCGATCAGCTTCTCGCCTTTACGATGGGCCCCGCTGCATTTTATTTCGGTGCCGCGGTTATTTTGACTATTCTTGCTGTTAATTGGCTGGACAGCCGCTTACTTTGGGACGCTCATGAGTCAGGAAACGCCCGCTTCACCGACTGAAGCGAAAATTAAAATTAAACGTCGCATTTCACCTTTCTGGTTGCTGCCAATCATCGCGTTGCTGATTGCAGGCTGGCTTATCTGGAACAGTTACGAAGATCGCGGCACCACCATCACCATCGACTTTATGTCGGCGGACGGTATCGTGCCTGGCCGTACACCCGTGCGCTATCAGGGCGTGGAAGTGGGTACGGTGCAGGACATTCGCCTGACCGACGACCTGAACCGTATCGAAGTGAAGGCCAGCATCAAAAGCGATATGGAAGACGCGCTGCGTGACGATACCCAATTCTGGCTGGTGACGCCGAAGGCCTCTCTGGCAGGGGTTTCCGGGCTGGATGCGCTGGTCGGCGGTAACTATATCGGCATGATGCCCGGAAAAGGCAAAGCACGCGATCACTTCACCGCGCTGGATACACAGCCCAAATATCGCCTGAATAACGGCGAGCTGATGATTCACCTTCACGCACCGGATCTCGGCTCGTTAAGCAGCGGCTCGCTGGTCTATTACCGTAAAATTCCCGTTGGACGCGTGTACGATTACGCCATTAATGCCAACAAACGCGGTGTGACCATTGATGTACTGATTGAGCGCCGTTTCACCAACCTGGTGAAAAAAGGGAGCCGCTTCTGGAACGTGTCGGGCATTAAAGCCGACGTGGATTTGAGCGGCGCGAAGGTGCAGCTTGAAAGCTTAACCGCGTTGGTTAACGGGGCGATCGCCTTCGACTCCCCGGAAAACTCAGCGGTGGCGGCGCAAAATGACGAGTACGGCTTGTATGAAGATCTGGCTCATAGCCAGCGCGGCGTTATCGTTAAATTGCAGCTTCCCAGCGGCCAGGGGCTGAAAGCGGGTTCCACTCCTCTGCTCTATCAGGGGCTGGAAGTGGGGCAACTGACCAAACTGAATCTCAACACCGACAGCTCCGTAACGGGTGAAATGACCGTTGATCCCAGCGTGGTTACGCTGCTGCGTGAGAAAACCCGCATTGAGCTGCATGAGCCGAAACTGTCGCTTGAGAACGCCAACCTCAGCATGCTCCTCACCGGTAGCACCTTCGAGCTGGTACCCGGCGAAGGTGAGGCGCGCGATAGCTTTACGGTTCTCCCGGCCAGTAAGACACTGTTACAGCAGCCAGATGTCATGACGCTCTCTCTGACCGCGCCGGAAAGCTATGGCATCGATGCCGGGCAGCCGTTAATTCTGCACGGTGTAAAGGTCGGCCAGGTGATGGAGCGTAAGCTAACCAATAAAGGCGTCACGTTCACCGTTGCTATCGAACCGCAATATCGTGAACTGATCCATGGCGACAGCAAGTTTGTGGTGAACAGTCGCGTGGATGTCAAAGTCGGCCTTGACGGCGTTGAATTCCTCGGCGCGAGCGCCAATGAGTGGCTGAGCGGCGGGATCCGCATTCTGCCCGGTGAAAAAGGTGAGATGAAAGCCGACTATCCGCTTTACGCCAACCTGGAAAAAGCGCAGGAAAATAGCCTGAGTGAACTGCCCACCTCCACCCTCACCCTGACGGCGGAAACCTTGCCGGATATTCAGGCGGGTTCCGTGGTGCTGTATCGCAAATTTGAAGTAGGTGAAGTCATTACCGTAAGCCCTCGCGCTAACGCGTTTGATATCTCGCTGCACATCAAACCAGAATACCGTTCCCTGCTAACCCCTGACAGCGTGTTCTGGGCTGAAGGCGGCGCAAAAGTACAACTGAACGGAAGCGGGTTAACCGTACAGGCCTCGCCGCTATCTCGCGCCCTGAAAGGCGCTATCAGCTTCGATAACCTGAGCGGCGCGGGCGGAAATACCCGTAAAGGTGACAAACGAATTCTGTTTGCGTCTGAAACCGCAGCGCGTGCGGTGGGTGGGCAAATTACGCTGCACGCCTTTGATGCCGGGAAACTGGCGGCAGGCATGCCCATCCGTTATCTGGGCATTGATATTGGACAGGTACAAACGCTGGAGCTGAACGCCGGGCGCAACGAAGTTCAGGCGCGCGCGGTGCTTTATCCGGAATATGTGAAGACCTTCGCTCGCCGCGGCAGCCGTTTCTCGGTGGTGACGCCGCAAATCTCCGCAGCCGGTGTAGAACACCTCGATACTATCCTGCAACCTTACATCAACGTAGAAATGGGCCAGGGTTCGCCACGCCGCGAATTCGAATTGCAGGAAGCAACGATTGCTGATTCTCGTTACCTTGACGGATTGAACCTGGTTGTGGAAGCGCCAGAAGCGGGTTCGCTGGGGATTGGCACACCGGTGCTGTTCCGTGGTATCGAAGTGGGAACAGTAACGGGTTTGACACTTGGATCGCTCTCCGACCGTGTGATGGTTGAGTTACGCATCAGTAAGCGCTATCAGCATCTGGTACGCAACAACTCGGTCTTCTGGCTGGCATCAGGTTATAGCCTCGATTTCGGACTGACAGGCGGTGTGGTGAAAACCGGCACCTTCAATCAGTTCATTCGCGGCGGCATTGCCTTCGCCACGCCGCCAGGCACACCGCTCGCGCCGAAAGCGCAGGCAGGCAAACACTTCCTCCTGCAGGAAGAAGAGCCGAAAGAGTGGCGTGAATGGGGCACGGCCCTGCCACGTTAATGTAAACGCCCCGGTGTCACTGCGCCGGGGCGTTTATGCTAAACTGCACGCTCTCTGTTTATGTGTGGTACTCCCCAGTGGCTCAAAACTCTGTCTTTCTTCCCGATGAATTCCTCGCGCAGATGCGTGAGGCCATGCCTGCTCACCTCGCCTTTGACGATTTTATTGCCGCCTGTCAGCGCCCGCTGCGCCGCAGCATTCGCGTCAATACATTGAAAATCAGCGTTGCCGATTTCCTGACGCTCATCGCCCCTTATGGCTGGCAACTGACGCCAGTGCCCTGGTGTGAGGAAGGTTTCTGGATTGAACGCGAAGATGAAGAGTCACTGCCCTTAGGGAGCACCGCCGAGCACCTTAGCGGTCTGTTTTATATTCAGGAAGCCAGCTCGATGCTGCCCGTCGCCGCGCTGTTTGCTGGCGAAGCGGTGCCAAAACGGGTGATGGACGTTGCCGCCGCGCCCGGCTCGAAAACCACGCAGATTGCCGCTCGCATGGGCAACCAGGGTGCCATTCTCGCCAATGAGTTTTCCGCCAGCCGGGTAAAAGTGCTGCACGCCAATATCAGCCGCTGCGGTATCGCTAACGTGGCGTTGACGCATTTTGATGGTCGAGTCTTTGGCGCGGCAGTACCGGAAAGTTTTGACGCCATTCTGCTCGATGCGCCGTGTTCTGGTGAAGGTGTGGTGCGTAAAGATCCCGACGCGCTGAAAAACTGGTCGGTACAAAGTAATCTTGAGATTGCCGCCACGCAGCGAGAGCTTATCGACAGCGCTTTTCACGCCCTGAAACCCGGCGGCACGCTGGTCTACTCAACCTGTACCCTCAACCGCGACGAAAACGAATCGGTGCTGGCCTGGCTGCTGGAACAGTATCCGCAGTCCGTGGAGGTTGAATCGCTGGCAACGCTGTTCCCGTCAGCTAAAGAGGCACTCACGCCCGAAGGTTTCCTCCACGTCTTCCCGCAGATTTACGATTGTGAAGGCTTCTTCGTCGCGCGTCTGCGTAAAATCGCCTCGGTCGAGCCTCTGCCAGCACCGGGCTACAAAGTGGGTAAATTCCCGTTCACGCCGATGAAAACCCGCGAATCCGCGGTCGTCACGGAAGCTGCCGCTCAGGTCGGACTGTTCTGGAATGATGCACTTACCCTGTGGCAGCGCGATAAAGAGATTTGGCTCTTTCCGGCTGAGATCGAACCGCTGCTCGGAAAAGTCCGTTTCTCGCGCATCGGGCTTAAACTTGCCGAAACGCATAACAAAGGTTATCGCTGGCAACACGAAGCGGTGATCGCGCTGGCTGAAACCGATAAACTTGGGCATGAACTGACCCAGGCTGAGGCTCAGGAGTGGTATCGGGGACGTGATATCTACCCGGAAATCACGCCAAATCACGACGATGTGGTGGTCACGTATCAGGGCTTCCCGCTCGGGCTGGCGAAACGTATCAGTTCGCGGCTGAAAAACAGTTATCCGCGCGAACTGGTTCGCGATGGTAAACTTTTTGCCGAAAACACCTGATGAGCGCGCAAAAATAGCGCACTTTTTGACTGGCGATATTCTCGTCGTTGGCTACGCTAAAAAATGGGCGACCTGAACTGGTCGTACCACAATCTTAGCGACCAACGGAGAGCATCATGAGTAAAACCAACGTACGCATCGGCGCATTCGAGATAGATGATGCCGAGCTGCATGGCGAGCAGCACGGTGAACGAACGTTAAGCATCCCCTGTAAATCCGACCCTGACTTATGTATGCAACTGGACGCCTGGGATGCAGATACCAGCGTCCCTGCCGTACTCAACGGCGAACACTCTGTCCTTTACCGTAAACATTACGACCAACGTTCTGATGCCTGGGTACTGCGCTTCGCATAACCCAAAAGGAACCCGCCCACAGGCGGGTTATTTATTTGCATAACCTTCCCCGCCGCTGCTCTTCATCCCCTACACTTAATTCTTAACGGATCCGTTGTGTCATAACCTTATTATCAGACTGAGGGCAGGATGTTCGCACTGGTTTTGTTCATCTGCTACCTTGACGGTGGCTGTGATGATATTGTCGTGGATGTATATAACTCGGAAAAACAATGCCTTGCTGCGATGGACGATCAGCGGCTGCGTCGTGGGGGTTGTTTTCCTATAGAGGATTTTGTGGACGGGTTTTGGTATCCCGCCCACGAATATAGCGATTTTTGAGGGTAGCGATCAGTGCGGAGACGCCGCATGATAGAGTGACGCTTCGCCGCGAGGACGCGTTTTAAAGCGACGATGCACCCACAGATACTGTTCCGGCGCACGCAAAATCTCATTCTCAATGATTTTATTCATATAGCTGGCCGCATCGATTTCATCATTCACCGGATAATCAGACATTACGTCACTGATGTGCAGCACATAACCTTTCTTATTCGCTTTACGCACCATGGTGATGCTGAGCATTGCCGCGCCTGACAGACGTGAAAGCACCCAGGTGCCGTTAGTGGTTGCGGCTTCGTTTACCGAAAAGAACGGCGCAAAAACGCTGCCTTTTGGGCCGTAATCCTGGTCAGGGGCAAACCATACGGCTTCACCTGCTTTCAATGCCTGCACCAGACCACGTAAATTGCGGCGATCGATCATCGCTTTATTGGAACGCAGGCGACCTTTGGTCTGTACCCACTCCATCAGCGGATCGTTGTGACGGCGATAGGTTGCCATCATTGGGCGACATAACCCCATCACCCTGCCGCCGAGTTCCAGTGACATAAAGTGTACGCCGACAACCATAACGCCACGATGCTGCTGTAACGCTTTGGTGAGGTTATCGTAGCCTTCAACGTCAAACCATTTCTTGACGCGGGCATCACTCCAGAACCAGGCCATACCGGTTTCAATCAGGCCCATCCCAAGCGACATAAAGTTTTGTTCAAGCATCGCTTCACGTGAAGCCGCATCCATCTGAGGGAAGCAGAGTTCAATATTACGTGCAGCAATGCGCTCGCGACGCTTAAGAAAGCGACGTGACATTTTACCCACCGTTGAACCGAGGGTATGTAAGACAGGATAAGGAAGCTGGACGATGAGCCAAAGCACACCTAAGCCGAACCACGTTAACCAATTACGCGGGTGCAATAACCGGGTATCAAATTCTTTTGACATCATTTTTTCCTGAAGCATGAAAAAAAGTAGCGCGTAAGGAAAAAATGAATCCTTTTCATCACTCTTTATGCGGTACGTATAAGAGTTTGACAGTAATACGTTCGGCTAATTCACTTTCAGGACAAGACTTTACAAAAGAGACCTGAAAAAAGAAAAAAACTTACCGGAAGGCTGTAACTTAACTCATCGCTAGAATGCACTTTTTTTAGCAAAAAGGATAGCGCGATTTGTACCCACCACACGATTACCTTAAAGCCTGAGCGCCCCGCCAGACGGGCGATGCGCAGATTTGTTCACTCACGGCAGATGATTAATCAGGCAATTCTTAATTATTCATTAAGTGATGACGTATTAGTGAAATAAATATTTACTGTGTTTTTTACTTATTCTATTTGTCAGAGCATTCTTAACTTTAAACTTTGAACTTTAAAAACACGTTGATACCAGGTGATAAAAAACAGACTATAAGGCTAATTATTTCGCGATGCATTGATAAAATCGACTTATCAAACATAAACAGCGAACTTTGCTCGCGATTCTCCTGCACTTTGCGAAACGTTCTTATATCAAAAAATAAAATGTAAATTAATTGTTAATTTAGTAGGCGCTATGATATAAAGGGAAGGAACACACCGAGAGGTAGGGTTCCGGGTACTGGATGTTGAACACCGCAGAAAACGTAACAGACTGATAAAAAGAGACCGAATACGATTCCTGTATTCGGTCCAGGGAAATGGCTCTTGGGAGAGAGCCGTGCGCTAAAAGTTGGCATTAATGCAGGCTAAGTCGCCTTGCTCTATAAGAATAGATGACCGTGCCAGGTTTTCCAGTCCGCGACGAAAGCGGTCAGAAAATTTCGGCGTCAGAAAACGGCAGATAATAAAAAAACCGCTCGCACATTCACAGAATGGCAGCGGTTTTTTATTTGGAATCAATTAGATGTTTTAGACAATTAGCATAGCTTTTCGGCGCGTTCGATAAACGGAGCCAGGCTCATTTTCTCTCCCGGACGCGCAGGATCATCAATTTGTATGATGCTAAGGGGCTGCGCGGTGGTCTTCCCGGCTTTAACCTGCTCTTGCGCCTCTGCGTTCAGCGGATACTGAACCAGTGTGCTTGGGTTTATCACATACAGCGCATTACCCGGGCGGCACGTCAGCATGACCTCTTCCCGATTAAACGCCCATTTATCTTTCCCCACCTCAAAGCGGCTGACGGTGATAATTTGCGGGGCAGCCAGCGCGGAACCCGCCGTCGTTAACAATAAAAGAGACAGAACGATTTTTTTCATATCTTCGCCATTATTTAAAAAGGTTCCCAGGTGGCAAACAGGCTGACGCATGCCAGCACCAGCGCCCCAAGAATAAGTTCAACCTGCGTAGTTCGCAGGAAAAAGCGTTGCGTAGCGGGCTCAGCCATGACCATTCGCGGCACAACAACGTAGCGGTTCACCAGCGCAATGACCACCATCATGGCGACCAGCGCACATTTTAGAAGCAGCATGCGGCTATAAGGTGTGTCCAGCGGCCAGCCATTCTGAATTAATAACGCGTTTACGATCCCCGTCAGGACAACGCCCGCCACGGCAAGATGCCCGTAACGGGAAAAACGCATCATGGTATAAATTGCTGCCTGCCGCCAGCGTCCTTTTGCCAGTCGCAAACAATAAAGAAATGGCAGTAAGCCGCCAAGCCAGGCTGCCGCAAACAGCAGATGCAACGCATGGTTACTACGCTGAAACGCGCCAATGGCACCCTCGCGCATTGCCGAATGTCCGGTGCCTGCCAGCAGGATAAACTGCGCCGCCGTCAGGAGTAGCAGCAAACGCATCATCTGGCGCGGTTTCACCCAACCAATGGTTAATGCCACCCCCGCCAGAATGATCTGCCATAGCCAGACACCGCCAAATTGTGTCGCCGCAACGGCAAACCAAACTTCAGGCTGCCAGACGTCGCGCCAGCCATCGCCCATCAACCCACCCTGCACCATCAGCATCAACAGTGCTGAAGCAGCACAGGCCAACAGCGAAAAATGAATCAGCGGTGCAAAGCGCTGGCTGAAAAGACGGCGCAGCGGCGGTGGTGCCCACCAGCCGCCATAAAGCGCACATCCGAGCACCGCCATCAGCGCGGCAAAATGTACGAAGCGTAAGCCAACATAAAGCGTCGTCAGCATACTATTTTACGCGAAACTGATACTGACCCTGGGTTTTATGCCCATCCACCGACACCACGTGCCAGTTAACGGTATAGACTCCGGATGCCAGCGGTTGATTAATCGAAACCGTCAGTTGCGTTTTATCGGTTTCACTGCGCACCGCTTTGCCCGTTTCGACTTTTTTATCATCCGCCCCGGTGAGCGTCACGCCGCTGAAGCGTGATTCGACCCCTTCAGAGAAATGCAGCGTGATAGATTGCGGTGCGGAACTCACTTCACTTTCCGCGGCAGGCTCCTGGTGTTTAAGGTGGGCATGCGCCCAGGCAGCCGGGGCAGAGAGGAAGCCGGTAAAAACCAGCGTAGCGCAGAGTACGCGAAGGACGCGGGATCCCATATTGTTCATTCCCTTTTGTTATGGATGTAGCTGAAAGAATAACCTTGTATAATTCCTGAGTCGAGATGTGCCGCCATTAAGCTTGCCATTCTGTGAGACTCTTAGTAACGTTGCGCCCTGAAAAGGAGAGAATCTGATGCATACGAATCTGGCTAAACTACCTCAAGATGAGATGGATAAAGTTAATGTCGATCTTGCTGCCGCAGGCGTCGCCTTTAAGGAGCGCTATAACATGCCAGTGGTCGCCGAAGTGGTGGAACGTGAACAGCCGGAACACCTTCGTGACTGGTTCCGCGAGCGTTTAATCGCCCATCGTCTGGCCTCCGTTTCCCTTTCGCGCTTGCCTTACGAGCCTAAACAAAAATAATCCTTACGGACTGTTACACTTCCTTACGGCGAACGGTGTAAACTTCTTCAGGAAATTCTGAAGTAACGACCCACTGACCTCTTGTTGAAGGAAGCAACTATGCTGGCATGGTCTATTGCAGCGGCGCAGTTCGCGCCGCAGAACGGCAGCCTCGCCGAAAATATTGTCCACCATCTTCGTTTTATCCACGCCGCGGCGAAACTGGAATGTAAGGTATTAATTTTTCCGGAATTATCCCTGACTGGCCTGACGGGCGAATCCGGGCTCCCCTCACCTCCTGGCGATGAACAATTACAGCCACTTTCAGATGCGGCTCACCAGCATCAGATAACGATTGTCGCCGGTTTACCGGTGGAGGAAAACGGTCTGCGCTGCAAAGGTGTCGCCATATTCTCCCCCGACACAGCGAAACCGTATACCTGCGCGCAGGGAAACGGCACTTGCCTGACGCCGGAGTCGCGTTATATCAGCGTGTTGAATCTCAATAACGATGGCTGCGATCTTTCGCCACAGGCGTCGCTGTTGGCCACCCTCACCAGCACCGCGGAATCACAGCAAAGCCTGAATACGCAACGTTTACAGTGGTTTGCGCGTAAACATTCCATCGCGGTGCTTAAATCGAACTATAGCTGTGAGACCTTCTCCGGCGGCAGCGCTTTATGGGATGAGACCGGGCAACTGATCGTCCGGGCAGATCAGGGAGAATTGCTGGTGACCGGCAGAAAAAGCGCTCAGGGTTGGCAAGGCGACATCATTCCATTACGCTAGCTTCTTTTAGGCGGGAGTAAGCCATGTTACGCGTGATCGATACCGAAACCTGTGATCTTCAGGGGGGCGTCGTAGAGATAGCTTCTGTCGATGTTGTAGATGGAAAAATCACCAACCCGATGAGTCACCTTGTTCGCCCCGATCGCCCGATCAGTGCACAGGCGATGGCTATCCATCGCATTACAGAAGAGATGGTTGCCGATCAACCGTGGATTGAAGAGGTGCTGCCCTTTTATCAGGGCAGCCCGTGGTATGTCGCGCACAACGCCAGTTTCGACCGTCGTGTTCTGCCAGAGATGAACGGCGAGTGGATTTGCACCATGAAAATGGCGCGTCGGTTATGGCCCGGTATTAAATACAGTAACATGGCGCTGTATAAATCCCGCAAACTGAGCGTCGCTACGCCGCCGGGGTTACATCATCACCGTGCGCTGTATGATTGCTACATTACCGCCGCTTTATTGATTGATATTATGGATGTTTCTGGCTGGTCGCCGGAACAAATGGTCGACGTCACCGGGCGTCCGGCGCTGCTGCGCACCTTTACCTTTGGGAAATATCGCGGTAAAGCGGTCTCGGAAGTGGCAGAAAACGATCCAGGTTATTTACGGTGGTTGTTCAACAACCTGGATCGGATGAGCCCGGAACTGCGCCTTACCTTGAAGCACTATCTGGGCGAATAACTTAGCGTTCGTTTCTGCCGGGTAAGGTGCCCTGCGCGAGAGCAATCAGAAACGTGAATTCGAGTGCCACGCCTTCATAACTTTTGAAGCGCCCCGATTTCCCGCCATGCCCGGAATCCATATCCGTACACAGCAGCAGAAGGTTATCATCGACCTTCTGCTCACGCAGTTTCGCCACCCATTTTGCGGGCTCCCAGTACTGCACCTGAGAATCATGCAACCCGGTGGTGACCAGCAGATGGGGATACGCTTTTGGCTGTACATTGTCGTAGGGGCTGTAAGACTTCATGTAGTGGTAATAGGTTTCATCCTGCGGATTTCCCCACTCTTCAAACTCTCCGGTAGTCAGCGGAATCGACTCGTCCAGCATCGTCGTCACAACATCCACAAACGGCACCTGCGCTACCACACCGTGGAACAATTCAGGACGCAGATTAATGGCGGTTCCCATTAACATTCCGCCTGCACTGCCGCCCATGCCATAACACAGTCTGGCATCGCCGTAGCCCTGCGCTAACAGCGCATCCGTTACGTCCAGGTAGTCATAGAAGGTGTTCATCTTCTTCAGGAATTTACCGTCTTCATACCACTGCTGGCCCAATTCGCCGCCGCCGCGAACGTGGGCAATGGCATACACGAACCCGCGATCGAGCAGACTCAGACGGCTAGCGCTGAAGTCAGCATCCATACTCGCGCCGTAGGAGCCGTAACCATACACCAGCAGCGGATTTTTTCCTTTGCGGAAATGTTCACGGTGATATACCAGCGAAACCGGAACCTCTACGCCGTCGCGAGCCGTGATCCACAGATGTTCGCTCTGATAACATGCACCGTCGAAGCCTTTAACTTCCTGCTGTTTCAGCACCCGACGCTCACCGGTGTCCATATCCAGCTCAAACAGTGTGTCCGGCGTGGTCATCGACGAATAACCATATCGCAGACGCGACGTTTCCGGCTCCGGATTGTAGGCCACCCAGGTGACATAGGCTGGGTCATCAAAAGCAATCCCGCTCTCTTCATGCGTATGGCGATTAATCTGCCGCAGGCTGGTCAGGCCGTGCTGACGCTCCTCCAGCACCAGCCAGTCGGTAAAAAGCGTAAAACTTTCGAGCATCACATCATCGCGTGCCGGAATCAGCGTTTGCCACTGTTTCTCATCGCGCACGTGGCTACGATAAAGACCAAAGTTTTTCCCTTCACGGTTAGAGCGAATATAGAAGTGATGCTGGAAGTGATCGATGCTGTATTCGTGATCTTTTCGACGCGGCAGGAACACGATCGGTTCGGCATCCGGCAGCTCAGCATCAAGAAGCCGCATTTCGCTGGTCGTGGCGCTGGAGAGCGCAATCACTACATAGTGTTTCGAAGATGTTTTATGCAGGCTGACATAAAACGTATCATCTTTCTCTTCATAGACCAGCGTGTCCTGCGCCGCTGGCGTACCGATGCGATGGCGCCATACCTGCCACGGCAGAAGCGTCGTGGGGTGCTTACGAACGTAGTAGAGCGTTTGTGAATCATTGACCCAGACAATACCGGGAGAAACGTTCTCCAGCACTTCAGGGTACCAGTTCCCGGTTCGCAAATTGCAAAAACGCAAACCGTACTGGCGACGAGAAAGATAATCTTCGGTGATCGCCAGCAGATCGTTGTCCGGTGATACCGTCAGCCCGCCAAGCGTATAAAACTCGCTGTGCGCGGCGCGCTGATTGGCGTCGAGAAGCAGATCCCAGGGTTCCCACTCCCCTTTTTGCACCGACTGGCGCTGATAAATCGCGTACTCGCAGCCTGGCTCATAAATCTGGCGATAGCGATAACCGTTTTTGATATAGGGCGCAGACTCTTCCCGCTGAGGAATACGGTCGATGATCTCCTTCAGCACGCGCTCCTGAAGGTCGCGCTGTGAATCCATCACCCTTTTTCCGTAATCATTTTCCTGATGCAGATAGTCGAGAACCTCTGGCTCTGCGCGATTGTCGTCGCGCAGCCAGAAATAGTTGTCGATACGCGTATCGCCATGAAGCGTCATGGCGTGTGGAATTCGTTTCGCTTTTGGCGGCATGTCATTGTTCTTCTGTATTAGTCACACCCTATAAGGGTGGACAAATTAAACGACGATGCAAGCGAAACCTGTGACAAGACGTTTAAAGTTGCTGTTTTTGTTGCTGCAAATCCTGCTCGATGCCTTCTCGCACTTCTGGCGGCAGCTTCAGCGCGTCACCCAGCGCATTCAGATAACTGCGCTCCATAAAGTGATCAATATCTATCGCCGCACAGCTTACAAAGTAAAGCTCTAAAGCTTCCTCTTCGTTATGCACATCGCGCGCCAGACGCTGCGGGTCGAGCGGCTGCTCGATAGCCTGGGCGATTAGCACGCGCCCCTGCTCTTCAACACCGGCTTCGCGCAGTTGCTGTTCGATAGCCGCCTGTTCTTTGGCATCGATATGCCCGTCGCTTTTGGCAGCGAACACCAGCGCCAGAATCAGCCGCTCGGTACGGACATCCAGCGGCGCGGCAGGTTCACCGTATTTCTGCTCTGTTTGCGGGTTGCCCTTTAACTTATCTTTATATTTGTTCCATAACACGCTGCCAGCCACCGCGCCACCGCCAACGAGCAGCGCCCCGGTGCCGTATTTCGCCAGCATTTTGCGCGAGGATTTACTGGCGACCAGCAACCCCGCCAGCCCGCCCAGTGCGCCAGGCACCAACATTTGGCTGAGATCTTTCTTTCCCTCACCCGATTTTTGCCCTAGCAGCGATTGCAGTTGATTAAGCCAGCCAGACATATGACCTCCAGTAATATTTTGCGACGCTTCCAGCGTAAGTGAGCGCTTGTCAGGATATGTCTGCTGCGCATAAAGATGCGCAAATTTAAGGCGATAGCGCCGGGTTAACGCCGACAGCAAGACAGACGCAAACGTTTTCGTTTATAATGCGCGAAATTTTGACAGACGATGGAAGATGCAATGACTTTACTAGGCACAGCCCTGCGTCCTGCGGCGACGCGCGTAATGCTATTAGGTTCTGGCGAACTCGGAAAAGAGGTTGCCATTGAGTGCCAGCGACTGGGAATCGAAGTGATTGCTGTCGATCGCTATGCCGATGCGCCAGCCATGCATGTCGCTCACCGCTCGCACGTGATTAACATGTTGGATGGCCAGGCGCTGAAAGCGCTGGTCGACGCTGAAAAACCGCATTTCATCGTGCCGGAAATCGAAGCCATCGCGACCGACATGCTGGTTGAGCTGGAACGTCAGGGCCAGAACGTTGTGCCCTGTGCGCGCGCCACGCAGCTGACCATGAACCGTGAAGGCATTCGCCGCCTGGCTGCCGAAGAACTCAAGCTTCCCACGTCGGCATATCGCTTCGCCGATAGCGAAGCTGCGTTCCGTGATGCCGTCACGGAAATTGGCCTGCCCTGCATCATCAAACCGGTGATGAGTTCATCCGGCAAGGGTCAGAGTTTTATCCGCAGCGAAGCGCAGCTCGCCGACGCCTGGCAGTATGCCCAGCAGGGTGGCCGTGCGGGCGCGGGGCGTGTCATCGTCGAAGGCGTGGTGAATTTTGATTTTGAAATCACCCTGCTGACGGTGAGCGCGGTTGATGGCGTTCACTTCTGTGCGCCGGTCGGTCACCGTCAGGAAGAGGGCGATTATCGTGAGTCATGGCAGCCGCAGCAGATGAGTCCACTCGCGCTGGAACGTGCGCAGGCTATCGCTCGCGACGTCGTGCTGGCGCTGGGCGGCCATGGCTTGTTTGGTGTGGAGCTGTTTGTCTGTGGCGATGAGGTTATTTTCAGCGAGGTGTCCCCACGCCCGCATGACACCGGGATGGTGACGCTGATTTCACAAGACCTCTCCGAGTTCGCCCTGCATGTCCGCGCATTCCTGGGCCTTCCGGTTGGCGCGATTCGCCAGTACGGCCCGTCGGCCTCAGCGGTTATTTTGCCGCGTTTACAGAGCCAGAACATTACCTTTGATAACGTTAATAGTGCGGTAGGTGCGGGCCTGCAGGTTCGACTGTTTGCTAAACCTGAAATCGACGGTACGCGTCGAATGGGCGTGGCGCTGGCGACAGGCGATTCGGTTGATGACGCCATCGAGCGGGCTAAAACGGCCGCCGCAGCAGTGATAGTGAAGGGATAAAAAAGCGGGCCATTGGGCCCGCTTCTGGTTGCTTGCAACGTGCGCTTTGTTCTTGCCGGATACGGCGTAAAGCCTTATCCGGCCTACAAAGTGTTGCACATTCAAGATATTGCAGGCCGGGTAAACGCAGTGCCACCCGGCATGGTCACGCGATTACAGCGTTGCAGTCTCTACGGCTTCACGAGCCAGTTTGGTAATGCGATCGTAGTCGCCTGCTTCCAGCGCATCCGCCGGAACCAGCCAGGAACCCCCGACGCACAGAACGCTTTTCAGCGCCAGGTAGTCGCGGCAGTTTTTCAGCGAGATACCGCCAGTCGGGCAGAAACGAACCTGAGAGAACGGACCTGCAATCGCCTGCAGCGCTTTCACGCCGCCGTTTGCTTCGGCCGGGAAGAATTTGAACTCTTTCAGACCGTGATCCATACCCAGCATCAGTTCAGAAACAGAACTAATACCCGGGATCAGCGGGATAGTACCTTCGGTTGCTGCTTTCAGCAGAGAGTCAGTCAGGCCCGGGCTGATAGCGAACTGCGCACCTGCTTCGGTGACTTCTTTCAACTGCTGTGGGTTAGTGACAGTACCCGCACCCACGATAGCGTCCGGCACTTCTTTAGCAATCGCGCAGATAGCGTCCATTGCACACGCGGTACGCAGAGTCACTTCCAGCACGCGTACACCGCCTGCAACCAGCGCTTTTGCCATCGGCACAGCGTGTTCCAGCTTGTTCACTACGATAACCGGTACAACAGGGCCAGTCGTCAGGATTGCTTCTGCAGTGGTTTTCCAGTTTTTCATCAGATTATTCTCTCGCCAGATCTAAAAACGTATCATCTTAAAATGTGATGCAGGTTGCGCCCTGCTCTGCGCCGGAAAGATTCTCGCGCAGCGCGCTGAACATTTCGCGGCCAGTACCGATACGGGAGGCGCTCATGTCAGGAATGTGCGGTTGACGTGCGGTCAGTTCGGCCTCATCGACCAGCAGCGTTAATTCGCCGGTCTGCCCGTTGACACGGATCATATCGCCGTCACGTACTTTTGCCAGCAAGCCACCATCGTAGGCTTCCGGGGTGACATGAATTGCTGACGGCACTTTACCTGATGCACCAGAGAGTCGTCCATCGGTTACTAACGCAATTTTGAAACAGCGGTCCAATAATACACCAAGTGGCGGCATGAGTTTATGTAATTCTGGCATTCCGTTCGCTTTTGGCCCCTGATGACGCACAACAACCACGCAATCTTTATCCAAAAGACCCGCTTCGAAGGCAGGCAGTACGTCATGCTGGCTCTCAAAGACCACGGCTGGCGCTTCAATAACCTGGTTTTCTACCGGGACAGCGGAGGTTTTCATCACCGCACGGCCAAGGTTGCCGCTCAGTACTTTAGTACCGCCATGTTTGGAGAACGGTTTGTCGAAGGAGGCGATGATGTTTTCATCCAGAGACGCGGTCGCGCCTTCACGCCAGTCCAGCTTACCGTTGTTCAGCCACGGCTCCATGGTGTAGTGAGACAGACCGAAGCCCGCCACGGTATTTACGTCTTCGTGCAGCAAGCCGCCTTTCAGCAGTTCACGCACCAGCACCGGCACACCGCCCGCCGCCTGGAAGTGGTTAATATCCGCCGGGCCGTTCGGATACAGACGCGCCA
Source organism: Pseudocitrobacter sp. RIT415 (assembly GCF_003057695.2). Lineage (NCBI taxonomy): Bacteria > Pseudomonadati > Pseudomonadota > Gammaproteobacteria > Enterobacterales > Enterobacteriaceae > Pseudocitrobacter > Pseudocitrobacter sp. RIT415. The sequence continues at coordinate 54,034 of NZ_QBJC02000011.1, read as the reverse complement.
TCAGCGGCACAACGTCGGAGATTTCAGAGAAGTCATCCCAGTTGATGATGATGCCGGCAGCACGCGCCATGGCGACCAGGTGCATGGTGTGGTTGGTGGAGCCACCGGTTGCCAGCAGCGCAACGATACCGTTGACCACCACTTTTTCGTCGATCATCTGACCAAGCGGCATCCATTCGTTACCGTTACCGGTCATGCGGGTCACCTGACGGGCAGCAGCCGCAGTCAGTTCTTCACGCAGCGGTGCGTCCGGGTGGACAAATGAAGAACCTGGTAGCTGCATCCCCATGAACTCAATAACCATCTGGTTAGTGTTCGCGGTGCCGTAGAACGTACAGGTACCCGGCGCATGGTAGGAAGCCGCTTCGGATTCCAGCAGCGCGTTACGATCAACTTTGCCTTCCGCATAGAGCTGACGAATACGGACTTTTTCTTTATTCGGCAGGCCGCTGGCCATCGGGCCTGACGGAATGAAGACGGACGGCAGGTGACCGAACGAGAGCGCCGCCATAACAAGCCCTGGGACGATTTTATCGCAAACGCCGAGATACAGGGCGCCGTCAAACATATTGTGGGACAGGCCCACCGCCGCAGACATCGCAATCACTTCGCGGCTCAGCAGGGAAAGCTCCATCCCATCCTGGCCCTGGGTTACGCCATCGCACATCGCCGGCACGCCGCCCGCAACCTGACCGACAGCGCTAACGCTGTGCAGCGCTTTACGAATGATATCCGGATAATGCTCATACGGCTGGTGCGCAGAGAGCATGTCGTTATAGGAGGTGATGATCGCAATATTGTTACGCAGCATGCTTTTCAGCGAGGCTTTATCCTCTGCGCCGCAAGCCGCAAAACCGTGTGCCAGGTTACCGCAGGCCAGCTGGGAGCGATGAACGGTTTCTGTCTTCGCACGCTTGATGCGTTCAAGGTAGGCAGAACGGGTATCGCGCGAGCGGTCGATAATGCGATTTGTTACGCGTAACAACACAGGATTCATAAAAGCTCCTCAAAATTTTTCTGTCCAGGCTCCAGCGACATAAGGTTTTGATTAGCACTTTCTGCCACAAAACCCCCGTATTCTGTAGCTCAGGGGCAAACATCTGAAGATAGTGTAATAAAAAAAGCCCCGGGGGTGAATCCACCCGGGGCTTAAATGCATAAAAATAGCACTACATGCTGTGTTAGATCATGTTACCGGTAAAATACCCCAATGGGATTACCGGATTTCCTCACTCAAACTCGTTCCAGGAACGGCCATCGCGGGTGATCATGGCCACGGACGCCACCGGCCCCCAGGTGCCAGCCTGATACGGTTTCGGCGGATCCTGATCGGCTGCCCACGCTTCAGTGATGGAGTCGACCCACTTCCACGCCTCTTCCACTTCATCGCGACGCACGAACAGCGCCTGAATCCCGCGCATGGTTTCCAGCAGCAGGCGCTCGTAGGCATCCGCCAGGTGCGTTTGATTGAAGGTTTCGGAGTAGCTCAGATCCAGCTTGGTGATCTGCAGATTATGTTTGTGGTCCAGACCCGGCACCTTGTTCAGCACCTGAATATCCACACCTTCATCTGGTTGCAGACGAATCGTCAGTTTATTCTGCGGCAGCTCCTGCCAGGACTCTTTAAACAGATTGAGTTCCGGGTTTTTAAAGTACACCACGACTTCAGAGCATTTTGTCGGCAGTCGTTTACCGGTGCGCAGGTAGAACGGCACGCCTGCCCAGCGCCAGTTGTCGATATCAACGCGAATAGCGACAAACGTTTCTGTATTGCTCTGCTTGTTGGCACCCTCTTCTTCCAGATAGCCCGGCACTTTTTTGCCCTGAGCAAAGCCTGAGGTGTACTGACCGCGTACGGTTTTTTCACGCACGTTAGAACGGTCGATACGACGCAGGGATTTCAGTACTTTTACTTTGGCATCGCGAATGCTGTCAGCAGTCAGATCGGACGGCGGCGACATCGCAATCATGCACAGAATCTGCAGCAGGTGGTTCTGAATCATATCGCGCATCTGACCGGCCTGGTCGAAGTAACCCCAACGGCCTTCGATACCGACTTCTTCCGCTACGGTGATTTCCACGTGATCGATGGTGCGGTTATCCCAGTTATTCACAAACAGAGAGTTCGCAAAGCGCAGCGCCAGCAGGTTCAGAACCGTTTCTTTACCCAGGTAGTGGTCGATACGGTAAACCTGGCACTCTTCAAAGTATTCGCCCACCTGGTCGTTGATTTCACGCGAAGTGGCAAGCGAAGTACCCAATGGTTTTTCCATCACCACACGCGCAGGCTTGGCGTTCAGCTTCGCTTCACCTAACCCTTTGCAAATCGCGCCGAACGTATTTGGCGGCATCGCGAAATAGTTAATGGTGACACGGTTTTTCTGATCCAGCATCGCGCCAAGGCGGCTGAAGGCGCTGGTATCGTTGACATCCAGATTGCAGAAATCCAGGCGGCCACTCAGGGTCTCCCACAAACCTTCATCAATTTTCTCCTTCATGAAGGTTTCGAGCGCCTCGCGTACTACTTTGGTGTACGCCTCTTTGTCCCAATCCGCGCGCCCTACACCGATAATGCGGGTTTCAGGATTGATCTGACCGGCTTTTTCAAGCTGATACAGGGAAGGCAACAATTTACGACGCGCCAGGTCACCTTTCGCGCCGAAAATGACCAGATCGCATGCCTGGGCCGTTTGCGTTACCGCCATGTCATTCTCCTCAGTTGTATTTCCTGGTTCTTATGCCAGGCTACAGTTGTAATTTTATTACACCGCACTGTACTGTGTTTACTAACTTACCGAAACCTTTTACCGCCTTAGACCGCACAAATGGAAATATCTGCGGCCTGGCATCTGGGCAAAGCCCTAATTTTGTTCGTTCTTTCGCCCTGTTCTAGAATGCAAAAATTCGACGTTGATCATGTTATGAAAAAAAACAACATTTTTTGCTGTTGTTTATCCCCTTTCATCAACCTTGAGGGGTATATTCTTGCTAAAACGCCTGCAGATTTCACCCATTAATGGAATCGTTTCAATCAATGAGCGCCCCATCACGATGAACATGCTGGAAAAAATTCAGTCGCAACTGGAAAACCTTAGCAAATCCGAACGTAAAGTGGCGGAGGTGATCCTTGCCGCGCCAGAGCAGGCTATCCATTCGAGTATCGCAGCGCTGGCGCTGGAAGCCGAGGTCAGCGAGCCGACGGTTAACCGTTTTTGCCGCAGCCTGGAAACGCGCGGCTTCCCTGATTTTAAGCTTCATCTTGCCCAAAGCCTTGCCAACGGTACACCGTATGTTAATCGTAATGTGGATGAAGATGACAGCGTAGAAGCCTACACCGGGAAAATATTTGAATCTGCGATGGCAAGCCTGGCGCACGTGCGTCAGTCGCTGGAGATGTCGGCAGTAAATCGGGCGGTCGATCTGCTTACCCAGGCCAAACGTATCGCCTTCTTCGGGCTGGGCTCTTCCGCCGCCGTCGCCCACGACGCCATGAACAAATTTTTCCGATTCAACGTTCCGGTGGTCTATTCCGATGACATCGTCCTGCAACGCATGAGCTGTATGAATTGCGGCGAAGATGACGTTGTGGTGCTCATTTCACATACTGGCAGAACGAAAAGTCTGGTGGAGCTGGCACAACTGGCGCGTGAAAACGATGCCATGGTGATTGCGCTGACGTCGGCAAACACGCCGCTCGCGCGCGAAGCCACCCTTGCCATTACGCTCGACGTTCCTGAAGACACTGATGTTTATATGCCTATGGTTTCCAGGCTGGCGCAACTGACGGTTATCGACGTGCTGGCCACCGGTTTTACGCTACGCCGGGGCGCGAAATTCAGGGATAACTTGAAGCGAGTCAAAGAAGCGTTAAAGGAATCGCGGTTTGATAAAGAACGTATGACACACAGCGATAACCATTAAAAATCGTAAAGGCACTACTGATTAGTCATTCGGCGTTAACACTGCATTCGCAGTGCTACCTTTCAGGAGCCGAATCCATGTTCACGCAACACCTGGTTGTTTAAGTTAACGGAGTATTACATGTCCAGAAGGCTTCGCAGAACCAAAATCGTTACCACGTTAGGGCCGGCCACTGACCGCGACAATAATCTTGAGAAAGTGATTGCCGCAGGCGCCAACGTTGTACGAATGAACTTCTCTCACGGCACGCCGGAAGATCATAAACTTCGCGCAGATAAAGTACGCGAAATCGCGGCGAAACTGGGTCGTCATGTGGCTATTTTAGGCGATCTTCAGGGGCCAAAAATTCGTGTATCAACCTTCAAAGAAGGTAAAGTTTTCCTCAACATCGGCGATAAATTCCTGCTCGACGCTAACCTGGGTAAAGGTGAAGGCGATAAAGAAAAAGTCGGTATCGACTATAAAGGTCTGCCTGCGGACGTGGTTCCGGGCGACATTCTGCTGCTCGACGATGGTCGCGTGCAGCTGAAAGTGCTGGAAGTTCAGGGCATGAAAGTGTTCACCGAAGTAACCGTCGGCGGCCCGCTTTCCAATAACAAAGGTATCAACAAACTGGGCGGTGGCCTCTCTGCCGAAGCCCTGACAGACAAAGACAAAGCAGATATCGTCACAGCGGCAAAAATCGCGGTCGACTATCTTGCGGTCTCCTTCCCGCGCTGTGGCGAAGATCTGAACTACGCTCGTCGTCTGGCACGCGAAGCAGGCTGCGATGCGAAAATTGTGGCGAAAGTCGAACGTGCGGAAGCCGTGTGCAGCCAGGACGCGATGGATGACATCATTCTGGCCTCCGACGTGGTGATGGTGGCGCGTGGCGATCTGGGCGTTGAAATCGGCGACCCGGAACTGGTGGGTATTCAGAAAGCATTGATTCGTCGCGCACGTCAGCTGAACCGTGCCGTGATCACCGCCACCCAGATGATGGAATCGATGATCACCAACCCGATGCCAACTCGTGCGGAAGTCATGGACGTGGCGAACGCCGTGCTGGATGGTACCGATGCGGTGATGCTCTCTGCAGAAACCGCAGCCGGCCAGTATCCGTCTGAAACTGTCGCGGCAATGGCGCGCGTGTGCCTGGGTGCGGAAAAAATCCCCAGCATCAACGTTTCTAAGCACCGCCTGGACGTACAGTTCGACAATGTGGAAGAAGCGATTGCGATGTCTGCCATGTACGCGGCAAACCACCTGAAAGGCGTCAGCGCTATCATCACCATGACCGAATCTGGCCGTACCGCGCTGATGACGTCACGTATCACCTCCGGTCTGCCGATTTTCGCCATGTCTCGCCATGAGCGCACCCTGAACCTGACCGCGCTGTATCGCGGCGTGACTCCGGTTCATTTCGATAGCGAAAGCGACGGCGTTGCGGCGGCCCATGAAGCCGTTAATCTGCTGCGCGACAAAGGCTATCTGGTTGCCGGTGATCTGGTGATTGTGACTCAGGGCGACGTGATGGATACCGTGGGTTCCACCAACACCACGCGTATTTTGACCGTCGAATAAAAATTATCTTTTACCAGAACAAAGGCCTCTTCATAGGAAGAGGCCTTTTTTTGGCAACGAGCTGGCTGTAAATTGCCTGATGGCGCTTCGCTTATCAGGCCTACGGGATAGGTTACGTGTCTAAAACTACTACGGATATCTCTCGCTCGGTTTATAGGGCTTAATATCGCCAGGCTTGCGCGTTTTCAGCAGTTTCAGAATCCACGTGTACTGCTCAGGATGCGGGCCGACAAAAATCTCCACTTCTTCATTCATGCGGCGCGCAATAGTGCGATCGTCTGCTTCCAGTAGATCGTCCATCGGCGGGCGCACCAGAATAGTTAAACGATGCGTTTTGCCATCATAGACCGGGAATAGCGGGACAACGCGCGCACGGCATACCTTCATCAGACGACCAATCGCCGGCAGTGTGGCTTTATAGGTTGCGAAGAAATCGACAAATTCGCTGTGCTCCGGGCCATGATCCTGATCCGGCAGATAGTATCCCCAGTAGCCCTGACGCACCGACTGAATAAACGGCTTAATACCGTCATTACGCGCATGCAGACGGCCACCAAAACGACGGCGCACGGTATTCCACACGTAATCAAAAACTTTGTTGCCCTGATTGTGGAACATGGCGGCCATTTTCTGCCCCTGTGACGCCATCAACATCGCCGGGATATCTACACCCCAGCCGTGCGGCACGAGGAAAATGACGTTCTCGCCCTTCACGTGCATCTCATCGATGATCTCTTTGCCCTGCCAGTCGACACGCGGCAGAATTTTTTCTGGGCCGCGCATCGCCAGTTCAGCCATCATCGCCATTGCCTGCGGGGCAGTGGTATACATACCATCAATGATAGCTTCGACTTCCGCGTCGCTTTTATCCGGGAAGCAGTAACGCAGGTTGATTTGCGCGCGGCGACGAGCGCTTTTACCCAGACGCCCGGCTAACCGGCCAAGCGTACCCAGTAAGGGGTCGCGAACTTTCGCGGGTAAACACGCGGCACCCGCAAAGGCGAACACGCCCAGCCACGCCCCCCAGTTCTTGGGATGACGAAACTCTTTTTCAAATTCAGGAATGTATTCACTGTTCTTTTTGGTTGTTTCCATGCTTATTCCATGAAGAGCGCTTCTGGTGCGAAACGATTACCGATAGTTTAGCGAGGCGCTCTGTTTCACACAAAAGAAAAAGCCGGTGACGCTGAGTACACCGGCTTTAATTGCCTATAAATCAAGCGAAATTAATCAAAACGCAGTTGCGGAAGTACCTGTTTAACCTGCGCCAGATAATCCGTACGATCGGAGCCGGTCAGACCTTCCGTACGCGGCAGTTTCGCTGTCAGCGGGTTCACCGCCTGCTGGTTGATCCACACTTCGTAGTGCAGGTGTGGGCCGGTAGAACGTCCGGTATTACCGGAAAGCGCTATACGATCGCCACGCTTAATTTTCTGCCCAGGTTTCACGAGGATTTTACGCAGGTGCATGTAACGGGTGGTATAAGTACGGCCATGACGAATCGCCACGTAGTAGCCCGCAGCACCGCTACGCTTCGCCATCACCACTTCACCGTCACCCACGGCCAGAACTGGTGTGCCTTGCGGCATAGCGAAATCGACGCCACGGTGCGGTGCAACGCGACCAGTAACCGGGTTCAGGCGCCGCGGATTAAAGTTGGAAGAGACACGGAACTGACGCGCGGTCGGGAAACGTAAGAATCCTTTTGCCAGCCCGGTACCGTTACGGTCGTAATATTTACCGTCTTCGGAGCGGATCGCGTAGTAGTCTTTGCCTTCAGAACGAATGCGCACGCCGACCAGTTGGCTCTGCTCGCGCTTACCGTCAAGCATTTCTCGCGACATCAACACGGCAAACTGGTCATCTTTTTTCAGTTTACGGAAGTCCATCTGCCACTGCATCGCTTTGATGACCGCACTCACTTCGGTGCTGGTCAGGCCTGCGTTACGTGCACTGGTCACAAAGCTGCTGCCTACAGAGCCTTTCAGCAGACTGTTCACCCACTCACCCTGCTGCGTCTCGGCACTCATTTTAAAGCCGTTAGCCACGCGGTCGTAGGTACGGGTTTCGCGACGGGACATTTCCCAGGTGAGCTGTTGTAAATCGCCATCCGCCGTCAGCGTCCAGGAGAGCTGCTGGCCGATTTTCATATTACGTAGGTCTTTATCCGCCGCCGCAAGACGACTGATATCACCCATATCAATACCATACTGATTGAGGATGCTGCTGAGAGTGTCGCCTGTGGAGACAACATACTCATGCTGGTTATCCGTTTTTTCATCCAGTTCATCCTGCGGAATAGCTTCATCTTCCTGTGCAGCCTGGTCGATAGGCTCGCTCGCTTCCGGCAATAAAGAACGGATTTCTTTCTGTTCCAGCTCGATGGTGCGCACGATCGGGCTGGATGTTGGGTGATAAACGTATGGTCGCCATACGGCGACCGCTAAAGTCAGGACTGTCAACGACCCCAGCATAACGCGGTGGGGTCGCGGCAAATTGTTAAACGCCAGGGCGACAGAGCGGGCTATCTGTTGCACGTATTCACTTCCTCATTAATCTCCTTTCAGGCAGCTCGAATATTGGTTCGCGAGTTGACGAAGAAACGTCGCGTAACTCTCTTTGCTCAATTGAATGTTCGTACCCAGAGGATCTAACGTGCCCATACGCACAGAAGTTCCCCGGGCCACCGCTTCAACGACCGCTGGCCTGAACTGTGGCTCAGCAAAAACGCAGGTTGCTTTTTGCTCAACCAACTGTGTTCTGATTTGATGTAAACGCTGCGCACCGGGTTGGATTTCAGGGTTTACGGTAAAGTGGCCAAGCGGCGTTAAACCGTACTGTTTTTCATAATAGCCATAGGCATCATGAAAAACGAAATACCCCTTCCCTTTCAGCGGTGCCAGCTCGTTGCCAACCTCTTTATCGGCTGCGGCTAATTGTGCCTCAAAATCCTTCAGGTTGGCGTCGAGTTTGGCTCGACTCTGCGGCATAAGTTCCACTAATTTGTCATGGATTGCAACCGCTGACAGCCGCGCTATCTCTGGCGAGAGCCACAGATGCATGTTGTAGTCGCCGTGATGGTGATGTGCGTCACCTTTTTCATTCTCATGGGCTGCGTGATCGTGGTCACCCTCATGGTCATGATCGTCGTCATCACCGCCTTTCATGAGCAACGGTTTCACACCATCAAGCTGGGCAACGGTGACTTTATTTTTATCGGAAATGCTTTGCGCTGACTTATTCATGAAAGCTTCCATTTCCGGCCCAATCCACACGACTAAGTCCGCGTTCTGTAAGCGTTTTACATCTGAAGGACGCAACGAATAATCATGCTCAGACGCGCCGTCAGGGAGTAAAACCTGCGTTTCGGTGACGCCATCGGTGATAGCTGAAGCGATAAATCCAAGCGGTTTGAGGGAAGCGACAACAGCCGCGTCAGCACGCTGAACGGCGGCACCGCTCAACGCAATCGATAAAGCAGCGAAAAGAAGCGTATTTTTCTGTAACATAATGCGTCTGATAATCGTAATGAATAAGTGGAATGTGATATTATAACATTCACTCACTTGTGCAACCCTTAATTGCTATGACGAATCTTGTAACACTGGAAAATGTTTCGGTCTCATTCGGCCAGCGCCGCGTGCTGTCTGACATTTCACTGGCTCTCAGGCCAGGACGCATTTTGACGTTGCTCGGACCGAACGGAGCGGGTAAGTCGACACTGGTACGCGTGGTATTAGGGCTGGTAGCACCCAATGAAGGCGTGATCAAGCGCGAAAGCAAATTGCGCATCGGTTACGTGCCGCAGAAATTACACCTTGATGCCACACTGCCATTAACCGTAGAGCGTTTTTTACGCCTGCACCCGGCAACTAAAAAAGCGGATATCCTTCCGGCGCTGAAGCGTGTACAGGCCGGTCATTTACTTAACGCCCCGATGCAGAAACTCTCCGGTGGCGAGACGCAACGCGTTCTGCTGGCGCGTGCGCTGCTCAACAGCCCGCAATTGCTGGTACTGGATGAACCGACGCAGGGCGTCGACGTTAACGGTCAGGTCGCGCTGTATGATCTGATTAACCAGCTGCGTCAGGAACTGGACTGTGCGGTGCTGATGGTTTCGCACGATCTGCATCTGGTGATGGCAAAAACTGACGAAGTTTTATGCCTGAATCATCACATTTGCTGTTCCGGCACGCCGGACGTGGTGTCTATGCACCCTGAATTTATCTCCATGTTCGGCCCGCGAGGCGCAGAACAACTGGGTATCTACCGTCATCAGCATAACCATCGCCACGATTTACAGGGTCGTATCGTTTTGCGTCGGGGAAATGGTCACTCATGATTGAATTGTTACTGCCCGGCTGGCTGGCCGGGATGATGCTGGCGTGCGCCGCTGGCCCGCTGGGTTCGTTTGTGGTCTGGCGCCGCATGTCCTATTTCGGTGACACGCTCGCCCATGCGTCATTATTAGGTGTGGCGTTTGGGTTACTGTTGGATGTGAATCCCTTCTATGCTGTTATCGCCGTGACGCTGTTTTTAGCCGGCGGGCTGGTATGGCTGGAAAAACGCCCTCACCTTGCGGTCGATACCTTGTTGGGGATTATGGCCCACAGTGCGCTGTCGCTGGGTCTGGTGGTTGTCAGCCTGATGTCGAATATCCGCGTGGATCTGATGGCGTATTTGTTTGGTGATTTGCTGGCGGTGACGCCAGAAGATCTGATTTCCATTGCCATTGGCGTCGTTATAGTGCTCGCAATCCTCTTCTGGCAGTGGCGTAACCTGCTGTCGCTGACTATCAGCCCGGACCTGGCGTTTGTTGATGGCGTCAAGCTTCAGCGCGTGAAGCTGCTGTTGATGCTGGTGACGGCGTTAACCATCGGCGTGGCAATGAAGTTTGTCGGCGCATTGATTATCACGTCATTGTTGATTATCCCTGCCGCGACGGCGCGTCGTTTTGCACGAACGCCGGAGCAAATGGCGAGCATCGCCGTTGGCGTAGGGATGATTGCGGTTACCGGTGGCCTGACCTTCTCGGCGTTTTATGATACACCGGCTGGCCCGTCAGTCGTCCTGTGTGCAGCAGTGCTGTTTATTTTCAGTATGATGAAAAAGCAGGCTCAGTGAGCCGTTGAGACGCCGGATGCGGCTTCGCCTTATCCGGCCTGGGAATACGGTTGTGCAGGTCGGATAAGATGCGCGAGCATCGCTATCCGACACGGTTCTCAGGGCATTTCCGGTGGCGTAATGCCAAAGTGATTCCAGGCGCGCACCGTCGCCATACGTCCTCGCGGCGTACGTTGCAGAAAGCCCTGCTGAATCAGGTAGGGCTCCAGCACATCTTCAATGGTTTCCCGCTCTTCGCCAATTGCCGCCGCCAGGTTATCTAACCCTACCGGGCCGCCGAAGAATTTATCGATCACCGCCAGCAGCAGCTTGCGGTCCATATAATCAAAGCCTTCCGCATCGACATTGAGCATATCCAGCGCCTGCGCGGCGATATCCGCTGAAATGGTGCCATCATGCTTCACTTCCGCGAAGTCGCGAACGCGACGCAGCAGGCGGTTGGCGATTCGCGGCGTACCACGCGCGCGGCGCGCCACTTCCAGCGCGCCCTCTTCGCTCATCTCAAGCCCCATAAAGCGAGCGCTACGACCAACAATATGTTGCAGGTCAGGCACCTGGTAAAACTCAAGACGTTGAACGATACCGAAACGGTCGCGCAGCGGTGATGTTAATGACCCCGCCCGTGTGGTCGCACCAATCAGCGTAAAGGGCGGCAAATCAATTTTAATCGAGCGCGCCGCCGGGCCTTCGCCAATCATGATATCGAGCTGATAATCCTCCATCGCCGGATAGAGCACCTCTTCCACCACGGGTGACAGTCGATGGATTTCATCGATAAACAGCACATCATGCGGTTCGAGATTCGTTAGCATCGCCGCCAAATCGCCTGCTTTCTCCAGCACCGGGCCGGAGGTCGTACGCAAATTCACGCCCATTTCATTGGCGACAATATTAGCCAACGTGGTTTTACCCAGCCCCGGTGGGCCAAAAATCAGCAGATGGTCGAGCGCGTCGCCACGCAGTTTCGCGGCCTGAATGAAAATTTCCATCTGCGATCGCACCTGCGGCTGGCCAATATACTCTTCCAGTAATTTTGGCCTGATTGCGCGGTCTACTAAATCTTCCGGCAGCGTGCTTTCTGCACTAATCAGACGGTCTGCTTCAATCATCCTCTACCTCACAGCGCAGCGCGTAACGCTTCGCGGATCAATGTTTCGCTATTGGCATCCGGACGCGCAATTTTGCTGATCATCCGGCTGGCTTCCTGAGGTTTATAGCCCAGTGCCACCAGCGCGGCAACCGCTTCCTGCTCTGCATCATCCGTCGCCGGGCTTGCCGGAGAGGTGAGCACCAGGTCAGCGGCAGGGGTAAACAGGTCACCGTGCAGACCTTTGAAGCGGTCTTTCATTTCGACAATCAAACGCTCGGCGGTTTTTTTACCAATGCCCGGCAGTTTCACCAGTGCGCCAAGTTCTTCGCGCTCAACGGCATTGACGAACTGCTGCGCCGACATACCGGAGAGGATGGCCAGCGCCAGTTTAGGCCCTACGCCATTGGTCTTAATCAATTCTTTAAACAGGGTACGTTCCTGTTTGTTGTTAAAGCCGTACAGCAGTTGGGCATCTTCACGCACCACGAAGTGGGTGAAGATGATGGCTTCCTGCCCCGCTTCCGGCAGCTCATAGAAGCAGGTCATCGGCATATGGACTTCATAGCCGACGCCGCCCGTTTCCAGCAGTACTAACGGGGGTTGTTTTTCAATGATGATGCCTCTGAGTCTGCCTATCACATGACGCTCCTGCGTTAATGGCTCTGATACAAAGGTGTATCATAAAAAAATGCTGGATAGATATCCAGCGAGGGATGAAGAAAAAGCAGAAACTAGCATCACCACCGCCATTGTCTGAACCTCCGGCGATAAAATATTCATCAGGAAATAAAATCTTCTTACTATTACCATTTAACAAAATTATGTATTAATAAAAAACGTGCACAAGCCTTTCTGCTCATTGCAATTTGTGTTATTCACTATATCGTTTGTGAAAATAAGGGACTTGTACAATGGAATTTTATAAATCTGATAAATATGAAGTAGGCGATATTGTTTTTACAACAATAGGAACACGTCTGTTTGGTCAAATATCAGAAGCCTCGCAGTGTTGGTGTAATCACGTCGGAATAATAATTGGTCACGATGGAAGTGACTATCTGGTTGCTGAAAGCCGCGTTCCACTCTCCACCACGACCACCTTAACCCGATTTATTGCACGTTCAGCCTGCCATCGTTTTGCGATAAAACGCCTAAAAGGAGGCCTGGACGAATCACAAAAAAAAGCGCTTATTGAGCAAGTCCCCTCCCGATTACATAAACTTTATCATACTGGCTTTAATTACGACTCTTCCCGCCAATTTTGCTCAAAGTTTGTGTTTGATATTTATAAACATGCCTTATCGATAAATGTCGGAGATATTGAATCATTCAGTAAATTATTATCTGTTTACCCGAACGCCAAACTCACCTTCTGGAAATTCTGGTTTCTGGGTTCAATTCCATGGGAGCGAAAAACCGTGACGCCAGCCAGCTTGTGGCATCATCCGAATTTAGTGCTGATTGATGCAAAAGGGATAGAAACGTCTCAGCCAGAACTGGCTGAGACGATATAACTAACGCAGTCGCCCACGCGCCAGATTCAGCCGCGATTCGCTCATTTGCATCGCATTCTGGCTGACATGGCAGTGGGTGATGGCAATCGCCAGCGCATCGGCGGCATCAGCCTGAGGATTCGCGGGCAGTTTCAGCAAGGTGCGCACCATGTGCTGCACCTGGCTTTTTTCCGCACTACCGATACCCACGACGGTTTGCTTAACCTGACGGGCAGCGTACTCAAACACCGGGAGATCCTGATTCACCGCCGCGACAATCGCCACGCCGCGCGCCTGCCCCAGCTTTAACGCGGAGTCGGCGTTCTTCGCCATAAAGACCTGCTCAATGGCAAAATAATCAGGCTGAAACTGGGTGATAATTTCGCTGACGCCAGCGTAAATAAGCTTCAGGCGGGATGGCAGGTCATCCACTTTGGTTCGAATGCAGCCGCTACCGAGATAGGTAAGCTGCCTGCCAACCTGGCGGATGACGCCGTAACCGGTGATGCGTGAGCCGGGGTCAATCCCGAGAATTATCGACAACACGCACCTCCGGTTGTTGAGTGAACGGCTCCATTACAGAGTCGCTGCTACCTCATCAGAGATTTCACCGTTATGGTAGACTTCCTGCACGTCATCACAATCTTCCAGCATGTCGATCAGACGCAGCAGTTTTGGCGCCGTTTCTGCGTCCATGTCTGCTTTGGTGGATGGGATCATGGAGACTTCGGCTTCATCGGCTTTCAGGCCAGCGGCTTCCAGCGCATCACGGACTGCGCCCATCTCTTCCCACGCGGTGTAGACGTCGATTGCGCCATCGTCGAAGGTCACAACGTCTTCTGCACCGGCTTCCAGCGCCGCTTCCATGATCGCATCTTCGTCGCCTTTCTCGAAGGAGATCACGCCTTTTTTGCTGAACAGGTAAGCAACGGAACCATCAGTGCCCAGGTTGCCACCGGTTTTGGTGAATGCGTGACGCACTTCCGCAACGGTACGGTTACGGTTGTCAGACAGACATTCAACCATAACCGCAGTACCGCCAGGGCCATAACCTTCATAAATGATGGTTTCCATGTTCGCATCATCATCACCGCCCACGCCACGTGCGATAGCACGGTTCAGGGTATCACGCGTCATGTTATTAGACAGCGCTTTATCGATTGCCGCACGCAGACGCGGGTTGGAACCCGGATCGCCGCCGCCCAGACGCGCAGCCGTTACCAGCTCACGAATGATTTTGGTGAAGATTTTACCGCGCTTGGCATCCTGTGCCGCTTTGCGGTGTTTGGTGTTGGCCCATTTACTATGACCTGCCATAAATATTTCCTCAAAAAGCGCGCCCTATCAGGCGGCGTTAATTACAAACTCTTCAATCGCCTGCCGGTTGCTCCACGACTTGGTTAATGCCGCGGCGTCCACAGCATTAACCCAGCGGTAGGTCAAATGTTCAGTGAACACGATCTCCCGTTCGTGAGGGAGCGCAAGGCAAAACCAGGATTCGGTATTGCGCATGACACCCGGTGCATAGCGATGACGTAAATGACTGAAAATTTCAAACTCCACCGTACGCTGACAATCCATAAGATTCAGACGCTCCGCGAAAATATCGACAGAGACCTCTTCCTTTACTTCACGCGCGGCGGCCTGCGACGCGGTTTCCCCCTCTTCCACGCTGCCGGTAACCGACTGCCAGAAATCAGGATCATCGCGCCGCTGTAGCATCAGCACCCGCTTCGTGTCCTCGGCATAAATCACCACGAGAATCGAAACGGGACGCTTGAATGACATATTACTTGTTCTCCGCAGACTCTTTTGCTTCCTTCGCCACGACCTGAATGTTCAGTTCCGCCAGAGAAGCCGGATTCGCGAAGCTTGGGGCTTCGGTCATCAGACAAGCGGCTGCCGTGGTTTTCGGGAAGGCGATAACGTCACGGATGTTATCGGTGCCGGTCAGCAGCATGGTCAAACGGTCAAGACCGAATGCCAGACCCGCGTGCGGCGGCGTACCGTATTTCAGGGCGTCGAGCAGGAAGCCGAATTTTTCGCGCTGTTCCTGTTCGTTGATCCCCAGAATGCCGAATACAGTCTGCTGCATTTCGCCGCGGTGGATACGCACGGAACCGCCACCCACTTCATAGCCGTTGATAACCATGTCGTACGCGTTGGCTACCGCGTCTTCCGGCGCCGCTTTCAGTTCGTCAGCGGTCATGTCTTTCGGCGAGGTGAACGGGTGGTGCATCGCCGTCAGGCCGCCTTCACCGTCGTCTTCGAACATCGGGAAGTCGATAACCCACAGCGGTGCCCATTTGGACTCGTCGGTCAGGTTAAGATCTTTACCCAGTTTCAGACGCAGTGCGCCCAGCGCATCGGCAACCACTTTTTTGTTGTCCGCGCCGAAGAAGATCATGTCGCCATCTTGTGCGCCGGTGCGCTCAAGAATCGCTTCTACGATTTCCGCATTCAGGAATTTCGCCACCGGGCTGTTGATGCCTTCGAGACCTTTAGCACGTTCGTTGACTTTAATATAAGCCAGACCTTTCGCGCCGTAGATCTTCACGAAGTTGCCGTATTCGTCGATGAGCTTACGGGTCAGTGCAGCACCGCCCGGTACACGCAGCGCAGCAACGCGGCCTTTCGGGTCGTTTGCCGGGCCGGCGAAGACTGCAAACTCAACGTCTTTCAGCAGGTCAGCCACGTCGACCAGCTCCATCGGGTTACGCAGATCCGGTTTATCGGAACCGTAACGGCGTTCAGCTTCGGCAAAGGTCATGATCGGGAAATCACCCAGATCCACGCCTTTGATTTCCAGCCATAACTGACGCACCATCGCTTCCATCACTTCACGCACCTGCGGTGCCGTCATGAAGGAGGTCTCAACGTCGATCTGGGTGAACTCCGGCTGACGGTCAGCACGCAGGTCTTCGTCACGGAAGCATTTTACAATCTGATAGTAGCGGTCGAAACCGGACATCATCAGCAACTGTTTGAACAGCTGCGGAGACTGCGGCAGCGCGTAGAATTTACCTTTGTGTACGCGAGAAGGTACCAGGTAATCGCGCGCGCCTTCCGGGGTCGCTTTGGTCAGCATCGGGGTTTCGATATCGAGGAAACCGTGGTCGTCCATAAAGCGACGTACGAAGCTGGTGATTTTCGCGCGGGTTTTCAGGCGTTGCGCCATTTCCGGGCGACGCAGGTCGAGATAGCGGTACTTCAGACGCGCTTCTTCGGTGTTAACGTGGTTTGAATCCAGCGGCAGTGAGTCTGAACGGTTGATGATGGTCAGATCAGACGCCAGCACTTCGATTTCACCGGTGGCCATGTCGGCGTTGACGTTTTTCTCGTCACGCGCACGCACGGTGCCGGTGACCTGAATGCAGAACTCATTACGCAGTTCGGAGGCCAGCTTTAATGCATCGGCACGATCCGGATCGAAAAACACCTGCACGATGCCTTCGCGGTCACGCATATCAATGAAGATAAGGCTACCGAGATCACGACGACGGTTGACCCAACCACACAGAGTCACCTGCTGCCCAACGTGGGACGGTCGAAGCTGTCCGCAATATTCTGTACGCATGAGATATCCCTTAACTTAGCCGCAGGCACAACTGTCGCAGCTTTAGCTGAATGTCACTACTGGATGAAAAAAGGGGGCTATTATACTGGAAATTCTCGCTGGCGATAAGCCCGGCGCGCTTTATACGCACGTTTGCTGAACGCTTATTGCGCAGACTCACAAAAATTAACAAAATAGAACCCGCTGATAACCGCTCAGGCGTCGTAAGGTATTGCTCTGTTTGCCTGTTTAGATGAGAAACGTGATGTTGAATATTGATGCGAAAAAAACCGCGCTGGTGATTATTGACCTCCAGGAAGGCATTTTGCCTTTTGCTGGTGGCCCCCATTCTGCGAGTGATGTCGTCACCCGCGCGGCTAGACTGGCGGAAAAGAGCCGCGCAGCCGGTGCGCCGGTAGTGATGGTGCGCGTGGGCTGGTCTGCTGATTTTGCTGAGGCGCTGAAACAACCGGTTGATGCACAGGCGGGCGCGCATGCTTTGCCAGACAACTGGTGGGCCTATCCGCAGGCGCTTGGCAAACACGAGAGCGATATCGAAGTGACAAAACGCCAGTGGGGCGCATTTTATGGCACCGACCTGGAATTACAGCTGCGCCGTCGCGGTATCGACACCATTATTCTGTGCGGCATTTCCACCAATATTGGCGTGGAATCCACCGCGCGCAACGCCTGGGAACTGGGCTTTAATCTGATCATCGCTGAAGACGCCTGCAGCGCCGCCAGTTCGGAGCAACACCAGGGCAGCATGACGCATATTTTCCCGCGCATCGCCCGCGTGCGCAGCACTGAGGAGATAGTTCAGGCACTATGATTTACATCGGTCTGCCGCAGTGGTCACATCCCAAATGGGGACGCCTGGGCATCAGCGGGCTGGAGGATTATGCCCGCTACTTTAACTGCGTCGAGGGCAATACCACGCTCTATGCCCTACCGAAAGCGGAAATCGTCACCCGCTGGCGCGAGCAAACGCGCGACGATTTTCGCTTCTGTTTTAAATTTCCGGCGACCATTTCCCACGAAGCAAAACTCCGCCACTGCGGTGACCTGACGACAGAATTTTTCCAGCGGATGTCGCCGCTGGAAGACAGGATTGGGCAATACTGGCTCCAGTTGCCCGCCACGTTTGGCCCACAGGATCTCCCGGTTTTGTGGGCTTTCCTCGATAGCCTGCCGAAAAATTTCACCTACGGCATAGAGGTGCGCCATCCACAGTTTTTCGATAAAGGCGACGCCGAGCAGCAACTGAATCGCGGGTTGATAGAACGCGGCGTCAATCGCACTGTTCTCGACAGTCGCCCGGTGCATGCCGCCGTGCCGCACAGCGAGGCTATTATTGACGCCCAGCGTAAGAAGCCGAAAGTGCCGGTGCACGCCATTGTCACCGCCCAAAATCCGATGGTCCGGTTTATCGGTAGCGATGATATGGCGCAGAATCAGGCATTTTTTGCCGCATGGTTGAAGAAACTTCCCGAATGGACAACCGCCACCACACCTTATCTGTTTTTACATACACCCGATATTGCCCAGGCGCTGGAGCTGGTTGACGCGCTCTGGCATGACCTGCAAACGGCCTTGCCGGAAATTGGTTCTGCACCCGCGATCCCACAACAATCTTCTCTTTTTTGATAATCCTACCTATCATAGTGAATGCCATCTGCCAGCGAGAAAGGGAGTTTGTATGGTAAGTGCGCTTTATGCCGTACTGGCCGCACTGTTGTTGATCAAGTTTTCCTTCGATGTCGTTCGCCTGCGTATGCAATACCGCGTCGCCTACGGTGACGGCGGCTTTAGCGAACTACAAAGCGCAATTCGGATCCACGGAAATGCGGTGGAATATATCCCCATCGGCGTGATTCTGTTGCTGTTTATGGAAATGAACGGTGCGGAAACCTGGATGGTTCACCTGTGCGGAATTCTGCTGCTGACAGGTCGTTTAATGCATTATTATGGTTTTCACCATCGCCTTTTCCGCTGGCGTCGCTCTGGCATGAGCGCGACGTACATTTCGCTTCTGCTTATGGTACTGGCAAATCTGTGGTATCTGCCGTGGGAGTTGGTTTTCTCACTCCGTTAGCGCACAATACGCCGTTTTCGTTTTTTTCGGATTTTACGTTATGTCTCACCGCGACACGCTTTTTTCTGCGCCAATTGCCCGTCTCGGCGACTGGACCTTTGATGAACGGGTAGCCGAAGTCTTCCCGGATATGATCCAACGCTCCGTCCCTGGCTACTCCAATATCATCTCAATGATCGGCATGCTGGCGGAACGCTTTGTGCAGCCGGCAACGAATGTCTACGATCTCGGCTGCTCGTTGGGTGCGGCAACGCTCTCCATTCGCCGAAACATTGCCCATGAGAGCAGCAAGATTATCGCGGTGGATAACTCGCCGGCGATGGTGGAACGTTGCCGTCGCCATATTGATGCCTATAAAGCGCCAACGCCGGTTGAGGTGATTGAGGGTGATATTCGTGATATCGAGATTGAGAACGCTTCGATGGTGGTGCTCAACTTCACTCTGCAATTCCTTGAACCCGCTGAACGTCAGGCGCTACTGAACAAAATCTACAAAGGGTTGAATCCGGGTGGCGCGCTGGTGCTGTCGGAAAAATTCAGCTTCGAAGATGCGACCGTCGGTGAACTGTTGTTCAACATGCACCACGATTTCAAACGCGCCAATGGCTACAGTGAACTGGAGATCAGCCAGAAACGTAGCATGCTGGAAAACGTGATGCTCACCGATTCCGTCGAAACCCATAAAGCACGTCTGAGCCAGGCCGGGTTTGAACATAGCGAATTGTGGTTCCAGTGTTTCAACTTCGGTTCACTGGTGGCGTTGAAAGCGGGAGCGGCGGCATGATTGAGTTCGGCAATTTTTACCAGCTGATTGCGAAAAATCACCTCTCCCACTGGCTGGAAACCCTCCCTGCGCAGATTGCCGCCTGGCAGCGCGATCAGCACGGGTTGTTTAAGCAGTGGTCAAACGCCGTTGAGTTCCTGCCCGAAATCACCCCGTGGAAACTGGATCTGCTGCACAGCGTGACCGCCGAGAGTGAAACGCCACTCAGCGATGGGCAAATCAAACGTATTGATACGCTGATGCGCAACCTAATGCCGTGGCGCAAAGGCCCGTATTCACTTTATGGCGTGAATATTGATACCGAATGGCGCTCTGACTGGAAATGGGAACGCGTACTGCCGCATCTTTCCGACCTGACCGGGCGCACCATTCTGGACGTCGGCTGCGGCAGCGGTTATCACATGTGGCGCATGATTGGCGCGGGTGCGCATCTGGCGGTGGGAATCGACCCTACCCAGTTATTCCTGTGTCAGTTTGAAGCCGTACGCAAACTGCTGGGAAATGACCAACGCGCGCACCTGTTGCCGCTCGGCATTGAGCAACTTCCGGCGCTGAAAGCCTTTGATACCGTGTTCTCAATGGGCGTGCTGTATCATCGCCGCTCGCCGCTGGAACACCTTTGGCAGCTGAAAGATCAACTGGTGAGCGAAGGTGAACTGGTGCTGGAAACGCTGGTGGTAGAAGGTGACGAAAATACGGTGCTGGTGCCCGGCGATCGCTACGCGCAGATGCGTAACGTTTATTTCATTCCCTCTGCCCCGGCATTAAAAAACTGGCTGGAGAAATGCGGCTTTGTTGATGTGCGTATTGTGGATATGTCTGTAACGTCCACGGAAGAACAGCGTCGTACCGAGTGGATGGTAACCGAGTCACTGGCCGACTTCCTTGACCCGAACGATCCGACAAAAACCGTTGAAGGTTACCCGGCCCCGCTCCGCGCGGTGTTGATTGCCAAAAAACCTTAACTCCTTCGCAACGCCTGATGGCGCTTCGCTTATCAGGCCTACGGAAGGTATCCGATAATTTCGCCGGGCGTAACACGCCTGATGCGCTGCGCTTATCAGGCCTACAAAGTATCGTAGGTCGGATAAGGCGAAGCCGCATCCGACAATTCCACCGCCTGCACCATGCCTGATGCGCTGCGCTTATCAGGCCTACAAAGCATCGTAGGTCGGATAAGGCGAAGCCGCATCCGACATTTCACCCACCGCAATACCGCACCACTAATCCCCGTACAACCGGATGCTGAGAATGTTGGAAATCGATCTGCCGTTCCAGTGATATTCCAGGTGCTCGGTCTGAAGGATCTTCGTTACCAGACAAGGCCGATACAGCACATAACAGCTGTGTCCGGCATGGCGGACGGAACAATAGTGAATGCCGTCCACATTTTGCGCCTTCTGTTGCTGCGCAAAGGCCTTCGACTGGCTGTAATCAGTGGCATGATAAATCGAAGATGAGAGGTAAGGCTCCTGGGTGATATCCACCAGCGTGGCATCAAACTCCGTGTAAAGCACCCGCATCTGAACTTTCTGCGCCGGCTCATTGGTGTAACCAAAAATACGCTCCTGATGGTACACCGTCTCTTTCACCGCCGTATCAAGCTGCGGCGCGCAGTAATACCCGCCGAAATCCCCGGTGGTGAAACGTGCGCCTTCCGGGTTCACATGCGTAAACGCCGCCATAACATAGCTACAGCCATGGACGCCAACAAGCCAGTCTTGTTTTGGCACTCTTGATAACGTGCCCACTTGTTCCTGCAACCGCTCGTTGGTAATGGCTTCGACCGCCCATACGGCTTCTAATTCATCATTACTGGCAACATCTTCAAATAAATCGATAGTGGGATAACGGCTGGGGATAATGCGATACGCCGTTGCGCTTTTGAAGGTGGTGAAGATGGGGGCGTCATTAATCAAGCCATTCCCCCTCGCCAGGCCTGAAGGCGTGTGGCAACTTCGTAAAGGTCGGCAACCCGACCTCCGCTCATCACCTCCATTGCCGAACGCCCGGCGAAGAAAGGATGATTATTGGGTTTACGCACCCAGCCATAAACACTGTCTTCCGCGGTGAACAACACGCGCAGGCACTTATGAATATTGAGGATGTAGCTCATCCGCTCAAGCGTGTCCGCACTTAAACGAATGCCCCCGCTCACTTCTTTATATTTGTTCAATGTTGAACGTGAGCTCACCCCCAGCAGTTTTAACTGTTCATCGGTGGTGCATTGCCATTTATCGAGGATACGAAACACCACGGGCAGCGCCCTGCTGGTATCAATTGCACTTTTTTCATGCTGCTTGTGCACGCTTGCCATATATCCTCCTGCGACCTCGTGGCATTAATCACTATTAATATACGAACAATATTAGTGCATTTGTACATTTATGTACACTGTCAAATATTGCCGCGTCGCGCGGATTGGCAGATAAAAAAAGGCCCCTGTTGAATGGGCAGGGGCCTGGTACAAGCAAACATCATATTGGGCGACATGATGCGCGGTAAAAATCGGTTAGCCGGCGTGGTGAGCGATAATCGCCTTCATTTGCGCAACGGCGGCGGCGTCGACAGCATAGCGTGAGTACTCATCCGCGTCCGGGTCTGTTGACATGGAGAGCCCCGGATTACGATAACGCATTGCCGAGGGGATCCACTGCCCGGCAGAGCTGTGAACTTCTTTCACGCCCGCCTCAAGAAACAGTTCAAGGTTGCTGGCCCTGACTCCTGCCCCCGCCATAATGATTGGAGCATCGGCACGGGCAATAAGTTCCCGAATTAATGCAAGACCTTTTTCCGCTGACGCTTTTTGCCCGGAGGTAAGCACTCTTGCCACACCCAGTTCTGCCAGCGTATCAATGGCTTGCAGGGGATCTGCGCACATATCAAACGCGCGATGAAAAGTCACCGCTAATGGCCCCGCCGCCGCCATAATTTGCTGCATCCGCGCGCTATCAACGTGACCGTCTTCATCCAGCACGCCAATCACCAGGCCGGGGAAACCCAGCTCGCGAACGGTACGCACATCATTGAGCATCGCCTGAAACTCACCGTCGGTGTAGCAAAAATCCCCGCCGCGCGGGCGAATGATCGGATGTACCGGAATCGACACCTGCTCTCGCGTGGATTTCAACACACCATAAGAAGGCGTCAGCCCGCCCTCCAGCGGCGCGGCACACAATTCGATGCGATCGGCACCGTTTTTTTCTGCGCTCAGCGCGCACTCCATGCTGTAACAGCATATCTCCAGCACTGTCATTCGATTCTCCATAACTCAAAACCGGGCGGATCATGACACGGTTCGCGGATCCAGACCCCGCGTCACTTCACATTGTTACACTGCCTGTTCGCTGGCCACGATCGCTTCAATCGTCCAGGGATGAAATTTGAGGGTGACTTTACCGTCGGTCACGGCCAGGGTCGGATTGGGCAGGCGCTCCTTCTCCCCTTTCGGCGAGCTGGTTTTTACAACAATCCCCGGCTGGCTTAGCCCTTCATCGCTCATTAGCGCTAACGCGCGGGCATTTAAGGTTTCCGGTTCTCCCGGCAGCACAATTTCAATATGCTCCCAACCCTCGTGGGGATAGCGCTTTTCGCCCGGCCAGGGAAGCTCGACCACGCTGAATTGCCAGTGCGCCACGCACACAGGTTCTCGCAGTTTAAACAGGCAGATGGGGCGGCCATTGATGATATTCTCTGAAAGCAGTTCACCGCACTGCTCCAGCCCGCGACGCCAGCGCTCAGCGGTGGCATTTTGATGACAGCGTAGCGAAATATGGTCAGCATCGAGCGGGGTGATGTTTAAACCCAGGCGAGTGGAAAGTTCTGTTAATGCCTGAACGAAACGCGGGAGATCCGCGGAAATATCATTCAGTTCTTCAATTGTCTGCCAGTTAGCCATTTTCCCACTCCCGTTTGCAATAAAGGCGCTAATCTACCCTGTTGTTCGCGGTGAACCAAGATCGGCGGCGACATGAGTGGTTATTCATTAATCGTGCAGGCGCATCTGACGGTTTGTAACGCGTCCCTGATGCTGACGCCATCAGGCAAATGCAGTATACTCCCGCCTTAATTTATCCACACCCGACGCGGCTCTTAACGGGATGCCACGTCTTTCAATGTAAGGTATTTCGGTGAATATTCAGGCTCTTCTCTCAGAAAAGGTTAGCCAGGCCCTGATTGCGGCAGGCGCGCCTGCCGATTGCGAACCACAGGTTCGTCAGTCAGCAAAAGTACAGTTCGGCGACTATCAGGCTAACGGCGTGATGGCGGTTGCGAAAAAACTGGGCATGGCGCCGCGACAACTGGCAGAGCAGGTCCTGTCTCACCTCGACCTTACCGGCATCGCCAGCAAAGTTGAAATCGCAGGCCCGGGGTTTATCAATATTTTCCTCGATCCGGCCTTCCTGGCCGAGCACGTCAACAACGCGCTGGCTTCCGATCGTCTGGGCATTACCCAGCCTGCACCACAAACCATCGTGGTTGACTACTCTGCGCCTAACGTGGCGAAAGAGATGCACGTGGGTCACCTGCGCTCCACCATTATCGGTGATGCCTCGGTGCGTACCCTGGAACTGCTGGGCCACAAAGTGATCCGCGCAAACCACGTCGGCGACTGGGGTACCCAGTTCGGCATGCTGATCGCGTGGCTTGAAAAACAGCAGCAGGAAAACGCCGGTGAAATGGAACTGGCTGACCTCGAAGGTTTCTATCGTGATGCGAAAAAACACTACGACGAAGACGAAGCGTTTGCCGAGCGCGCGCGTAGCTACGTGGTGAAACTGCAGAGCGGCGATGAATACTTCCGCGAGATGTGGCGCAAGCTGGTCGATATCACCATGACCCAAAACCAGATCACCTATAACCGTCTGAACGTGACACTCACCCGCGATGACGTGATGGGTGAAAGCCTCTACAACCCAATGCTGCCGGGCGTCGTAGCTGACCTTAAAGCGAAAGGCATGGCCGTTGAGAGCGAAGGCGCAACCGTGGTGTTCCTTGACGAGTTCAAGAACAAAGAAGGTGAACCTATGGGCGTCATCATCCAGAAAAAGGATGGCGGCTACCTCTACACCACCACCGATATCGCCTGCGCGAAATACCGTTATGAAACCCTGCATGCCGACCGCGTGCTGTACTACATCGACTCCCGTCAGCATCAGCACCTGATGCAGGCATGGACCATCGTACGTAAAGCCGGTTATGTACCGGAGTCCGTACCGCTGGAACACCACATGTTCGGTATGATGCTGGGTAAAGACGGTAAGCCGTTCAAAACCCGCGCAGGTGGTACCGTTAAACTGGCAGATCTGCTGGACGAAGCGCTGGAACGTGCCCGTCGTCTGGTCGCCGAGAAGAACCCGGATATGCCAGCTGAAGAGCTGGAAAAACTGGCCAATGCAGTCGGCATCGGCGCGGTGAAATATGCGGATCTCTCTAAAAACCGTACCACCGATTACATCTTCGACTGGGACAACATGCTGGCGTTCGAAGGGAACACTGCGCCGTATATGCAGTATGCCTACACTCGCGTGCTTTCCGTGTTCCGTAAAGCAGGAATGGAAGAGCGCGAGCTGCTGAACGCAACGGTTGAGATTAAAGAAGATCGTGAAGCCCAGCTGGCCGCACGCCTTCTGCAATTCGAAGAAACCCTCAATGTGGTCGCGCGTGAAGGTACACCGCACGTCATGTGTGCCTACCTGTACGACCTGGCAGGTCTGTTCTCTGGTTTCTACGAGCACTGCCCGATCCTGACCGCTGAAAGCGAATCTATTCGTAACAGCCGTCTGAAACTGGCGTTGCTGACGGCGAAAACGCTGAAAACCGGTCTGGATACGTTGGGTATTGAGACGGTAGAACGGATGTAACAAAAAAAACCCGGCGAAAGCCGGGTTTTTTAATTGCAGCCCTGGTGCGCGTTATTCTTGCCTGATGTGGGCGACAAAATAGGCACCGTCCCGGTAGGCCGGATAAGCAAAGCGCATCCGGCACGTTACACAATCAAAAATACTTGCGCAGATACTCCGTCAGACACAAAATCGCCATCGCCTGGCCGTAAGGCATAGAGGTCAGCGGGATCTCGCGATAGAAATCGAGATTCGAACCCATCCCGGTGCCAAATGAGGTTTGCAGCAGTTCCCCTTCCGGCGAAATGTGTTTCACAATCCCTTTAATCGCTTTTTCCGCCACGTCCGCATACTCTGCCCCCACGTAGCGCTTACGCACGGCTTTGAGGATCCCGTAGGCAAACCCCGCCGTTGCAGACGCCTCCAGATAAGAGTTCGGATCGTCGAGCAGCGTGTGCCACAGCCCGCTTTCGTCCTGGCATTTCGCCAGCGCCTCAATCTGCGCATTCAGCACCTGCACCAGATAACGACGCACGGCGTTGTTTTCCGGCAAATCCACCAGTTCCAGGAAGTCAGGGATCACAATCGTCAGCCAGCTATTGCCGCGCGCCCAACGAGCGTTGGCGAAGTTATGCTGACCTTCGTATGTCCAGCCATGGAACCAGAGACCCGTCTCACGGTCCATCAGATTCTGTACATGCAGCAGGAACTGATAGACCGCCTCTTCAACATATTCCGGTCGATTGAGCAATTTACCAATTTTCGCCAGCGGCAGTACGGTCATCATCAGCGTGTCATCCCACATCTGTTGATGGTTTTCCTCCGCCAGCGTAATGTGCTGCATGCCGCCGTGATTGGTGCGCGGCATTTCGTTCATCGCCCACTCAGCCCAGCTATCGAGCCACGGCAAATACGCCGGGTTACCGGTCTCTTCATAGCGATACGCCAGCGTCAGGAACGGTGCCATAGTGTTGACGTTTTTGGTGGTTGCCCCCTCGGCAAAGCGATCGGCGAACCAGTTGTCGATGATGTCACGCATCGCCACATCGCCGGTCTGCTGGAAGTACTGATGAATACCGTACAGACCGACGCCGTGCGTCCACTCCCAACCTGCCCAACCTTTGGTATCGATCACGCGGCCATCGTCGAGGCGCAGCAGGAACTGACCGGTTTCATCCTTAATGCTGACCAGATTGTTGGTCACCGTCTGGATCAAAGCCTTCAGTTCTTCCCGGGAGATAAAACGCTCAGGTTGACGTAATAACGCGCTGTGTTTTACCGGCCAAACTTTCATATCCATTAACCTCTGTGATAAGTCGAATTCAATGTGACACCCTGCTTAAGCGATGGCGCAGCAGGCTTGTTACGATTCAAATAACCAATATTGTTGTTGCCCCACAGGGATTCATAGGGCATCCCTGCCAGCATTTCGACCGTAGCGCGAGCATCCGGAGTGATGCTTTCCGGCATCACGCGTCCAGACTCACGCATTTTCGCCGTCTCTTCACGCAGCACGCTGTGCGTTTTCAGATTCAGTTTGAAACGCAAGGAGACAAGGAAGCCACAGGCCAGTACCAGAATGGTGCCGAAGCTTAAGATCATCAGGATGGTGTGGCTCACTTCCGGCGGCTGAACTTTTTGCCCGGAGACGAAACCCGACATCTGCATGATGATACCCACCAGCATTACCGCGCCCGCCTGAGATGCTTTACGCGTCAGCGTCATGATGCCCGCGAAGATCCCTTCACGGCGCTGGCCGGTAATTACCTCATCAACGTCAGAAATGTAGGTATAAGTGTTCCACGGCACATAGTTGATACCACCGCGTCCCAACCCGGCAATCGCTGAGATCAGCAGCAACAGAGAATAGACGTCGCTCATACCCGCGTAATAAAGCATCGCGTAAGAGAGTGAACCCAGACCAAACAGCACCACCACCATGCGGTAAGACGGCGCAGGCCCGAAGCGGATGCACAGCGGGATCATGGCGATAACCGCAATAAACTGGAAGATAGCCATGGTGCCCAGCAGATTAGAGGCCACGGAGGCTTCCTGCATCAGCACAAAGACGACGTAGTAGGTAAACACCGCGTTAAAAACGTCCTGCGCGATATAGCCACCGAGGTACATGCCCAGGTGCTGGCGGAAAATTTTTATCCGCAGCGTAGAGGTCAGTTCGGTGATCAACCGGCTCATGCTCTGCGCAAACGTCAGGTGTTTTTTCTCCTCTTCCGCACGCAGCGCAGCTTCCGTCCACTCTTCACGCGGGCGCTCCCAGGTAAAGAACCAGACAAATGTCAGCATCATCGCGCACAGCACCGAGAAGACCAGACTTGCGTAGAAGAAGGAGATGGCGTTGTCTTTGCCGAAGGTGGTCAGCAGAATACCCGGCAGGAAAGAGGCCAGAATCGCCGACATCTGCGCCATAGAAATACGCGCGCCGGAGAACTTGGTTTTCTGTTTGAAGTCGTCGGTCATTTCCGGCACCAGCGTTTCATACGGCACCAGAATCATGGTGTAGACAATATCGAAGATCAGATACGTCAGCAGGTAATACCAGAATCCCATATCGCCGACCCACATGAAGGAGTAGCTGAAGACGCAGGGAATGCCGAGCAGAATAAAGAACTTACGACGACCAAAGCGTTTTCCAAGCCAGGTCGAGCCAAAGTTATCGGTTAAGAAGCCCATCAGCGGACTGACAACGGCATCAAGCACGCGTGCCGTCGCAAAAATGAACGTGGCTTCAATCGGCGTCAAGCCGCAAAAGGTGGTGTAGAAATAGAGCAGCCAGGCTGCCGTTAACGCAGTGGTGCCTGCGCCGAGAAAATCCCCTGACCCGTAGGCAAGGTAGTTAGCTAATCCAATTTTTCGTGTTTTCATCGCCGTGGATCCTGTGCTTTTTAAAAGCCCCCCTGACATGCAAAGGGAGGACTGACACGGCTACAGTAAAATCATGCAAAGCTTGATACCTTTCCATTATTGCCAGCGGAATCCATTCACTGGCAAAAATGCAAAGAGTGGTGGCACGTGCTTCACTGATTTATAAAACAACGTTTCTTTTCAATCAAAAGAAGGGACCAGAAATGCGAGACGCGCTACAGATTGGCGAGGCAGATGGCGAAAGAAAGCACAACTAGCGATAATTCACAATCACCTCGTAACGACGAATTTTCAGTGGCGGAATCAACCTACCGCCTCCGGGCACTTGCCAGATAAAGCGCAGTGATTCCATTGCAGTCACGCTATTGAACGCGTGTGTCGTTCCACTCTGACCGTCCAGCTCGACACAGCGCGTTGATGAGCACAGGCGCGTTTGTAAACCAGCAGGCGTTGGCCCGATAAGCTCATAGCGCCACGCGACCAGCGTCATTTTGCCCGCGACAGGCTGAGTCGCACTCAGCGGTAGAGAGGATGCCGCTTCACCGCGATAGTTCAGCGTCATTCCCGCGCGGCTGGCCTGCCAGGCCCCCTCTCCCGCTGCGTGAACGGTGAGGGGCAAACACAATAACAGCAGCGACTTCATCATCATTTACCGCCAATCGTCGCGGTCATGCGGATATTACGGTTGTCCGAGAGTTCCAGGCTTGAGAGCACCACCAGTTGCGGCAGGCTGCGGCGTAAGAAGCGCGACAACAGCGGACGCAATGCATGATTCACCAGCAGCACCGGCGGTGCGCCGAGCATCTCCTGACGCGCCAGCGCCTCCTGGGTTTGCGCCAGTAATCTATCCGCCAGCCCCGGCTCCAGGCCGCCGCCGCTCTGTAATGCCTGCAGCAACAGACGTTCCAGCGGCACATCCAGGCCAATCACCTGCACTTCATCGCTGCCAGGGAACCAGCGCTGAGTGATAGCCCGCCCCAGCGCTACGCGCACCACCGCCGTCAGCTCATTCGGATCGTGCTGCACCGGCGCGTGTTCCGCCAGTGTCTCCAGAATGGTGCGCATATCGCGAATCGGCACTTTTTCATCAAGCAGATTCTGCAGCACCTTGTGCAGCGTGGTGAGCGTGACCACGCCCGGTACCAGATCTTCCGTCAGTTTAGGCATCTCCTGGGTGACGCGATCCAGCAGTTGCTGTGCTTCCTGACGCCCAAACAGCTCCGCAGAGTGCTGACTTATCAAATGGTTAAGATGTGTGGCGACCACGGTACTGGCCTCTACCACTGTAAAGCCCTGAATTTGCGCCTGCTCTTTTAACGCATTCTCAATCCAAATCGCCGCCAGCCCGAATGCGGGATCGACCGTCACCTCGCCGGGCAGCGTACCCGCCGCCGTGCCGGGGTTAATCGCCAGCCAGCGCCCCGGATAAGCCTCACCGCTGCCAATCTCAACACCTTTAAGCATAATGCGATAGCGCGCAGGCGGCAGATCCATATTGTCACGGATGTGCACCACCGGCGGCAGGAAGCCCATTTCCTGGGCGAATTTTTTACGAATGCTGCGAATACGCCCCAGCAGTTCGCCATCCTGCTGGAAATCCACCATTGGGATCAGGCGATAGCCCACCTCCATGCCCAGCGTGTCTTCCAGCTGTACATCATTCCAGGTAGCCTCGACCGCCTGCGTGTTCTCCACGGGTTTGGTTTGCGGTGCCGGTTCCGGTGCTTTCATTTCGCGTCCACGCAGCCACCAGGCGAGCCCGAGCAGTGCAGCAGTAAACAGCAGGAAGACAAAGTTTGGCATCCCTGGCACCAGCCCAAGCAGGCCTAACACCGCGGCACTGAGCATCATCACGCGCGGATTGCTGAACAGCTGGCCGACCATCTGCTGGCCCACATCCTGCTCGGTGCTGACGCGGGTCACAATCACGCCCGCTGCGGTAGAGATAACCAGCGCCGGGATCTGCGCCACAAGGCCATCACCGATTGTCAGCAGGGTGTAGGATTCCGCCGCTTTGCCCATCGGCAGCCCGTGCTGTAAAACCCCCACCAGCAGGCCACCGATAATATTAATGACCATGATCAGGATCCCGGCGATGGCATCGCCGCGCACAAACTTACTTGCCCCGTCCATCGAGCCGTAGAAATCAGCTTCTTGCGTCACTTCGCTACGGCGCTTTTTGGCCTCTTCTTCGCCGATAATCCCGGCATTGAGATCCGCGTCAATCGCCATCTGTTTGCCGGGCATGCCGTCCAGCACAAAGCGCGCCCCCACTTCGGCGATACGCCCGGCACCTTTGGTGATCACCATAAAGTTGATAATCACCAGAATGATGAACACCACGATACCGATAGCAAAGTTACCACCGACCAGGAAGTGCCCGAAGGCTTCCACGACTTTCCCCGCCGCCGCGCCGCCAGTATGCCCTTCCATCAGGATGATACGTGTTGATGCCACGTTGAGCGCCAGACGCAGCAGCGTAGTAAAGAGAAGGATAGTTGGGAAGGCGGCAAACTCCAGCGTCCGCTGGGTGAACATTGCCACCAGCAGCACCATAATCGACAGCGCGATGTTGAAGGTAAACAGCAGGTCGAGAACGAATGCGGGCAGCGGCAGCACCATCATCGACAAAATCAGCAGGATCAACACCGGCCCGGCGAGAACCTGCCACTGGGTCGATTTAAAATTGTCGGGCAGACGCAGCATTGCAGCCAGATTAGCCATCAGAGTCCTTCTCATTCAAAAAATCCAGCGCCTCGGGCACCGGCAGGTTATCAGGTTTTTTCGGCGGTGTTCCGCCCGCCAGACGCCAGCGTTTTAGCTGCCAGACCCAGGCCAGTACTTCCGCCACGGCGGCATACAGCTGACCGGGAATTTGCTGCCCTACTTCCGCGTGACGATAGAGCGCACGTGCCAGCGGTGGGGCTTCTAACATCGGTACGCGGTTTTCTTCGCCCAGTTCACGAATGCGCAGCGCCACCAGCCCGGCACCTTTTGCCACCACGCGCGGGGCGCTCATTTTGTTTTCGTCGTACTGCAACGCCACCGAATAGTGCGTCGGGTTATTAACGATGACATCCGCCTTCGGGACGTCCGCCATCATTCGCCGCCGCGCCGCTGCGCGCTGCATCTGGCGAATGCGCCCCTTCACGTGCGGGTCGCCTTCGCTCTGCTTAAATTCATCGCGAATGTCCTGGCGCGACATGCGCAGCTTTTTAAGGTGGCTGTAGATCTGCCAGAAGACGTCAAATCCCACCATTGGGATAATCGCCAGCACCACCAGCAGGGCACAAAAACCGACCATATTCAGCGCGTTGCCCATCGCCACCAGCGGTGATTCACTGATAAGCCGCATCATATCCGGCCAGTGCAGCCACAAGAACAGCCCGGCCATGCTGCCCATCAGCAGCGATTTCATCACCGCTTTCATCAGTTCCGCCGCCGTTTGCGCCGAGAACATGCGCTTAATCCCCGGCAACGGGTTAAGTTTGTCGAGTTTGAACGCCAGCGATTTAGTGCTGAACACCAGCCCGCCGAGCATCACCGGAGCCACCAGCGCCACCACCACCACGCCAACAATCAGCGGCATCAGCGCCAGCATTGCCTCTTTCAGTAGCAGGATTATCTGCCCCAGAATCAGATTGGGATCGTTGATAATCGAATGATCAAAACGCAGGCCGGAGGAGAGCAAACTGGCTAACCGCCGGGCGAGGGACTCCCCGCCAAGCCAGATGACGCAGACACCCACCAGCAGGATCAACAGCGAGGTTAATTCGCGGGAACGCGGAATTTGCCCCTCTTCCCGAGCCTTTTCTAACCGTTGGGGTGTGGGGTCTTCTGTTTTGTCGTCGTTTTCTTCTGACACGCAGTGGCTCTCACAGACTCATCCACGGTCATTATTACGCGAGAGGGAAAGAACAATCGGAGGAAAAGCGGCGTAAAACGGGGGGAACTCCCCCGTTTACGCCGCAGGGATTACGCCAGCAGATACGTAAAGGTATAACGGCCAGAGCCCAGCGCCCCCAGCATCAATCAGAATCCTAAACTGTCCAGCAAATCATCAACCTGATCCTGGCTTGCGACCACGCCCGCTTTCGAGGTGTCCACCTGTGGGCCATTGAGCAGGCTTTCGTTTTCACGCTTAGTGCGTGACGCCGGTTCCGGCATGTTTTCCAGCAACACCATTAACAGCTGGCGCTCAATCTCCTGAATGACATCCATCATCCGCTTGATAACCTGACCGGTGAGATCCTGGAAATCCTGAGCCATCATAATTTCCAGCAGTTGGGCATTGGTAAAACGGGTGTGCTCTGGTACGTCTCGCAGATACTGGCGCGTGTCGGTGACCAGCTCACGCGCGTCCGATAGCGCGATGGGGTTTTCAAACCAGACATCCCAGCGCGTACTCAGGGCGTTAGCGTTTTTCTCAAGCGTATCCTGGTGCGGCTGCGATGCCTCGACGCTGTTCAGCGCGCGTTCGGCGGCCTGCGCAGTCATCTGCACCACATAGTCCAGACGATCGCGCGCATCCGGGATCGCTTCCGCCGCTTCAGCTATCGCTTGATCAAGCCCCAGTTCGCGCAGGCTGTCGCGCAGCATGCGGGTCAGGCTGCCGATACGCGCAATGATATCAGCAGCAGAGTGTTCGTCATCGGGCTTAATGGGGGGGTGTATCATCGTCATCTCCTCAGATGCCCAGCTTCTCGAAAATCTTATTCAGCTTCTCTTCAAGCGTCGCGGCGGTAAACGGCTTCACCACATAGCCGCTGGCACCGGCCTGTGCGGCGGCAATGATATTCTCTTTTTTAGCTTCTGCGGTCACCATCAGCACCGGCATCGCGGCCATTGCACCATCGCTACGAATAGTTTTCAGCAGCTCCAGTCCGTCCATATTCGGCATGTTCCAGTCAGAAATCACGAAGCCAAAGCCGCCCGCCTGCAGTTTATTCAGCGCATCAACACCGTCTTCCGCTTCTTCAACATTATTAAATCCCAGCTCCTTTAGCAGGTTACGCACAATGCGGCGCATGGTGGAAAAGTCATCCACAACCAAAAACTTAAGCTCTTTATCCGCCATTCACTTCTCTCCTGTTATATACGTATTGCCTGTCCGGCACTGATTTTCGCCAGCATTTGCTGGCTTATCTGACTGAGATCGACCACTTCGCTGACGCCACCCATATTGATGGCTTCGCGCGGCATGCCGAACACCACACAACTCGCCTCGTTCTGGGCGATGGTCCAGGCACCCGCCTGGTGCATCGCCCGCATTCCTGCCGCCCCGTCGTTGCCCATCCCGGTAAGGATGACGCCAACGGCATTACGCCCCGCATGCTGAGCGACAGAATGAAACAACACATCCACCGACGGGCGATGGCGATTTACCGCCGGCCCATCGTGAATTTTGATTTGATAGTTCGCCCCGCTACGCGCCAGTTCAAGATGGCGATCGCCGGGGGCAATATAGGCGTGTCCAGGCAGGACGCGTTCGCCGTCTTCCGCTTCTTTCACACCAATCTGGCATAGCTTATTGAGTCGATCGGCAAACGATCGCGTAAATCCTGGCGGCATATGTTGGGTAATCAACAACGCCGGGCTGGTCACCGGCAGCGGCTGCAACACGTGCCGAATGGCCTCTGTTCCGCCGGTCGATGCGCCAATCGCAATCAGCTTTTCCGAGCTCAGCAAGGGGCCACTTTTTAAGGTCGCCGGCGCGATTAACGTTTTATGCGCGGAAATCTGCGCCCGCGCTGCCGCGCGCACTTTGTCGGCAATCATTTCGCTGTAGGCAAGCATCCCTTCGCGAATACCCAACTGCGGTTTGGTGACAAAATCCACCGCCCCCAGCTCCAGCGCACGCAGCGTCACTTCCGATCCTTTCCCCGTCAGTGAGGAAACCATCACCACCGGCATCGGACGCAGGCGCATCAGCTTCTCAAGAAAGTCGAGTCCATCCATGCGTGGCATCTCGACGTCAAGCGTCAGGACATCGGGGTTAAATTTTTTGATCAGATCGCGCGCCACCAGTGGGTCTGGCGCAGTGGCAACCATTTCCATATCGCTGTGGCTGTTGATAATCTCGGTCATGATTTGCCGCATCAATGCGGAATCATCCACCGACAGCACCCTGATTTTACTCATCCGTTTTCCTTACCCAGCGCGTAAACCGTTTGCCCCCGCAGGCTGAATTCATGCACGAGGTGGCTGAAGTTCTCCGAATGCCCGGCAAACAGTAATCCGCCCGGTTTCAGCAGCGGAATAAAGCGGCGGAGGATTGCCTGCTGGGTCGCTTTATCGAAATAGATCATTACGTTACGACAGAAAATCGCATCGAATGGCCCCGGTACGTTGTAATGCCTTTCCAGCAAATTGACGCTGGAAAAATCAACAAAATTGCTCAGTTCCGGGCGCACCTTTACCAGCCCGGCATGCGGGCCAGTGCCGCGCATGAACCAGTTTTGTAGCTGCTGTTGCGTCAGGGTTTTCAGCTCTTCCTGTCGGTAGATACCAGCCTGCGCTTTATTAAGGACTTCTGTATCAATATCACTGGCATACACCCTCCATCGCCCTGGCGCGTTGCCGAGCGTCTGGGCGAGCGTCATAGCGATGGAATAAGGTTCCTCGCCGGTAGAAGCCGCGGCGCTCCAGACACGATATTCGCCACGCCGTTTTGCGGCATGCTCCGCAAGCGTCGGGAAATGGTGCGCCTCACGAAAGAAAGCCGTAAGGTTGGTAGTCAGGGAGTTAATAAACGCCTGCCATTCGGTGCTTTCGGTATTCCCTTCCAGCAACGATAAATAGTGACCAAAGTCATCCAGCCCAAGCGTGCGTAAACGCCGCACCAGGCGGTTGTAAACCATATCGCGTTTATGATCGGCCAGCACAATACCCGCGCGCTGGTGGATCAATTGGCTTATCCGACGAAACTGCGCGTCGGAGAGTTCGAGACGCTGCGTCATCGATGTTGTTAACGACGAGGGAAGTGATGTCATAGCGCCTTCTTTCATTACGTTCAGGAAACCGCAGGCTGTGCGTTCGGCACAACTCGCTCAGGAGAAACGGTATTCAGTTCTTCAATCTTAAATACGGATACCAGGGAAGTGAGTGTATCGGCCTGCCCGGTTAATTGTTCCGTTGCAGCGGCACCTTCTTCCACCAGCGCGGCGTTTTGCTGCGTCACCTGATCCATCTGGCTGACGGCAAGCGCTACCTGTTCAATGCCGCGACGCTGCTCGTCCGACGCCGAGGCAATTTCGCCCATGATGTCGTTGACCTGGGTAACCGAGTGAACAATTTCGCCCATCGTTTTGGCGGCAGTATCCACCAGAGCCGATCCTTCCTGTACGCGGGCCACCGACTCTTCAATCAATACTTTGATCTCTTTCGCCGCCTGGGCGCTGCGGCTTGCCAGGTTGCGCACCTCACCCGCCACCACCGCAAACCCGCGCCCCTGTTCACCCGCGCGTGCCGCCTCTACCGCCGCGTTAAGAGCCAGAATGTTGGTCTGGAAGGCGATGCCATCAATCACGCTGATGATGTCGCCAATCTTCTGTGAACTGGTGGCAATGCTTTGCATGGTATGGGCGACGTTTAATGCCTGATCGCCCCCCTGCCGCGCGGTATGCGCCGCGTTGCTGGCAAGGAGGGATGCCTGACGCGCGTTATCAGCGTTCTGCCCGACAGTCGCGGTAAGCTGTTCCATGCTGGCCGCCGTTTCCGCCAGTGATGCCGCCTGCTGTTCGGTACGCGATGAGAGATCGTTATTGCCTGCGGCAATTTCGGAAATGCCCGTATGCATGGCGTAGCTACTTTGACGAACCTGACTGACGGTGTTGCGCAACGCATCCTGCATCGCCTTCAGCCCGGCAAAAATCGCGCTGATTTCGTTTTTTCCGTACACCGCAATCGGGCGAGCAAGGTCACCTTTGGCAATGCTGTCAAAATGATCGCTGACAATTTTTAACGGCGACACAATCATGCGCCGCGACCACAGCAGAGAACCCGCGGTGATCAGCACCGCCAGCACCACCATGGAGAGAAACATCAGCTGTGAGCGCTGATAATCTCGCTGGCTTTCCGCTCGCGCATCATCAATGTACGCGTCGATGTGGCGCTGCCAGCCCTGGTAATCCGCATCAAATCTGGCCTGCATTTTTTGCACCGGCGAGCCAAGGAAATCGGCAAGCTGATTGGTTTCGAGCCAGGTGGCCTGATGCTCAAGGCCGTTACGCCAGGCGTTGAAGCTGGCTTCTGTCCGCTCGCCCAACTGGCGCGATTCGGTAGAGCGTTGTTCAATCGACTTAAAAGCAGCAAATTCGCTGTCGGCCAGTTTGAGCGCCTGGCGCGCGTCCACCATCCCGGCTTTGATTTCATCAAGCGGATAGCCAAGCGCAGTCAGCGTGCCCGTGCGATTCAACACCTGGCTGGTCTGCAACAGTGCGGCTCGCGCCGCCATCAGCGAACTAAGCTGCTGGCCACTGTGTTCAATTTGCTCAAGGTTTTGTTGCCCGTCGCGAAAGGCCCAGAAAGAGAGGCCGTTGCTGCCAATCTGTAACAGGCCGCAAAGTATCAATATCAAAAACAACGTGGTCGAAATGCGAATACGAGTAAACATCACCACTCCTGTTACGCAGGCAATCGCGCCTGACTCAAATTAAAAGGTTTCCCAGTTTTCTTCTGACCGCGAGACCGCTGGCTGAACGACAGGGGCTGACGCTGTTTTTGGCGAGACGAGCGCGCGCGTGGACGACGCCAGACGAAACGCGCTAACCGCTTCGCTCAGCTTACCTGCCTGCTCTTCGAGCGCAGCCGCCGCGGCTGCTGATTCTTCAACCAGCGCGGCGTTTTGTTGTGTCACTTTGTCCATTTCAGTCACCGCCAGCGCGACCTGATCTATCCCGCGGCTCTGTTCATCAGAGGCTGAAGAAATTTCGCCCATAATGTCGGTCACACGGGTGACGGCATTGACAATCTCATGCATGGTTTCCCCGGCGCTTTCCACCAGCCGGGAACCCGCATCAACCCGCTCGACGGAATCGTCGATCAGAGCTTTAATCTCTTTTGCCGCCTGGGCACTGCGGCTGGCCAGGTTTCGCACTTCCCCGGCGACCACGGCGAAGCCTCTCCCCTGCTCACCGGCTCGCGCGGCTTCCACGGCGGCGTTCAGCGCCAGAATATTGGTCTGGAAGGCAATGCCATCGATGACGCTGGTGATGTCAGCGATTTTCTGCGAGCTACCGGCGATGTCGTGCATGGTGCTCACCACATCATCCACCACGTTGCCGCCGCGACGCGCCGTTTCCGATGCGCTTTGCGCCAGACGTGATGCCTGACGCGCGTTATCTGCGTTCTGTTTTACCGTCGCGGTGAGCTGTTCCATGCTGGCTGCCGTCTCTTCCAGTGAGGCGGATTGCTGTTCTGTACGTGAAGAGAGATCGTTATTCCCGGCAGCGATTTCGCTGGTGCCGCTGTAAATGGCATCGGTGCCCTCGCGAACACGGGTAACCGTGTCAATTAACGCGTGCTGCATGTGGTTCACGGTATCCGCCAGTTGGGTCAGTTCATTGCGTCCTTTCAGCACCAGTTCGGGCGTCAGGTCACCGTTGGCGATATGGCGGATGTGGGTCATGACATGATTAAGCGGCGTCAGCAAAATACGGCGAATGCCAAACCACACGGCCAGCAGCACCGCGGCCAGTACCAGCGCCAGTATCATCAGTTGCCAACGGGCAAACTGATAATCGTGGCTGCTGGTTGTAAAGGCCTGCTGATAAAGAGACTCACTCTGCGCGCGGTACACGCCCATCGCCTCACCCATGGCGTTCTGCTTACCCTGCGTAGGTTGGGCAAAATAGGCGTCCATATTCCCCTGTTCCAGGAAACCAATCAGCTCCTGTAGGGCCGCGAAATAGGCCTGCGTTTGTTGCGCAACGCGCTGGCTGACCTGAGCCATTTCCGGGTCAACCGCCGCCTGATTAAATCGCGTGATATGCGCCTGAGCCTGCGCCAGCGTCGATTTGGCATTCTTCAGTAAATCGGTTTTGGCGCTGCTTTGAAGATTGCTGGTATCCATCATCATGCGCGCCGATGAACGACTGAGGTTGATACGCGTTTGCAGCATGAGATCCCAGGCATCCGTCAGTTCGGCCTGTTGGGTACGCAAGGTGTTAGAGAGCACAAAACTATGCTGGTTTTGCGAAAGCGATGAAAAGAGTAATCCCCCGGAGAGCAGTTGCAAAAGTGCGAATACGACCAGCACCAACATCAGCAGGGTGACAACGCGGATACGGTTTAACATACAACACCTTCTCGATGACGTGATATCGCTGTTATCGGCAAG
Organism: Pseudocitrobacter sp. RIT415; assembly: GCF_003057695.2. Lineage (NCBI taxonomy): Bacteria > Pseudomonadati > Pseudomonadota > Gammaproteobacteria > Enterobacterales > Enterobacteriaceae > Pseudocitrobacter > Pseudocitrobacter sp. RIT415. The sequence continues at coordinate 15,343 of NZ_QBJC02000011.1, read as the reverse complement.
GAGAAGTGAAACTTTAAGCAGAGAAACAGTAATCCTCCGCACGAATGCGCAAAATTACAACGTTTCCGATAAACCCTAAAAAATAGTTGTAAATCTGTCCGCTTTAATTCAATTTATACTACGAATGAATTAATGGAATTACATAATAAAAAATCATTGATCATCATGTTAATTATTCGTTATATGACGGGGAAATTTTAAGTGGCAAACGCAAATAAACTCACGGTATTTATCGTGATTTTCATGCTGGCGGGGATACTCACCGGCGCAATGATCCATTCCTACGCATCAGCAGACTCCATCACCGCATGGTCTGATAACATCACCCTCCTCACCGATATCTTCCTGCGACTCATTAAAATGGTTATTGCGCCGTTAGTGTTCAGTACGCTGACCGTGGGCATTATGCGTCTGGGAGAAACGTCGACGATTGGTCGCGTTGGCGGGAAAGCCATGGTGTGGTTTATCACCTCATCCGTGCTGTCCATCCTGGTGGGGCTGTTTATTGTCACCCTGGAACAGCCGGGTAGCGGCATGAACCTGGCTGTCCCAACCGGTACGATTGAAACGGGGCTCGCCACCAGTGGTATGTCGCTGAAAGCCTTCCTGGCGCACACCATTCCAACCAGTATCGCAGGGGCAATGGCCGATAACGAGATCCTGCAAATCGTGGTCTTCTCCATGTTCTTCGGCATTGGCGGTGCATCTTTGGGGCAGAAATTCAACGCGCCGCTGGTTGCTGCGCTGGACGTGGTTTCACATATTATGTTGAAGGTGACGGGCTATGTGATGTATGTGGCTCCGCTGGCCATTTTCGCCGCCATCTCTTCGGTTATTGCCAAAGAAGGTCTTGGCATTCTGCTGAATTACGCTTCTTTCATTGGCGGTTATTATCTGGCGATTCTGCTCACCTGCCTGGTATTGATAGGCGTTGGCTACATGGTGCTGAAAAAAGAGATTTTCCGCCTGGTCAATATGCTTAAAGATCCGGTGTTGGTTGCGTTCACCACCAGCAGCTCTGAAGCGGCGTACCCAAAAACGCTGGAACAACTGGCGAAATTTGGTTGCTCGCCGAATATTGTTTCTTTTGTTCTGCCTATCGGTTACTCCTTCAACCTGGTCGGTTCGATGGTGTACTGCTCGTTTGCATCCATGTTTATCGCCCAGGCCTACAATATTCATCTGGGTTTCTCTGAAATTACCGTGTTGATGCTGACGCTGATGCTGGCGTCAAAAGGTATTGCCGGGGTACCCCGCTCCGCACTGGTGGTGCTGGCCGCCACCATTCCGAGCTTTAACATTCCGGTAGCCGGGATCCTGCTGCTGATGGGAATTGACCACTTCCTGGATATGGGGCGTTCCGCGATTAACGTGCTGGGTAACGGCGTTGCGGCGGCGATGCTGTCACAGAATGAAGGGATGCTGAGCGACGGCGAAGCGCAAGAAGTGGAACAGCAGGAAGTGCAGGCTTAACGCATCTGGCATTATGCGGGCTGTAAGATTGCCGGATGCGGCTACGCCTTATCCGGCCTACAAACCGCACCCAACCCGTAGGCCGGATAAGCGAAGCGCATCCGGCAATGCACAAACCGTTCCCAACCCGTAGGCCGGATAAGCGGAGCGTATCCGGCAATGCACAAACCGCACCCAACCCGTAGGCCGGATAAGCGAAGCGCATCCGGCAATGCACAAACCGCACCCAACCCGTAGGCCGGATAAGGCGTAGCCGCATCCGGCAATGCACAAACCACACCTATCCGGCATTTTTTACGCTGCTTGCGTCGCCGTACTGTCCAGCAGCGCCATCTCATCGCTACTCAACAATTTCTCAATATTCACCAGAATCAGCATGCGGTCGCCCAACGCGCCAAGCCCGGTCAGGTATTCCGTCGATAGCGTCACGGCAAATTCCGGCGCGGGACGAATTTGATCCGCCGCAAGCGACAGCACATCAGACACACCGTCCACCACAATGCCCACCACCCGCTGGCCGAGATTCAGCACAATCACCACCGTATTGTCGTTGTACTCCACGTCCTGCTGGCTGAATTTCACACGCAGATCGACGATCGGCACAATCACGCCGCGTAAATTGGTTACGCCTTTAATAAACGCGGGGGTATTGGCGATACGGGTCACCTGATCGTAACCGCGAATTTCCTGCACCTTCAGAATATCGATGCCGTACTCTTCGTCACCAAGGGTGAAAACCAAAAACTCCTGGCCCGAGGGCTCGCCCGCCAGTTTTGCTACGCTGTTCATACCGGTCATATTATTTCCTTCTTTATTCAGGCGGCGACATGCGCCAGACGTTTTTCACGATTAAGACTTTGCAGGGCCGCGACATCCACAATCAGCGCCACGCTACCGTCTCCGAGAATGGTGGCAGCAGAGATGCCCGGCACTTTGCGATAGTTACTTTCCAGGTTTTTCACCACCACCTGATGCTGACCAATCAGTTGATCGACCAGCAGCGCATAACGACGCCCGGCACTTTGCAAAATCACCACTATGCCCTGGGTGGCTTCGGTTTTGGCCCCCTGCACATCAAACACTTTCCACAATTCCACCAGCGGCAGATATTCACCGCGCACTTCCAGCACGCGCTCCCCGCCCGCCAGCGGATGCAAATCTTCATCACGCGGCTGGAGCGATTCCATCACCGCATTGAGTGGCAAAATAAAGACTTCGTCACACACCTTCACGGACATGCCGTCGAGGATTGCCAGCGTCAGTGGCAATAAAATACGAATGGTGGTGCCTGTGCCCTGTTTCGATTGAATCTCGACGTGGCCGCCCATTTCCTGAATATTACGTTTCACCACATCCATGCCAACACCGCGTCCGGAAACGTCCGTCACCTGCTCGGCGGTTGAGAATCCTGGTGCAAAGATCAGCATGCCCACTTCGTCATCGGTCATGTTGTCGTGAACCGCCAGCCCCTGCGAAAGCGCTTTCGCCAGAATGCGTTCGCGGTTCAGACCCGCGCCATCGTCGGTGACCTCGATACAGATATTGCCGCCCTGATGTTCCGCCGACAGAATTAGATTGCCGACCTCTGATTTCCCCGCGGCGATGCGCGTTTCCGGCAGTTCAATCCCGTGATCCAGACTGTTACGCACCAGATGCGTCAGCGGATCGATAATCCGTTCGATAAGACTTTTGTCGAGTTCCGTCGAACTGCCCTGTAACGTAAGCTCAACCTGTTTACCGAGCTTGCTCGCCAGGTCGCGTACCAGACGCGGGAAGCGGCTAAACACATACTCCATCGGCATCATGCGAATAGACATCACCGATTCCTGCAGGTCACGGGCATTGCGCTGTAACTGGCCCATGCTGGTGATGAGATCGCCATGCTGCACCGGGTCGAGTTCCGTCGAGCGTTGCGCCAGCATTGACTGAGTGATAACCAGTTCCCCCACCAGATTGATAAGCTGATCCACCTTCTCCACCGCGACACGAATACTGGTGGATTCACTGGCACGCGCCGGTTTTTCACGTTCCGTGCGCGCAGCGGCAACAGGCACCAACGTTGGTGTGGCGACGGGTTTACTCTGTTCAGGCTCTTGCGCAGGCTCACTATTGAACGTTATCTGATCCGCCTCGATAACAAAGCAGAGCACCGCCACGATATCGTCCTGATTCACATCGCCTTCAAGGATCGCGCTCAGACTATCGACGCTCATGGTGACCTCGCTGAGCGTGGCAAGGTTGCCCAACTCTTCGCGCAACATCTCTGGCTCGCCCGGTTTCAGGCGTGAAAGTGTGATCCGTAATGTTCCCTGCGGTGGAACCGCTTTTTCGACCACGGTCAGCCGGGTGGCTGGCGGCGCGCTCTCGCCTTTGGCTTCCAGCGCCAGCTGACGCAGCGCCTGGCAGATGTATTCAAAACTGGCGGCATCCGGCTCCTGCGAGCTTTTATAGGCGTCGAGCTGTTCCTGCATAATATCTTTGGTTTCCAAAAACAGGTTGATAATGTCGGTATTGAGCGGCAATTCCCCCCGACGCGCGTCGTCGAGCAGGTTCTCCATTAAATGGGTGGTTTCCTGCAATACAGAAAAGCCGAAGGTGCCTGCTCCTCCTTTGATGGAGTGCGCCGCCCGAAAGATGGCGTTCATCTGTTCGGTATCGGGATCGGACGGAACCAGATCCAGCAGGTGCTGCTCCATATCGGCCAACAGTTCGTCGGCTTCATCAAAGAAAGTCTGATAAAAATCGCTGATATCCATGCTCACGCAATCACCTCTGATCGGGTTGTGGCGGTGTTGGGCTTTGTGTCGCCGGTGGCGACGGTAATGCACTTATCGGTTCATTCTGGCTTTGCGCGTTCTCGTGGAGAATCGCCTGCTCGGCCTGGTTGTTGAGCACCAGCAAACTGATCCGGCGGTTGATAGCGTCATCGCCACCATGGCTTGCGAGGCGCATGGTATTTGCCATCCCCACCACACGCAGCACTTTGCCTTCACTCAACCCGCCAATCACCAGCTCGCGCCGGGAAGCGTTGGCGCGATCCGCCGAAAGTTCCCAGTTGCTGTATCCGCGCTCGCCGCCCGCATAGGGATAATCGTCCGTATGGCCGGAGAGACTGATTTTATTGGGAATTTCATTCAGCACCGGGGCGATACCGCGCAGGATATCGCGCATATACGGCTCCACTTCGGCGCTGCCAGTTTTAAACATCGGCCGGTTCTGGCTGTCGATAATCTGAATGCGTAATCCCTCCTGAACGAGATCGATCTTCAGGTGCGGGCGCAGCGCTTTCAGTTTGGGATCGGCTTCGATCAACTGGTCCAGCTCGCCGCGGATCCGCTTCAGGCGGTTGATTTCCATCCGCTTTTTCAGTTCATCCATGTTGGGCTGTTTATTGACTTCGCCCTGCTGCTGCGTGACGTCATCCCCGCCGCCGGGAATGGGACTGTCGCTGTTCGACATTCGCGGGCCGCCAGTCACTGCCGTCGCCAGCGGTGTACGGAAGTATTCGGCAATTTGAATCAGCTCTTTGGGGCTGGAGATGGAAATCAACCACATCACCAGAAAGAAGGCCATCATGGCGGTCATGAAATCGGCGTAGGCAATCTTCCACGACCCGTGGCCGCCTCCGCCATGCGATTTGGCTTTGCGTCTTTTGACAACGACAATCGGGTGCGGCTGATTTTTCATGCGTCCTCGGTCGTGGTTTGCTGCGCCGTCGGATTACGCACCGCCCGAACATGTTCTTCCAGTTCAACAAACGACGGACGCTCGCTGGTGTAGAGCGTTTTACGACCAAATTCGACCGCGATCGGCGGCGCGTAACCATTGAGATTCGAGAGCAGCGTAATTTTGACGCACTGCATCATTTTGGTGGTTTCCGCGCTTTTTTGTCTGAGCACGCTGGCCAGCGGCGAGACAAAACCATACGCCAGAAGAATACCCAGGAACGTACCGACCATCGCGTGGGCGATCAATGCCCCCAGCTCTGCCGCCGGGCGATCCGCCGAACCCAGGGCGTGAACAACCCCCATCACCGCCGCCACAATGCCAAACGCCGGTAACGAGTCGCCTACCAGGGCCAGGCTGTTGGCAGGAACTTCGCTTTCACTTTCAAAGGTTTCAATTTCCTCATCCATCAGCGCTTCAATTTCGAAGGTGTTCATATTGCCGCTAATGATGAGTCGCAGATAATCGACGATGAAATCCAGCATGACGCTGTCAGCCAGAATACGCGGATAGCTGGCGAAGATTTCACTTTCGCCCGGGTTTTCAATGTCGCGCTCAAGGGAGAACATCCCTTGCTGGCGCGATTTGGCCATCAGGCGATAGAGCAGCGCCAGCAGGTCCATATACATGGTTTTGGTATATTTCGAGCGGCGAAAAAGTAGCGGCAGGGCTTTAAGTGTGCCCTTTATCGCTTTCCCGTTGTTACCGACGATAAACGCACCAACGCCGGCGCCACCGATAATAATCAACTCAGCGGGTTGATACAGTGCCCCAAGGTGCCCGCCGGTCATGGCATAACCGCCGAATACTGTCCCGATGACGACCAGGTAACCGATTAAGATAAGCACGTTTCATCCTTCCACTGTTGACCAGGCTGAAGGACAGATAAAAGCGTCGCCGAACGACAGGCAAAAAAAAGCAGCGGTCACGGGCCCCGCTGCTGGAGTGTTTGCCACACCGTTCCGGCTAAACAGCTTGCTCTATCTGTTCATCCAGCAGTTGTGGATTACTATCGGCAGCGTTGTCGGAAAGTTTACGTCTTTTTACGGCGCGGGATGGCGGCTGGCACAGACTGCAAACAAAGCTGCCCGCCGGTTGATGTGCGTGAGTGATAAAATTACCGCCGCAACTGTTGCAGTGCGACAGTTCCAGCATACCGCTCTCAACGAAACGCACCAGCGTCCAGGCGCGAGTCAGCGCCAGAAGCGGGGCTTCATCCTGAGCGGGACACTGTTCCAGGTAGAGTCGATATGCCTTAATAACGGCATCAACGCCCGAGCATAACCCGGTGCTGAGAAGAAATTGCCAGGCATTGCAGAACATGGAAGAGTGGATATTCTGCTCCCACGTCATAAACCAGTCCGTGGAAAACGGCAGCATCCCTTTCGGCGGCGGGCTACCGCGCAGCTCTTTATAGAGTTTAATCAGGCGACCACGGCTTAGCTGCGTTTCACTTTCCAGCATCTGTAAACGCGCGCCCAGCGTAATCAGCTCCATCGCAAGCTGAATATCGCGGGCTTCCTGGACAATACTTTTTTCGCTCATGCTCAGGCCCTTTTCTTACGGCCGGAATCAGCGGTCTGGCTGGCGTCGTTCAGTAAACGCGTAGAAAGAAGAATGCCGGTGTGGATCTGCTGCAGGTCGTCGACCCGGGAATCCTGTGTGAGCTGGGTGATCGTTTGATGACTGTCGAAGCGGAACTGGCAAACCAGTTGATTGGTTTCCGCCAGTTTCACCATCTGCGGAAGCGTCAGGTCACCGAGCGTTGTGGCCATCTCTTCGTTTATGCCCAGGCGAAACATGGCTGACGCTTTATCCTGACCGATAAGGCGTTGCGCAAGGAGTAGATAGGACAAATTGATGTCATAGATATGTTTTAGCAACTCGGATGTATACATTTTCCCCATCCCGAATAACCAACTATTGTTTTAATGCGGTTAGACCGCACACCCCGTGATGTCGTCGGGAAATCCCGATAAAAAAAGAAAAAGCCGAAATGCATCGCCGATGATGACAGACATATCGGCAAGTTCGCTTTAGGTTATAAAGCAACAATTTTAAACATTTCTTACAAATGACTAAGAATTTTCCTAAATCCACGCAACTTTACCCGCCAGCTATGACACATACAATCTGACCTTAGGGTAAATTTAGGAATTATGTGATTTATGTCACATAACATACCTGAATGTTAACACTCAATCCATCAGATTACGTTGTTAATTGATCATTTATTATCCAAATGACTCTTTTTTCTATTCTTCAGGGACGAATATTCATTCAGAAGAAGGAACGGTGACTCGTTAAGAGGGGAACGATAGTGAACAGAGGATTGACAGAAGCGCCGATAAAGGACTTAGCACCGAATAATATAAATTTATATTTAAAATTCATACAATTAAATAAAATTTAAATTCATATAATCCCTAAGGTAAATCATTCATAATTTGTTAATCACCTATATATAATTGTTAATTGATTATTGTTACTTACCGAAAGCGGTTACATACACACTAGAATTTGCAACATCACCGCTTTTTGCACTATTCCGGACTTAAGAATAATTAATGCATATATTGAAGTCGCTCACAGTTACATTTGAAACCACCCTTGCAGTCAGGCCGCAAAAAGAGTATGAGCTTAAATATGGTTAGTGAAGTGTCCTGCAAGGAGGTTTGATGCCTTACTCTCACCTGTTAGTGGCGGTTGCGCCTACCCCAGAAAGTCACGCCCTGTTACGCAAGGCGGTTTCGATTGCGCGCCCACACAATGCCCGCGTCAGTCTGATCACGTTTTCAACCGATCCGGAAATGTATAACCAGCTGGCCGCGCCGATGATGGAGAATCTGCGTGAGTTGATGCAGGAGGAGACCCAACAGTTTCTTGATACGCTGGTTGAACAAGCCGACTATCCGATCTGGAAAACCCAAATTGCCAGCGGTGAATTGTGCGAAAGTATTAAATCCTGGTGCCAGCACTATCAGGTCGATTTGGTTATCTGCGGTAACCACAATCAAAGCTTTTTCTCTCGAGCCACCTGCTCAGCGAAGAATATCGTCGGCAGCAGTTGTGCCGACGTTTTGCTTGTGACGTTGTAACACTCCCTATGCGACGCCGGTTTTGTCAGCTCCGGCGTCATTCTTTCCTTATGCCAGCTTTGGGAACGCCGCCACTTTACTCTCCATCTGACTCTCTTCGCTACGTGGCGTGATGCGCTTCAGATCGCTCATAAACTGCGCCTGCCAGTGATGAATATCATTACGCGTGATGATCTCCAGCATTTCCGCATGGCGTGAGATACGCTCGGCGAGCGGCATATTCAACGCTCTGTCCAGCGCCGTTGCCACTTCGTCGCGATCGTATGGATTCACAATCAGCGCAGACGTCAGTTCATTGGCGGCTCCGGCAAATTGCGAGAGCACCAGTACGCCGGGGTTTTCCGGATCCTGCGCGGCAACAAACTCTTTGGCCACCAAATTCATTCCGTCTCGCAGCGGCGTGACCAGGCCAACATCGGAGTAACGGAAAACTTTCATCAGTAATTTACGGTCAAAATGCTGATTCAGGTAATAGAGCGGCGTCCAGCCAAGCTGGCCGTACTGCCCGTTAATCCGTCCTGCCGCCGTTTCCAGTTGATGACGAATATCCTGATAAGCCTGCACATCGCCACGCGATGTCGGCGCAATCTGGGTGTAACGAATTTTGCCATGATGCTGTGGAAATTTTTCCAGCAGCGCTTCATAGGCCTGAAAACGTTCCGGCAGGCCTTTGGAGTAATCCAGTCGCTCGACCGAGAAGATGTTTTTGACGTTTTTCAGCTCGGCTTTCAACTGCGCGAGTTTCGGCGGCAATGGCCCTCGCGCTTGTTTGGCGATTTCTTCTGGTTCAATCCCAATCGGATAAACTTCCGTGCGGAAGGTTTTTCCCCAGGCCGTGTGCGTTTTACTGCGCGTGGTAAGACGCGTTTGCGCACTGACACAATCGAGGAACGCCAGTCTGTCGTTTTCCGTCTGGAACCCCAGGAGATCATAATCGCAGAGTTGTTCCAGCAGTTCAGCGTGCGGCGGTAGCGCATTGAAAATTTCCGGCGTCGGAAAAGGAATGTGCAGGAAGAATCCGATACGGTTATTCACGTTACGCTTACGCAGTTCGCTGGCGAAAGGCAGCAGATGGTAATCGTGAACCCAGATGTCATCATCGTCTTGCAACAACGGCAGCAGTTTATCTGCCAGTTTACTGTTTACTCTAAGGTATCCGTCCCAGCATTCACGCTGGAAAGTCACTAAATCCAGTCGATAGTGAAACGCAGGCCACAGCACAGCATTGGAAAATTGATTGTAATAATGTTCGTGATCCTGCTCGTTCAGCGTAAATGAAGCCCAACTGATGTTGCCCTGTGTCACTTTTTGCAGCGGGGCATTTTCATCACCGATTTCTCCATTCCAGCCAAACCAGAGCCCGCCCTTCGACTTCAATGCGCCCATAATCCCCACGGCCAACCCACCGGCGCTGGCCTTTTTGTCATCCGGAACTGCAATACGGTTAGATACTACGACTAAGCGACTCATAGCCATCTCTCCTGTTAGTAAGCGCGTTTTGTTTTTGATTTTCAGCCGCGTTTTGCAACCATTGGTGAACGGCCCCCACATCAGGCAAACGTGACTTCGCCTGTGTGTCCCCCATCCCCACTTTAATCGATAACCCACCCAGTCTGTTTACGACGGCAAAGCCCGCCTCATCCGTTAAATCATCGCCAATAAACACGGGCATCTTGCCGCGAAACGGTGCTTCCTGCATAAAGGCCTCAATTGCCGCACCTTTGTTAATGCCTCTGGGTTTAATTTCCACCACACACTTGCCCGGCTGAAGCGCCAGTTCGGGAAACTGCGTGACAATCTCCTGCGCCAGCGTCACGATCGCCGCCTGATGCTGCGGTGCCTGACGATAATGCAGCGCAAACGCCATGCCCTTGGCTTCGAGCTCCGCCCCTGGCAATAACGCCAGCGCCTCACTCAGTCGTCGTTCCACGCGTCGTGCCGTTTCATCATCGAGCGCAACGATATGCGTTTTCCCGTTGATATCGCGGCGTTCCGCCCCGTGAACGCCCGCCAGAGGAAAGCGATACGGACTGGCGAGCCTGTCAAGCTCTACCATTGAGCGCCCTGAAATCAACGCTACTGCACCGTCATGCGCCTGCGATAACCGTGACAACGCATCGCGAACGGGCTCGGGTATAGCAACATGATCGGGATGCAGTTGGATCCCAGCGAGAGTGCCATCAAGGTCAAAGAAAAAAGCGACATTTTCAGTTGGTGCAGGGGGTACAGATATCAGGTCAGCCACCCTGGGTTCCTCCTTATCAGTGAATGATTCAGTAATGTGTTATCAAAAAGTTAGCAACTTAAGTATAGACAGTGTGACACGGCTCGCCATTTTCAAATGAAAACGCCGGGGGGATTAGCCACCGGCGTTGTCAGTACATACACTTAAAAATTGAGTCTGTTTTTTAAACGGCCCGTTTCGCTTTTTGTTTATAACGGTCGAAAATGACCGCCGCCAGCAGAATTAAACCGCGAACCACATACTGCGAGAATGGCGAAATATTCAGCAGGTTCATGGCGTTTTCCACTGTTCCCAGAATCAGGATCCCGGCCACGACGTAGGAGATTTTTCCGATACCGCCTTTCAGCGACACGCCGCCCAGCACGCAGGCTGAGATGACGATCAGCTCATAACCGATAGAGGTCATCGGCTGTCCGCTGGTCATGCGCGAGGCCAGAATAATCCCCGCGGCCGCCGACACCAGGCCTGAAAGAATAAAGATGATAATTTTGGTGCGAACCACGGGAACACCCGCCAGACGCGCAGCCTCTTCGTTCCCACCAATCGCCAGGGTATTGCGCCCAAAAGTGGTCTTATTCAGTAATAATCCGAAAATGATTAAACAGGCGACAGTTAGCCAGATTGGTGCTGGTAAACCGAGCCAGTTGGCATACCCAAGTTCAAAGAAACGCTCATCTTCAATCCCTACCGCTTTACCATCAGAGATGATATAGGCAAGGCCACGCACAATCTGCATGGTGGCAAGCGTGGTGATCAGCGCGTTGATTTTCAGTCTGGCAATAACAAAACCGTTGACCAGACCGCTCAGCACGCCCAGCATCAGCCCAGCGAAGACGCCAATCCACAAACTCTCTGTCAGGTTGATCACCACCGCAGTGGTGACGCCAGCGCAGGCAATCACTGAGGCGACGGAGAGGTCAAAATCGCCGGAAGCCAGACAGAACAGCATTCCACAGGCGACCATCCCGGACATGGATATCGCCAGCCCCAGCCCCTTCATGTTGACAAAGGAGGCGAAGTTCGGCACAAAAATCGCGCAGCCGATAAACAGTACCGCGAAGACAACCAGCATGCCGTATTGATCCCAGATACGGCCAAAGCTGAGTGATGGTCGGCGTGCGCCGGAAGTCGTTACAGAAGACATCATAAACTCCTTTCTCAGGCGACGGCCTGACTCACTTTAGGCATAGCGAGGCTTAACGCCTGCTGTTCATTCGCGCTGCCATGCAGCAGTTCACCGGCAATTTCGCCTTCGCGCATCACCACGATACGATCCGCAACGCCGAGCACTTCTGGCAGGTCGCTTGAGGCGAACAGCACCGCTACGCCGGACGCCGCCAGGGCGTAAATGACGTTATAAATTTCGTGCTTCGCCCCTACATCGATGCCGCGCGTGGGCTCATCAAGCAGAATGACTTTCATCTCTTCCGACAGCCAACGCCCCAGAATCGCCTTCTGCTGGTTACCGCCGGAGAGATTCATAATCAGTTGCTCAGCACCCGGCGTTTTAATATTCAAAGATTGAATATGATGATCCGCGTTGCGCGCTTCCCAACCCTTGTTGATGAGGCACCCGGCGTGAATATTGTTGCGGCGCGCGCTGATGTTGATGTTGTCGCGTACGGAGTGAACCGGAATAATCCCTTCGGCTTTGCGATCTTCCGGGCACAGCATCATGCCTACACGAATGGCATGGGCGGGCTTATCAATGGTGACTGGTGCGCCATCGATATAGACCTGACCGCTGGATATTTTGTTGCCGCCAAACAACCCCTTCATCAGTTCGCTGCGCCCGGCCCCAACCAGACCAAACAGTCCAACGATTTCGCCGCTGCGTACCGTGAGGGAAATGGGTGTTCGCACGCCTGGCGCCTTTACCTTTTCCAGCCGCAGGCGTTCCGCGCCGTGTTCGCGTGGCTGCCAGCCATAAATATCGCCAATATCACGCCCAACCATCGCCTGCACCAGGCTGTCGTGGTTCACTTTTTCCATATCGCTGAAGGTGCAGACATAACGCCCGTCTTTAAAAACGGTGATAGCGTCGCTCAGGGCAAAAATTTCCTCCATGCGATGAGACACATAGATGATCACGCGGCCTTCGTTGCGTAGCTCACGGATCACGCGGAACAGATTTTCGATTTCGCGTGCAGAGAGTGAGCTGGTCGGTTCATCGAAGGCGATGACTTTGGCGTTACGCGCCAGTGCTTTAGCAATTTCCACCATCTGCCACTGCCCGATTGAAAGGTACTTCAGCGGCGTATCGGGGTCGATATCGAGCCCCAGATGCTGTAATTGCAGCCCGGCTTCGTAGTTCAGCAGCGAGCGGTTCACAATGCCGCCTTTGCTGGGCAACTGACCGAGATAGATGTTTTCCGCGACGGTCATTTCCGGCACCAGATGCAGTTCCTGATAGATAATCGCTACGCCAGCATTCAGCGCGGCGGTGGTATCAGCAAAGGCGACATCCTGCCCACGCAGCGTTAGGGTGCCCGCCGTCGGCGCATAGTTGCCGCTTAGGATCTTGAGCAGCGTAGATTTCCCGGCACCGTTTTCACCCATCAGCGCGTGTACCTGTCCGGCATAGCAGTCGAAGCTGATATCGGATAATGCTTTCACGCCCGGGAAGGTTTTGGAAATGCCGCGAAACGAGAGATAAGGGGTTGACTGTTGCATAACCACTCCTGAATTGCAGGGTCACTTCTCCCCCGACACGCTGGTCGGGGGGAAGGCGTCACGACTTAGAGACCTTTTTTCGCCAGCTCTTCTTTAAAGTTATCGCGGGTAATCAGTACCACGTCGGTGACTGCGGTAAATTTCGGCGGCTCAACGCCCTTTTCGACCCAGTTGTAGAGCATTTCGCTGGTTTTATAGCCGTGAATGTCCGGGCTTGGCAGCAGAGAACCATAGAAGCCCGTGGCCTGCGCCTTCGACAGTTCGTTCACCGCATCCACACCGTTAATGCCGATACCGATGACGTCTGCCGCTTTAAAGCCCTGGCCTTCCGTCGCGCGCACGCCGCCCAGAACGGTGTTATCGTTCATGCCGACAATCAGCCAGTGTTTCACGCCTGGATGCTGAACTAACATGGAGTTACCGGCATCAAACGCGCCGGGAATATCATTCGATTTGGTTGGAACCTGATAAATCTGTTTTTCCGGGAAGCCCGCGGCTTTCAGTGCCTGCAGCGAGCCGGTGGTACGGCGACGCGCGGTATCCAGCTCATTGGCAGTGATCGCCATCACGGCGGTCTCTTTCACGTCCCAGCCGCGTTTTTGCATCTCTTTATAGAGCTCCTGCCCTTGACGCGCGCCGATTTCGCTGGCCGCCATCATCACCAGCGGAACGGTATCCATCGGCTTGCCCTTAGCGTTAACGAACTGGTCATCGACGGTGATCACTTTCATGTCGTAACCGCGGGCCTTCGCCATAATCGCCGAGCCCAGTTTCGGATCCGGTGTGCAGATAACAAACCCTTTCGCGCCGTTAGCCGCCAGGCTATCGATGGCGTTCAGGGTTTTCTCGCCGTCGGGCACGGCAATTTTAATAACGTCAAAACCCAGATCTTTACCGGCTTTGTCAGCAAACTTCCATTCGGTCTGGAACCACGGCTCTTCCGGCTGCTTCACCAGAAAACCGAGCTTCAGGTTTTCCGCCATAGCTGATTGTGACATAACCGCTGCCAGGCCGATGGCGGCCAGCGCTTTAGTGAATTTGTGCATGGTATACTCCAGCCTTAGTGCTTTTATTTGTAGGGAAATAATCGGTTTAAAATTTTAATTAGGACATAAAACAACATATTAGCCGTTTCGTTAACGGCATTACGGTTGTTAGCACATTAATAGCGGGAAAATATTTATCCATAAGAGAGCCGCATCACACCGCAGAATTACAGTAGTTGCATGCATGGATTTAGCAGAAAATGACATACAGAAAGGGCGAATTGTCTGACAATTTGCCCCGGTAATAGCATGATAATCTATATTGTTAGCTAACTCATCCTTGTTCAGGGGTTACCACGAATAGTAAATGTGGTCTGCGTGTTCGCGTACTGGCGCTTCGTCACCTAATAAGCGCGCCGCCACAATAAAGGCAAAATCAAATACATGACCAAAACCTTTACCGCTGATAAGATTCCCCTCTTCCACGACCGGGGCGTCGATATACACGCCATCAGTAATATCCTGCCATAAGTCGCCGGAACAGACATAGCGGCGCCCTTTAAGCAAACCATTACCTGCCAGCACGCGAGCAGCAGCTGAACAAATCGGGCAGAGATATTTCCCCGCCTCATCATGCGCGGCGACAAATTTCACGACATCTTTATTCGCAGCCAGATTGACACTGCCCTGCGGCCCACCCGGCAGAACCACGGCGTCGTAGATTTTATCCCTACGTTCTGCAAGTGTCGCATCTGCTACCATCGGGATATCGTGGTAGCTCACCACCGCACGAGATTCAGCGCAGGACACCAGTTCAACGTGAATATGCAAACGACGCAGAATATCAATTGTGACAATCGCTTCACCTTCTTCGAATCCGGGTGCTAACAGCACGGCAACCTGTTTCATGATAACTCCTGTTTTATCGTAAGCGGGGATTTGCCAAATAATTGCGCGTGAACCGATCGACCTCATATTGGCAAAAATGATCTAAAACAATTTCCTGGTTATTGAAGTAATTGTTTACCCAAAAACCAAACAAAAATAAACCACTATTTCATTTTATTATGTGAAGAGTACGTAATGCCTGACAAACAGTGAAGTGGTTTTTTGCGATCCCGCCAAAAAATGTTAATGCGATC
>NZ_QBJC02000010.1:0-155784 GCF_003057695.2 Pseudocitrobacter sp. RIT415 | reverse complement strand
GTTAAGAATCCGTATCGTTGAGTGCCCACACAGATTGTCTGATAAATTGTTAAAGAGCAGTGCCGCTTCGCTTTTTCTCAGCGGCGCGGGGTGTGCATATTAAGCCATCCCGCTACAGAGTCAAGTTTTATTTCACTTTTCTCTGCTGAAGTTCTCTTAAGAACCTCGCTGACCCGGCGGCGTGCGTGCCGTTGTTCCGTGTCAGTGGAGGCGCATTATAGGGAGTTCTGAGACGTTGACAACCCCTGTTTAAAAAAAACTTTTCAACCGTCTCTTTTTTGAGCAAAACCGCTTTAAACTGGCAGTTTTTCAAGCGTTTCGAAGCCGTAGCGCTGTAAGACGGGTAAAAGTCGTACAGTTTCGTCGGTCAGTGCCATACAAAACGCTTTATTCTCTTCCGTCGATTTCGCATCTGGCGCTTCATGCTCCAGCAGCCAGGCCGTGCGACGCGCAATCGCCGCGCCGGAATCGATCATCCGCGTGCCTTCCGGGAGCACCTGCAGCAGTTCATCACGCAGCAGCGGGAAATGCGTACAACCGAGCACAACCGTATCCGGCGGCTCCTGCATCCGCAGCCACGGGCGCAGAATACGACGCAGCTCATCCAGTGAAACCGGATCGCCATGCAGTTTCGCTTCCGCCAGCTCCACCAGCTCTGCCGAACCCAGCATTTCGATTTTGCATTCATTGGCAAAACGAGCGATGAGTTCATGCGTATAAGGACGCTTCACCGTGCCACGCGTTGCCAGCAAGCCGACAATACGGTTCGCCGATAAACGCGCCGCCGGCTTAATGGCCGGCACCACACCGACCACCGGGAAGGCAAACTTCTCACGCAGGGCCGGCAATGAAACGGTGCTTGCAGTGTTGCAGGCGATAATCGCCAGGGAGAGCGGATAACGTTGCTGAACGGCGGTCACAATCTCAACCACGCGCTCAACAATGAACGCTTCGCTTTTTTCCCCATAAGGAAAGGCAACGTTATCGAAGGTGTAGATGTAATGAAGGTCCGGCAAAAGTTGACGGACCTCATCATAGACCGACAACCCACCGACACCGGAGTCAAACACCAGTACGGTAGGCCGTGGTTCAGAAGGTGTAGCTGCCAGACAAGGTGTATTCCCGTCCTGCAGTTTGGTAGCCATAAACTGTCTCGTAATCTTTATCGAACAGGTTGGCTATTTTACCACGAACTGTGAGCTGTGAGGTGACTGGATATGACGCGGAAACATCAACCGTGCTGTAGCTCGGTAAAACCTGCTGTTTCGGATTGTATTGCGACGTGTTGTTATCGTAGCGGCGACCGTAGTACTGCCACGACACATCCAAAGCCACATCAAACATCGTCCAGTCGAGTTGATATTTCGCCTGACGCTTAGAGCGGCGCGCCAGCACTTCATCATTCTCGTCGTTACGCGGATCCATATATTGCAGCGTCACACGATGATTAACGATCCCCGTATCAAAACTACCGGTCCACTCCACTCCCTTAATGGTCGCCGAGTTAATGTTAGCGTACTCTCCGTCATAGGTAACCGGATCGGAATAGTAGGTAATCAGATTAGAAATCTTGTAGTGATACGCTGACAAACGCCAGTCCAGCGGCCCGGTCAAACCTTCCAGCCCCGCTTCCCACTGTTTCGATTCTTCCGGTTTCAGGTCCGGATTCGAACTAATACCAAAGCGTGTCGAACCAAACTGCTGACCTAACGATGGCGCCAGGAAACCAGTACCATACGATAACGTCACTTTATAGTTCTCGACGAACTGCCAGCCCGCCGCCGTTTGCCAGGTACCGTGCCAGCCAAACTGCTCATCGTGATCTTCACGGCCCGATGCTTCCAGCGTCACGTCACCAAACTGCTGCTGCCCGGTGAGATAAAGCCCGGTATTGTCGCGCTTATAGGTATCAGATATCGCCGTATCCGACGAAGTCAAACGCTGTTGCTGCCAGTCCACCCCGGCACTTACCGAGCCATGTCCGACAATCAGGTTGTTCCCCCACTGGAGGTTACGCTGGGTCATGCGGTCAAGCGTTGTGCCGTCTTTATAACGACCATAAATGCTACTGTAGTTATAGTCCTTCACCTTCTGATAGCTGGCGATAAGCTCCGAAGAGTAGATTCCGGAATGGAATCGCAGGCCGGTATCCCAAGTCTGGTTATACAGTTGCTCTTCATCCGCACTGTATGCTGGTGAGTACGGTGGGCTTCCCAGGTCGTAATCCACATTATTGGTATAGCTGTGGCCACGGAAGAAGCCATCGAAGCTATCGTTGAATTTATGCTCCAGGCTTCCCCAGAAGGTTTTATTGCGGAAGCCATCGCGATCGTTATCGTGGTTCCAGGTCGAGCCCGGCTGCACATCAAATCCTTTGGTGGTTTCATAAGAGCCCGCCACCGTCGCTACCGTATCGCCAAAGCGCTGACGCAATGTGCCATCATATTGTTGGTAGCCTTTAGAGCCCATGCTGGCGGAAATTTTCGATTGTTCCTCGTCAGAGTGGGTAATGATGTTGATAACCCCCCCCATCGCACCGGAACCATAAATCGCCGAGCGCGGCCCACGGATGTACTCTACGCGCTGAACTAACGAAAGCGGAATCTGGTTAAGGTCGGGGTTATTAGAGATACCAGGGCGGGTCATCGGAATGCCATCGACCAGCACCAAAACCTGCCTGGTTTCAGTGCCGCGGATAAAGAGCGAAGAACTCTGCCCCATCCCGCCATATTGTGCGATATCGACGCCCGGCAGGCGACGCATCACATCATTAAGATTTTTGGCCTGCCAGCGGTCGATGTCATCTCGGGTGACGACATCCATCGGCGCGAGAACGGTATTGACCGGCTGCTGGAAACGACTGGCTGTTACGACGAGCGTGTCTGTAGTGCTGTCCTGCGCCCAAACGGAAAAAGCCGAGACGGATAACGCCGTCATCAGCGAAGTTTTTTTAATCATTGTTAAAGCATCCACAATAGAATAAGGATGCCGCCGGTTTCATCAATAGCCCGCGATGATGAAAACCCAGTGCGACGTCACCCGGCAGGTCTTCGGGCTTGGGGGCGTTTACCGGATGAGGACTTCCCACCTTTTCAGGCAGTGTCTGCAAAATGCGTTCATCCCACCACTCCTTACCGCTGCGCGTCAGCCCCAGATTTTCACTGGATTCCCTTTTAACTCACAGGACCGGAACCCGGATGCTACATTTAGTTACATATAGATGTCCAGACTGCTATTACGATTTCGAAGAACATCAATCGCTGGACATCCCCTGAGCAGGCCCTACAATCCCCGCGTACTTTTATTATTCAGGATGCATCATGACCCCCGAACACCTTCCTACCGAGCAATACGAAGCGCAGCTGGCCGAGAAAGTGGTCCGTCTGCAAACGATGATGGCCCCATTCAACGCGCCGGTTCCGGAGGTGTTTCGCTCGCCAGTCAGTCATTACCGCATGCGTGCGGAATTTCGTATCTGGCATGAGGGTGACGACCTGTACCACATCATTTTTGATCAGCAGACCAAAAGCCGCATCCGCGTAGATTCTTTCCCGGCGGCCAGTGAGCTCATCAATACGCTGATGACCGCCATGCTGGACGGCGTGCGTAATAACCACACGCTGCGCCACAAGCTGTTCCAGATTGATTACCTGTCTACGCAAAGCAATCAGGCGATCGTTTCTCTGCTGTACCATAAAAAGCTCGACGACGCGTGGCGTGCCGAGGCGCAAGCGCTGCGCGACGCCCTGCGCGCGCAGAACCTGAACGTCCATATCATCGGCCGCGCGACAAAAACGAAAATCGCGCTGGATCAAGACTATATCGACGAACGCCTGCCGGTAGCCGGGAAAGAGATGATCTACCGTCAGGTGGAAAACAGCTTTACCCAGCCGAACGCGGCAATGAACGTGCAAATGCTGGAGTGGGCGCTCAACGCCACGAAAAATTCTACGGGTGATTTGCTGGAGCTCTACTGCGGGAACGGTAACTTCTCGCTGGCGCTGGCGCGCAACTTTGACCGGGTGCTGGCCACCGAAATTGCCAAGCCGTCCGTCGCCGCCGCGCAATACAATATTGCGGCAAACCACATTGATAACGTGCAGATTATTCGCATGTCGGCGGAAGAGTTTACCCAGGCGATGAACGGCGTGCGGGAATTTAACCGTTTGCAGGGCATTGATTTAAAAAGCTATCAGTGTGAAACGATTTTCGTCGATCCGCCGCGCAGCGGGCTGGACAGCGAAACCGAGAAAATGGTGCAGGCGTATCCGCGTATTCTGTACATCTCCTGCAACCCGGAAACCCTCTGTCAGAATCTGGAAACGTTAGGCCAGACGCACAATGTAGAGCGTCTGGCGCTGTTTGATCAGTTCCCGTATACGCACCATATGGAGTGCGGCGTTCTGCTAACGAAGAAATAATACCCTTGTCTTGCCGGAGGCGGCGTAAGCGCTTTATCCGGCAAACAACACATGTTATTCAGCAACCTCGTGTTTCCGATTTCGCATTTTCACGCCAATCCAGAACACCAGAATCACCGACAGCACCGCTGGCAGGAAGTTAGATCCGATATCCGGATATTCCGCGCGCACCACGGTGCTGTATAACAGCACGCCCAAAATAAAGCAGGCCGCAGCCAGGCCAGGCAACCCCACCGGCATCGTGCGATTCTGATACCGCTGATGCAGACAGTACACCGTCAGCACCAGCGCAATAATCGGGAATACAGAGAACGGCACAATGGAGCTAAACAGCGCCGCAAAAGTTCCGTTAATTGATAAGCCAGCGATCAGCGCCAGCAACAGCGTTCCTTTATCTTGTCCTGACTGTTTCATTGCTCGTCTTCCACCTTATTCGGAATGATGTGTCGTTTTTTCCTGTTCGCGACGATACCAGTAATACGCGCCTTTCGAGATCATGCGCAATTGCAGCACCAGTCGTTCTTCCAGCTGGCGGCGCTGTTCCGGCGTGACATCTAACGCTTCCGCGCCTGCGCTAAAGACAATCGTCACCATCGCTTCTGCCTGTGCCTCGGTAAAGGCGCGTGGCATATGGTTTTCGATTTCCAGATAGTCGGCAAGTTCCGCGATGAAGTGCTGAATTTCACGCGCGACCGCAGCGCGAAACGCCGCAGACGTACCGGAACGTTCGCGCAAAAGCAGGCGAAAAGCGTTAGGGTTATTCCCAATGAACTCCATAAATGTCGACACGGAAGTACGGATCACGCTGCCGCCTTTGGCGATACGCTGACGCGCCTGACGCATCAACTGACGCAGCATCAGGCCGCTTTCGTCCACCATCGTCAGCCCCAATTCATCGACGTCACGAAAATGTCGGTAAAAAGAGGTTGGCGCAATGCCCGCTTCGCGGGCCACTTCACGCAGACTCAGGCTGGCAAAGCTTCGCTCAGCACTCAGTTGACTAAATGCTGCTTCCACCAGCGAACGCCTGGTTTTTTCTTTTTGTTGCGCTCTAACGCCCATCACGATGATTGAATCCTTCCAAATGCCTTGTTGGCACTATACCAGAGATTAAAACTAATCGACTTACACTGCTTTGTGAATGATTGTTTACGGGCGATTTATGCTCTTTTGCATGAAAAAAGCACAATGATAATTGGGTTATCACAGTGAAGATGTTATGATTCTGTTGCTTTTATGTATAAGAACAGGTAAGCCTTACCATGCCAAATTCCTACGATTATGATGCAATAGTAATTGGTTCCGGCCCCGGCGGCGAAGGCGCTGCGATGGGTCTGGTGAAACAGGGAGCGCGTGTCGCCGTTATTGAGCGTTATCATAATGTCGGCGGCGGATGTACCCACTGGGGCACCATCCCCTCAAAAGCACTTCGTCATGCCGTTAGCCGCATTATTGAATTCAACCAGAACCCCCTTTACAGCGACCACACCCGACTTCTCCGCTCCTCTTTCGCCGACATTCTGAACCATGCTGACAGCGTGATTAATCAGCAGACTCGCATGCGTCAGGGCTTTTATGAGCGTAATCACTGCGAAATTTTGCAGGGCAACGCGCATTTCGTTGACGAACATACGCTGGCGCTGGAGTGCCCGGACGGCTCGGTCGAAACGCTGACGGCGGAAAAATTCGTTATCGCCTGCGGCTCGCGCCCCTACCGCCCTGCCGACGTCGACTTCAGCCATCCGCGCATTTACGACAGCGACTCAATCCTCAGCCTGCATCACGAACCTCGCCACGTCATTATCTACGGCGCGGGGGTAATTGGCTGTGAGTACGCCTCCATTTTCCGTGGAATGGACGTCAAAGTTGATTTGATCAACACCCGCGACCGTCTGCTGGCGTTCCTCGACCAGGAGATGTCGGACTCGCTCTCTTATCATTTCTGGAACAGCGGTGTGGTCATTCGCCACAACGAAGAGTACGAGAAAATTGAAGGTCTGGACGACGGTGTCATCATGCACCTGAAATCCGGCAAGAAATTGAAAGCTGACTGCCTGCTGTATGCCAATGGACGCACCGGGAATACCGATTCGCTGGCGCTGGAAAACATCGGCCTGCAGTGTGACAGCCGCGGTCAGTTAAAAGTGAACAGCATGTACCAGACGGCCCTGCCGCACATTTACGCGGTGGGGGACGTGATTGGCTATCCGAGCCTGGCGTCTGCTGCCTACGATCAGGGCCGCATTGCCGCGCACGCGATGGTAAAAGGCGAAGCGACGGCGCACCTGGTGGAAGACATTCCAACCGGGATTTACACCATTCCGGAAATCAGTTCTGTGGGCAAAACCGAACAGCAACTGACGGCGATGAAAGTGCCGTATGAAGTGGGTCGGGCACAGTTTAAACACCTGGCGCGCGCGCAGATTGTCGGCATGAACGTGGGAACGCTGAAAATTCTGTTCCACCGGGAGACGAAAGAGATTCTGGGTATTCACTGCTTTGGCGAACGCGCGGCGGAGATTATTCACATCGGCCAGGCAATCATGGAGCAAAAAGGCGGCGGTAACACTATCGAGTACTTTGTTAACACCACCTTTAACTACCCGACCATGGCCGAAGCCTATCGGGTAGCGGCGCTTAATGGTTTAAACCGCCTTTGGTAATGCTTTCTCGTCGAAGTGACCTTCCATCGTGCCACGAATAGCCTCTGCCAGTTGCTCATAGCGACTGCGCAGGGGTGATCCCGGACGATAAACAAGGCCCACGGTGCGGCGAGGTTCTGGCTTAATGCACGGCAGATAGATCACGCCATCACGGCGACGTTCCTGCGGCACAGCCAGTGCCGGTAACAGCGTAATACCGCTGCCTGCCGCCACCATATTACGCAGCGTTTCGAGGCTGGTTGCCCGGAAATGCGTATCTTCATCAGCGCCCGCTTCAAAACAGAACCCGAGCGCCTGGTCACGCAGACAGTGACCATCTTCCAGCATCAGCAGTTTTTCCCCCGCCAGATCGGACATCGGCACGCGATCGCGTTCGGCCCACGGGTGATCTTCATAGATCGCCAGCATCATTGGCTCATCAAACAGAGGCACTTCGATAAACGCCTCGCTCTCTTTCACCAGCGCCAGAATGGCGCAATCCAGCTTACCGCTGTCGAGCTGTGCCAGCAGTTGATGCGTTTGCGCTTCATGCAGGTACATTTCGAGTTTTGGGAAAGTCTGGTGAAGCATTGGGATAATGTGCGGCAGCAGGTACGGCCCAACCGTCGGAATCAAACCGATATGCAGCGGACCGGACATGGTCTCTCCCTGCTGGCTTGCCATTTCCTTGAGCACTTTGACCTCACGCAACACCGTGCGCGCCTGATCCACCAGCAGCAAGCCTGCCTGGGTGAAAAGCACTTTACGGCTGGTGCGTTCCAGCAACATCACGCCCAGCTCATCTTCCAGCTTGCGGATCTGCCCACTCAGCGTTGGCTGACTGACGTGGCACGAGTCTGCCGCCCGACGGAAATGCCGGTGTTCGGCTAACGCGACCAGGTATTCAAGATCACGAATATTCATTATTCATCCTCCATTGCCACGATAGTTCGCGGCGATAGATAGAATAGCAACGAACGATTATCCCTATCAAGCTTTCTGTTCAATAATGCAACACAGAAACGGAACGGTACCTCCTTAACCCTTGAAGTCACCGTGATGTTTCGCAGAGTTTCTCTCAAACTCGAAATAACTAAAGCCAACGTGAACGTTTGCGGACCCTCAGGTCCGCATTTTTTTTGTACGAATACCCCTCACCCCAACCCCTCTCCCTCAGGGAGAGGGGCGAGTCCGCAGAATAATTGTGAACTTATGTCTGTGCTCGATCGGTCCCCTCTCCCTGAGGGAGAGGGTTAGGGTGAGGGGAGATTCTCGTTAAATCAAACGCTGTTTCGCATCGCTAATCGCCTGCGCCACCTGCTTCGGTGACACGCCGCCTTTCGCCGCACGTTTATCCAGGCACGATTGCAGGGACAGGATCGGATATACATCATCGCCGATCACGCTGCTGAATTTTTGCAGATCCGCCAGCGCCAGCGCTTCCAGCGGTTTGCCCTGTTTAATCGCTTCGACCACCGCTTCACCGACGATATGGTGCGCTTCACGGAATGGCACGCCTTTAGCAACCAGATAATCCGCCAGTTCTGTCGCGTTGGCGTAACCCTGCTGCGCCGCTTCCTGGCAACGCGGGCGTTTCACCTGAATGCCGTCCAGCACCAGCGCCGCCATATGCAGGCAGTCCAGCCAGGTGTCGAGCGCGTCGAACAGGCCCTCTTTGTCTTCCTGCATATCTTTGTTATACGCCAGCGGCAGACCTTTCAGCGTCATCATCATGCCAGTCAACGCGCCCTGCACGCGGCCACACTTACCGCGAATCAGCTCCAGCGCATCCGGATTTTTCTTCTGCGGCATCAGGGAAGACCCCGAGGTCACACGGTCAGACAGTTCGACGAAATTCGCTTCGCCGGAGTTAAAGAAGATCAAATCTTCAGCAAAGCGCGATAAATGCACCATGCCGATTGAGGCATTGGACAGCAGTTCCAGCACGTGGTCGCGGTCAGAAACGCTGTCCAGACTGTTGCGCGTTGCAGAGGCAAAACCTAACCAGCCAGCCAGTTGTTCACGATCGATTTCGTAAGCCGTACCCGCCAGCGCACCGCTACCCAGCGGGCTGACATCGAGGCGTTTTACTGCATCCTGCAGACGGCTTTCATCACGCGCCAGCATTTCAACATAGGCCAGACACCAGTGAGCAAAAGTCACCGGCTGCGCACGCTGTAAGTGCGTGTAACCCGGCATCACGGCATCCTGATTCTGCTGCGCGGTTTCCACCAGCGCGCTCTGCAACTGACGGTTAGCCGACAGCAACTCCGCAACGGTATCTTTGCACCACAGTTTCAGATCGGTCGCCACCTGATCGTTACGGCTGCGCCCGGTATGCAGTTTTTTGCCCAGTTGCCCGACTTTATCGATGAGCTTACCTTCCACCCAGCTATGGATGTCTTCGGCATCGCTTTGCAGAATTTGCTGCGGGTTCGCACGAACCTCTTCCAGCAGCACGTTCAGCGCCTCTTCCAGTTGCTGCTGCTCTTCAGCAGTCAACACGCCGACCGTGACCAGCGCTTTAGACCAGGCGACAGAGCCAGTAATATCCTGTTCCGCCAGGCGATAGTCGAAGCGCAAAGAGTCGTTGAACTGTTTGAACCGTTGATCCGCTGCCTGAGTAAAACGCCCGCCCCAAAGTGCCATAACTCGTTTCCTTAAAATTCGTTTAATGTTGCCTGAAAGCTACCCTCACGCACCGAACAATCCCCTCTCCCTGTGGGAGAGGGTTAGGGTGAGGGAAAATATTAAGCCAGAATCCGCGTGCCAATCGGCGTGCCGTTGAACAGCGCCGGCAGTTGCTCCGCATGACGCCATGAGGCGATATCCACCGGGCGACCCAGCGTACGCGCGGCATCCAGCGCCGCATTCACTTTCACAATCATGCCATCGGTAATAATGCCCTGTTCGATCAGTTGCTCTGCTTTTTCCGCCGTCATCTCGGCGATACGCTGACCTTTACCGTCAAGAATGCCGCTCACGTCAGAAAGCAGAATCAGATCCGCGCCCAGCGTCGACGCCAGCGCTGTAGCGGCCTGGTCGGCATTGACGTTCATCAGCTCACCTTCAGCCGTCACGCCAATTGAACTGACAACCGGCAGGAAGCCGCCGTCCAGCAGCAGGTTAATGAGTTTTGGCGAACCCGGCATCGCCAGGCCAACGTGGCCCAGTTCTTCATCGAGTTTGGTCACGTTGACGCTATCGCCATCGCCCAGGAACAGGCCTACAGAGGCGATATCATGTTTCTTTGCCCACGCCAGTAGCGTTTTGTTGGCCGTACCCGCCAGCGCGCCGGTGATGATGTCTATCTGGTCAGCAGGCGTCACGCGCAGGCCATTTTTCTTTTTCACCGGCAGGTTAAGCTGCTTCATCAGCTCATCCACCACGCAGCCACCGCCATGCACAATCACTAACGGGCGCTGATGTGACTCACGATAATTCACCAGCGCAGTAAACAGACGCTCCAGCGCTTCTTCGCTATCCAGCAACACGCCGCCTAATTTGATAATTAATGGATTCATCGTCATCACACCTTAAAGAAGAGACTGCGTCTCGACGAAGCCGAAACGAATATTCGCGCACTGTATAGCCTGTGCCGCGGCGCCTTTTAACAGGTTATCTTCCGCGGCCACCACAATCAGGTGCTGGTCCTGCACGGCAAAACCGATATCGCAGAACGGTAAACCGACCACGTTTTTCAGCGCCGGAACGCCTTTGTCATACAGACGCACCAGCGGTTTGTGGGCATACGCCTGCTGGTAGGTCGCCGCCACCTGTTCGGCATTCACGCCCGGTTTCAGGCGGCAGGTGATGGTTTCGAGGATGCCACGTTTAAAGTTACCCAGGTGCGGGGTAAAAATCACCTGCGCCCCCAGGTGGGTTGAAATTTCCGGATGATGGCGATGGTTAAACACGCCATACGGTTGCAGGCTCACCTCACAGAAACTGTTAGAGAGCGCCGCTTTACGCCCGGCACCGCTCACGCCACTGGTGGCGTCGATCACTGGCCATTGAGTGAGATCCAGCAAATCGGCATCAATCAGCGGTTTAAGCGAAAGCTGCGCTGCCGTCGGGTAGCAACCCGGCACGGCGATCAGGTTGGTCTCTTTCAGCGCGTCCCCGCACCATTCGGCAAGGCCATACACCGCCTGCTCAAGTAATTCAGGATGCTGATGGGTGAAGCCGTAATATTTTTCGTAGAAAGGCGCGTTGTTGACGCGAAACGCTCCGGAGAGGTCAAAAACCACGCAACCAGCGTCCAGAAACTGCGGTGCCAGGTCGTGGCTGACTTCGTGCGCAGTGGCGAGGAAAACCACATCCACACCGGCGCTGAATTCACTGATATCCGACATCGGCTGCAATGGCAAATCCACAATGCCCTTCAGCTGAGGATGCAGGTCAGAGATTAACTTTCCTGCATCATTGCTTTGCGCTGAGACCGTCAAAGCGGTTATGTTCATATGCGGATGGCGATTTACATAGGTCACAAGCTCTGCGCCAGCATAGCCACTGGCACCTACAATCAGCGTATTCAACATCGGGGCTGTTCACCTTCTTACGTCATATGCCTGGGAAGAATGCTTATCTTCCTCACCCTGTTGAGCGTCCTTTGCCTTTCACCCTACGGTTTAAGGGTTTTCTTACGCTCAACGATATTGTATTTTTATTCACAAATACTGCATGAATATTGATACTATCACGACCTGAGGTGTGTCAACAATGAAAAACAATTTACCGCCATTTATCGAGATTTACCGTGCATTGATCGCCACACCTTCCATCAGCGCGACCGAAGAAGCGCTTGATCAAAGTAATGCGTCTTTAATCACTCTGCTCGGCGACTGGTTTGCCTCGTTAGGCTTTAACGTTGAGATCCAACCGGTTCCTGGCACACGCAATAAATTCAATATGCTGGCCAGCACCGGAAACGGCGCAGGCGGCCTGCTGCTTGCCGGTCACACGGATACCGTGCCGTTCGACGATGGCCGCTGGACGCGCGATCCCTTCACCCTGACCGAGCATGAAAACAAACTCTACGGCCTGGGCACCGCTGACATGAAAGGCTTCTTCGCCTTTATCCTCGATGCGCTGCGCGATGTGGACGTATCAACGCTGAAAAAGCCGCTCTACATTCTGGCGACCGCCGATGAAGAGACCAGTATGGCTGGCGCGCGCTACTTTGCCGAAACCACTGCTCTGCGCCCGGACTGTGCCATCATCGGCGAACCAACATCATTACAGCCTGTGCGCGCACATAAAGGCCACATCTCCAGCGCCATTCGCGTAATGGGGCAGTCAGGCCACTCCAGCGACCCGGCGCGCGGCGTCAACGCCATTGAAATCATGCATGACGCGATTGGCCGCGTGATGCAACTACGGGACGCACTGAAAGAGCGCTATCACTACGACGCGTTTACCGTGCCTTACCCGACGCTCAACCTCGGTGCCATTCACGGCGGCGATGCATCGAACCGTATCTGCGCCTGCTGTGAACTGCATATGGATATTCGCCCGTTGCCGGGCATGACGTTGAACGATCTCAATGGGTTGCTGGATGAAGCGCTGGAACCGGTGAGCGCTCAGTGGCCTGGCCGATTGACCGTCTCAGAACTGCATCCGCCGATCCCGGGTTACGAATGCCCGCCAGACCACCAGTTAGTTCAGGTCGTCGAAAAACTGCTCGGTACACAAACCGAGGTGGTGAACTACTGTACCGAAGCACCGTTCATTCAAACGTTGTGCCCGACGCTGGTGCTCGGACCCGGCTCTATCAATCAGGCCCACCAGCCGGATGAATATCTGGAAACGCGCTTTATTAAGCCGACGCGCGAATTGATTACCCAGGTTGTGCATCACTTCTGCTGGCATTGATATGTCCCCTCACCCTAACCCTCTCCCTCAAGGGAGAGAGACCCGATTTTCTCCCTCTCCCTGTGGGAGAGGGCCGGGGTGAGGGCATCTGCGCCCTCTATTTCCATAAGCATTACTTATCTGACACGATGCGAATTAAATTTCGTAAATTGCTGCGATTTACTCGATTGCTGAAGCGATTTCGCAGCAATTGACGTGGGGGTTTTTACGTGGCTTTATAAAGGAGGTTGCTTATCCTGGCTTTGCGTTCCGAAGCCTGGGGTATAACAAAATAAAATGAGATGGGGTGTCTGGGTTAACATGAACGAACAATATTCCGCGTTGCGTAGTAATGTCAGTATGCTCGGTAAAGTGCTAGGCGATACCATCAGGGATGCGCTTGGTGAGAACATTCTTGACCGTGTAGAAACTATCCGTAAATTGTCGAAATCCTCGCGTGCTGGCAACGAAGCCGATCGTCAGGAACTGCTGACAACGCTGCAAAACCTCTCCAATGATGAACTGCTGCCGGTGGCACGAGCCTTCAGCCAGTTTCTGAACCTGGCGAATACCGCCGAGCAATATCACAGCATCTCGCCGAAAGGTGAAGCCGCGAGCAACCCGGAAGTGATTGCGCGTACGCTGCGTAAACTCAAAGACCAACCCAATCTCACCGAAGCCACCATTAAAAAAGCCGTCGAATCGCTGTCGCTGGAGCTGGTTCTGACCGCTCACCCGACCGAAATCACGCGCCGCACGCTGATCCACAAAATGGGCGAAATCAACGGCTGCCTGAAGCAACTGGATAACAAAGATATCGCCGACTACGAGCGTAACCAGTTGATGCGCCGCCTGCGTCAGCTGATTGCTCAGTCCTGGCACACGGATGAAATCCGTAAGCACCGCCCAAGCCCGGTGGATGAAGCAAAATGGGGCTTCGCCGTGGTGGAAAACAGCCTGTGGGAAGGCGTGCCCAATTACCTCCGCGAGCTTAACGAACAGCTTGAAGAGAATCTGAACTACCGCCTGCCGGTCGACTTCGTGCCCGTTCGCTTTACCTCCTGGATGGGTGGCGACCGTGACGGCAACCCGAACGTTACCGCTGAAATTACCCGTCACGTCCTGCTGCTGAGCCGCTGGAAAGCGACCGACCTGTTCCTGAAAGATATTCAGTTGCTGATCTCCGAACTGTCGATGGTCGAGTGCACCGATGAGCTGCGCGCCCTGGTAGGCGAAGAAGGCGCTCAGGAGCCGTACCGCTATCTGCTGAAAAACATTCGCAGCCAGTTAATGGCCACCCAATCCTGGCTGGAAGCGCGCCTGAAAGGCCAGCGTCTGCCGAAACCGGCGGGTTTAATCAGCCAGAACGAACAACTGTGGGATCCGCTTTACGCCTGCTATAAATCCCTGCAAGCCTGCGGAATGGGCATTATCGCCAACGGCGAACTGCTCGACACCCTGCGCCGCGTGAAGTGTTTCGGCGTACCGCTGGTACGTATTGACGTCCGTCAGGAGAGCACTCGCCACACTGAAGCGCTCGGCGAGCTGACTCGTTATCTCGGTATCGGCGACTATGAAAGCTGGTCAGAAGCCGACAAACAGGCGTTCCTGATCCGTGAACTGAATTCCAAGCGCCCGCTGCTGCCGCGTAGCTGGGAGCCAAGCAACGAAACGCGCGAAGTCCTCAATACCTGTAAAGCGATTGTCGATGCGCCGGTTGGCTCGG
This sequence comes from Pseudocitrobacter sp. RIT415, assembly GCF_003057695.2. Lineage (NCBI taxonomy): Bacteria > Pseudomonadati > Pseudomonadota > Gammaproteobacteria > Enterobacterales > Enterobacteriaceae > Pseudocitrobacter > Pseudocitrobacter sp. RIT415. The sequence goes on along the minus strand of NZ_QBJC02000010.1, from coordinate 141,142 downwards.
TCGCCGCCTATGTCATCTCGATGGCGAAAACGCCGTCCGACGTACTGGCTGTGCATCTTCTGCTGAAAGAAGCGGGCATTACTTTTGCTCTGCCGGTGGCGCCGCTGTTTGAAACCCTTGATGATCTGAACAACTCGAACGATGTCATGACCCAGTTGCTGAATATCGACTGGTATCGCGGCTTTATTCAGGGCAAACAGATGGTGATGATTGGCTATTCCGACTCCGCGAAAGACGCGGGCGTAATGGCCGCCTCCTGGGCGCAGTACCAGGCACAGGACGCGCTGATCAAAACCTGCGAAAAAGCCGGTATCGAACTCACCCTGTTCCACGGTCGCGGCGGCTCGATTGGCCGTGGCGGCGCGCCAGCCCATGCGGCACTGCTCTCTCAACCGCCGGGAAGCTTAAAAGGCGGCCTGCGCGTGACCGAACAGGGCGAGATGATTCGCTTCAAATACGGCCTGCCGGAAGTCACCGTCAGCAGCCTGTCGCTGTATACCAGTGCGATTCTGGAAGCGAACCTGTTACCGCCGCCGGAGCCAAAAGAGGAGTGGCGCGGCATCATGGACGAGCTGTCCGATATCTCCTGCGAGATGTACCGCGGCTACGTGCGTGAAAACAAAGATTTCGTGCCTTACTTCCGCTCCGCGACGCCGGAACAAGAACTGGGCAAACTGCCGCTCGGTTCACGTCCGGCAAAACGTCGCCCAACCGGCGGTGTGGAATCCCTGCGTGCCATTCCGTGGATCTTCGCCTGGACGCAGAACCGCCTGATGCTGCCCGCCTGGCTGGGCGCGGGTGCGGCGCTGCAAAAAGTGGTGGAAGATGGCAAACAGAGCCAGCTTGAAGCCATGTGTCGCGACTGGCCGTTCTTCTCCACCCGTCTGGGTATGCTGGAAATGGTGTTCGCAAAAGCGGATCTCTGGCTGGCGGAATACTACGATCAGCGTCTGGTGAAAAAGGAGCTGTGGGGTCTCGGTGAAGAACTCCGCACCTTGCTGGAAGCCGATATCAAAGTGGTGCTGGCGATTGCCAACGACGCGCATTTGATGGCCGACCTGCCGTGGATCGCCGAGTCTATTCAGCTGCGTAACATCTATACCGACCCGCTAAACGTACTCCAGGCCGAGCTGCTGCACCGTTCACGTCTGGCGGAAGAAGAAGGCAAAGAGCCGGATCCTAACGTTGAGCAGGCGCTGATGGTGACTATCGCAGGCGTTGCAGCAGGTATGCGTAACACCGGCTAATCAATTTAAGTTAAGTCTCAACGAAATAAGTGCGCTGGCTCACACCGAGTTAAGCGCATTTATTTTTTAGTTTCACCGCAAAACCTTTTCATCTTCGCCCTGTCTACCCATTTGCTAAACGTGATTTTTTACTGCCGAAACAATAACTGCTGGAGTGCACCTTAAGGTTCACTTAATAAAATATTGTTACGGTTGGCGCCACGAATTCTGACAGGCTTAATTTATGCTCTCCACTACTACCCCGGCTGAAACTAAGTTTAGCTGGAAGGCCCTTGGTTGGGCGCTGCTCTACTTTTGGTTTTTCTCCACCCTGCTGCAGGCCATTATTCTTTTAACCGGCTATAGCGGTACGAACGGATTTCGTGACTCTCTCTTATTCAGCTCGCTGTGGCTGATTCCTATTTTTCTGTTCCCAGGTAAAACGCGCATTATTGCCGCCGTTATTGGGATAGTGCTGTGGGCGGCCTCGCTGGCGACGCTGTGCTACTTCGTCATCTACGGGCAGGAATTCTCGCAAAGCGTGCTGTTCATTATGTTCGAATCGAACGCCAATGAAGCCAGCGAATACATGAGCCAGTATTTCAGTCTGAAGATTGTTCTGACGGCGGTGGCGTATACCGCGGTGGCGATTTTCCTGTGGTCGAGACTGAAGCCTGTTTATATCCCACACCTCAGCCGCTGGCTGATTTCTTTTGCGCTGCTGTATGGGTTAATTCTTAATCCTATTGTGGCTGGAAGCGTTGTCGGTGATAAACCGCTGGAAAAAACGCTGAACGGTATGGCTTCCCGCATGGAGCCCGCCGCGCCGTGGCAGTTTATTACTGGCTACTATCAATATCGCCAGCAATTAAACAGCCTGAACAAACTGTTAAACGCGAATAACGCATTACCGCCGCTGGCGAATTTGAAAGACAGCTCCGGCGATGCGCCGCGCACGCTGGTGCTGGTGATTGGTGAATCGACCCAACGTGGCCGTATGAGCCTGTATGGCTACCCGCGTGAAACCACGCCGGAACTCGATGCCCTGCATAAGAACGACAAGAACCTGACCGTCTTCAACGATGTCGTCACGTCTCGCCCTTACACCATCGAAATCCTGCAACAGGCGCTGACCTTTGCGAACGAGAAAAACCCGGACCTCTACCTGACTAAACCGTCATTAATGAACATGATGAAGCAGGCGGGGTACAAAACGTTCTGGATAACTAACCAGCAGACGATGACTGAACGTAACACCATGCTGACGGTGTTCTCGAAGCAAACGGACAAACAGTTCTATATGAACCAGCAGCGTACGCAGAGCGCACGCGAATACGACACCAACGTGCTGGCCCCCTTTAAAGAAGTGATGGCTGACCCGGCACCGAAGAAATTGATCATCGTTCACCTGCTGGGTACGCATATCAAATATGAGTATCGCTACCCGGAGAAATGGGGCAAGTTTGACGGCAAAACCGACCACCTGCCAGCCGGCTTATCGCAGGAACAGCAGGACGAATACAACGCTTACGATAACGCGAACCTGTACAACGACCACGTAGTCGCCAGCCTGATCAACGAGTACAAAGCGACGAACCCGAACGGATTCCTGCTCTACTTCTCCGATCACGGTGAAGAAGTGTATGACACGCCACCACATAACATTCAGGGGCGTAATGAGCTAGCGCCGACGCGTCACATGTATACCGTACCGTTTATGCTGTGGACGTCTGATAAATGGCAAGCGGCGCATCCGCGTGATTTCTCACAGGACGTTAACCGCAAGTACAGCAGTTCAGAGTTGATTCATACCTGGTCCGACTTAGCCGGGCTGAGTTATGACGGCTATGACGCAACGCGTTCCATCACCAGCCCGCAGTTCACACCAATGACGCGCTGGATTGGCAACCCGTACAAGAAAAATGGCTTAAAAGATTACGATTCACTGCCTTACGGAGAGCTCCAGGGTAATCAGTGAGAATTGCCTGATGCGCTCCGCTTATCAGGCCTACAGGTTTTCTGCAAGAGATTGAATGTAGGCCGCATCCGGCAAAACAAAGCGCACGTTGTCTGCAATCTTTGAGGCTGCTCCATTCAGGAGTGGCCTTTTTTTTCGCATCCCGTTAATGTTGCGAGCAATGCAACAGAGAAGGGATCGCTATGCATCACGACATCACGCAACTGCTCACCCGGCTAATCAATAATCCGGCTGAACTGCAAAAAATTCACTTTGCCAGCAGCACCAGCCCGGCACCTGAACTGGCGTATCAGGTCGATTTCCCGCGTCTGGAAATTGTGCTGGAGGGCGAGTTTAGCGACGCTGGCGCGTCCATCCGCATGCAGCGTCATGATGTCCTGTTTGTGCCCGCCGGCGGCTGGAACTTCCCGCAATGGCAAACGCCGGTGACCACCCTCAGCATTCTGTTTGGCAAGCAACAGCTCGGCTTTAGCCTGGTGCACTGGGACGGCAGCCATTCGCACAGTCTCCATCGCCAGCACGTCGCCCGGCGTGGGCCGCGCATCGGTTCGTTTCTCCTGCAAACGCTGCATGAAATGCAGATGCAGCCGCAGGAACAACATACCGCACGGTTGATTGTCGCCAGCCTGTTGAGCCACTGCTGCGATTTGCTGGGCAGCCAGATTCAAACGGCTTCGCGCAGTCAGGCACTTTTCGACGCCATTCGCGACTATATCGACGAACATTACGCTTCTCCGCTCACCCGCGAATCGGTCGCACAGGCGTTTTATATCTCGCCCAACTATCTCTCACACCTGTTTCAGAAAACCGGTGCGGTGGGATTTAACGAATATCTGAATCATACGCGGCTGGAGCACGCCAGAATGCTGCTGAAGGGTTACGACCTGAAGGTGAAAGAGATTGCGCACGCCTGCGGCTTTGTCGACAGTAACTACTTCTGCCGCTTATTTCGCAAAAATACCGAACGCTCGCCGTCAGAGTACCGTCGCCAGTACCACAGTCAGCTCACGGAAAAGAAAACTACTCCAGAATAATATGCGTGTGCTGCGGTGCACAGAGCAGTTTACGCACCGCGCTCATCACTTTCTGCGGTTCGCGCAAAAACGCATAAATACCCGACTGCACATAGCGACAGTGGTTAAAACGCTCTGCCCCGCTCAGCTCGATATCGGTGATGAGCAGCACCGCATCAGCGTGCTCAATATCCTCTGCGGTAAGTGCATTTTCAATTCCCAGCGCGCCCTGGGTTTCAATCTTGATGCTCCATTTTTCCTGCTGGCACAACTTTTCCAGCCGCTCGGCGGCCATATAAGTATGCGCCACGCCGCTCACGCAGGCGGTGACTGCGACTAATCGTCTTGCGTGGGATACCGTCATCGTCTTCTCCTGCTTCGGGTTTCATGCACGCTGGCGAGTCTCCCCGCCAGCCCGGTATTCGCGCTTACACCGTTTGTGCAAGATGCGCTTCAATTTTGCCCATAATCGCATCGGCACGTTTTACCGCATCGCTAATATTAACCCGCACGATGGTCTTCCCGGCAAAACGCTCTTCAAACTTGATGCCGATATCTTTGGTCAGAATCACGATATCTGCGGCGGCAACGTCGCTTGCCGTCAGTTCATTTTCGAGGCCAATGGAACCCTGCGTTTCAACCTTCACGTCCCAGCCTTTGGCTTTCGCCGCGCTTTCCAGCGCTTCCGCAGCCATATAAGTATGTGCGACGCCAGACGGACAAGCGGTTACCGCGATAATCATGGTCATAATAGTTACCTCTTCAATCAGTTAATTTCGAAATCCAGATCCAGGTCGTCTTCTTTCTCCGCGACCGGTTTTGCATTCTTGCGCGCCAGGCTTTTCAGGATATTCACGCACACCGCCGTCACCACCGCGCCGACGACAATCGCCGCGATGTAGCCGAGCTTGCCTTCCACCACCGGCAGAACAATCAGCCCGCCCCACCCGGCGTAGCACTGAGCGCCCATCAGCGCTGCCGTCACCGCACCGCAAACGGAGCCCACCATAATGGACGGGATCACGCGCAGCGGGTCAGCCGCCGCAAAGGGGATCGCCCCTTCCGTCACGCCCACACAGCCCATCACCAGCGCCGCTTTCCCTGCTTCGCGCTCTTCGCTACTGTAGTTTTTACGATTAATCAGCGTTGCGAGGCCCAGCCCCAGCGGCGGCACGCATATCCCGACGGCGGCAATCGCCACCACCGTATACACGCCCTGCGAGACGCAGATCAGCATGAACGCATAGGCCACCTTATTCACTGGGCCGCCCATATCAAATGCCAGCATCAGGCCCATAATCACCGCCAGCACCACAATGCTGCCCTGCTGCATACCTTGTAACCAGTGCGTCAGGCCCACCGTGAGCGCGCCGACCGGCTCGCCCAGGCCCCACATCATCACGCCTGCGGTGATCAACGTACCAATAATCGGGATCACGAAGATCGGCATCACCGAGCGCAGTACCTTATGAACGGGGATCTTTTTCAGGTAATAGACCACGATCCCACCGATAATCCCGGCAATCAGCGCACCGAAGAAGCCCGCGCCAAAACTGTTGCCTACCCAGGCGCCAATTGCGCAGGGTGCCAGCGCGGAGCGTTCAGCAATGGAATAACCGATGTACGCCGCCAGAAACGGCACCATCAACGTCAGACCGGCCACGCCAATATCAAACAACTTTTTGAGATTCGGATCGGTGGCGGCATCCGGCACCGCGCCCTTGCCGTATAACATCACGGAAACCGCCAGCAGGATCCCGCCTGCCACAACAAACGGGATCATGTGCGACACCCCGGTCATTAAATGCTGACGGGTGTTTTTGAGAATCTGCACCAACTCTTTCATCAGTTGCTCCCGGGCGTTACGCGCCCATATCCATAACGAGGTTGTGGAAACGATAGGTAATTGACGAAGTGACAGACAGTGGATAAAAGGGGCATTTACTGGACAATTGTGATCGCATCAGAAAAATGCGATCGGACTCAAAAGTTCACGGCTCATAGCTAATGCCCACCAGATGGGAACTTGTGAAGGAACTCTCACTTTACGCTGGATATTACATTTATCCAGTTTTTGGCAGATTTGTCAGATAGCCGTGCCGCGTTCAAGCCTCCATCCTGTTCCCCATATTGAATGATTTGGGAGATAAAGTGATGGCTCAGGTTATAGAGTTTGTCTGTGAATTACCGAACGGCGTCCATGCGCGCCCTGCCAGCCATGTTGAAACGCAGTGCAACGCCTTCACCAGTACCATTGAATGGCACAACCTGCGCACCGACCGCAAAGGCAACGCCAAAAGCGCGCTGGCGCTGATTGGCACCGACACCCTGGTGAACGACGCCTGCCAGTTGCTGATTACCGGCGAGGATGAACAGGCCGCCTGGCAGCATCTCTCCCGCTGGATCCGTGAAGAATTTCCCCTGTGCGATGCGCCGCTGGCGCAGGCGGCCACGATTGAACAGGCTCCGCTGCCGGAATCGCTCACCCATCTCAACCCGACGCTGTTTCGCGCACAGTCTGTCTGTAGCGGTAGCGCAGGCGGCGTTTTAACGCGTCTGGCCTCACTCGATTTAAATCGTTTGGGGGAGTTACCCACTTCGCGCAGCGTGGAAGAGGAGCAGCAGGCGCTGGACAGCGGCCTGGCGCGGCTGACCAAAATGCTCGAACTGCATCTGCTGGACAGCGACACCACCGCCAGCGCGATTCTGGAAGCCCATCGTTCGCTCGCCACCGATACCTCCCTGCGCCAGCATCTGCTGGCTGGCGTGAACGATGGACTGAGCTGCGCCGACGCGATTGTTCGCAGCGCCAACCATTTTTGTGATGAATTCGCCCGCTCCAGCAGTAGCTATTTACAAGAGCGTGCGCTGGACGTGCGTGACGTCGGCTATCGACTGTTACAGCAAATTTATGGCGAACAACGTTTCCCGGCACCAGGCAAGCTGACTCAGCCGACCATCTGCATGGCGGAAGAACTCACCCCCAGCCAGTTCCTCGAACTGGATAAAACCCTGCTCAAAGGTCTGCTGCTACAAAGTGGCGGCACCACCTCACACACGGTGATTCTGGCACGTTCTTTTAATATTCCGACGCTGGTCGGTGTGGATATTGACGTGCTCAATGCCTGGCAGGGGCAACAGATTTACCTGGACGGCAACGCAGGTGCGGTAGTCGTTGCGCCAGATTCCGCCGTGACGCGCTACTACCAGCAGGAAGCGTGGCTACAGGAACAACTGCGCCAGCAGCAGAGTGTCTGGCTAAACCAGGAAGCACGCACCGCCGACGGCTTACGCATTGAAGTAGCCGCTAACATCGCCCATTCGGTTGAAGCGCAGGCCGCCTTCGGCAACGGAGCGGAAGGCGTTGGCCTGTTCCGCACCGAAATGCTCTATATGGATCGTGCCAGCGCACCGGGCGAAGACGAGCTGTATAACATTTTCTGCCAGGCACTCAGTTCTGCCAATGGCCGCAGTATAATTGTGCGCACCATGGATATTGGCGGCGATAAGCCGGTGGATTACCTCAATATTCCGGCTGAAAACAACCCGTTCCTCGGCTATCGCGCGGTGCGTATTTATGAAGAGTATGCGGCGCTGTTCACCACCCAGTTGCGTTCGATCCTGCGCGCCTCGGCGCACGGCAAGCTGAAAATCATGATCCCGATGATCTCCTCGATGGAAGAGATCTTATGGGTCAAAGAGAAGCTCGCGGAAGCCAAACAGCAACTGCGCAATGAACATATTCCGTTTGATGAGCGTATTCCGCTGGGCATCATGCTGGAAGTGCCATCGGTAATGTTCATCATCGATCAGTGCTGCGAAGAGATCGACTTCTTCAGCATCGGCAGCAACGATTTAACCCAGTATCTGCTGGCGGTAGACCGCGATAATGCCAAAGTCACCCGTTATTACAACAGCCTGAACCCGGCGTTCCTGCGCGCACTCGATTACGCCGTGCAGGCGGTGCATCGCCAGGGGAAATGGATTGGCCTGTGCGGCGAACTGGGCGCGAAAGGGTCTGTTTTACCGCTGCTGGTTGGCCTGGGGCTGGATGAACTGAGCATGAGCGCGCCGTCGATTCCGGCGACCAAAGCGCGTCTGGCGCAGCTCGACAGCCGCGCCTGCCGCCAGTTGCTCAATCAGGCGATGGCCTGCCGCACTTCGCTGGAAGTGGAGCATTTACTGGCGCAATTCCGCATGAGCCAGCAGGACGCGCCGCTTATCGCCACCTCCTGTATCTCGCTGGATAACGACTGGCAGAGCAAAGAAGAAGTGATCAAAGGGATGACCGACAACCTGCTGCTGGCCGGGCGTTGTCGTTACCCGCGCAAGCTGGAAGCCGATCTCTGGGCGCGGGAAGCGGTGTTTTCGACCGGGCTGGGCTTCAGCTTCGCCATTCCGCACAGCAAATCAGAACATATTGAGCAATCAACCATCAGCGTTGCGCGACTCCCTGCGCCGGTACGCTGGGGCGACGACGAAGCGCAATTCATCATTATGCTGACGCTCAACAAACACGCCGCAGGCGACCAGCATATGCGGATTTTCTCCCGCCTGGCGCGCCGCATTATGCATGAAGAATTCCGTAACGCGCTGGTGAACGCGGCATCTGCCGATGCCATCGCCAGCCTGCTGCAACACGAACTGGAACTGTAAGAGGACGAATAATGGAACTGTATCTGGATACCGCAAATGTCGCGGAAGTTGAACGTCTGGCGCGTATTTTCCCGCTGGCGGGTGTTACCACCAACCCGAGCATTGTCGCGGCCAGCAAGGAATCCATCTGGGATGTGCTGCCACGCCTGCAAAAGGCGGTCGGCCCGGAAGGCATTTTATTCGCCCAGACCATGAGCCGTGATGCGGCGGGTATGGTGGCGGAAGCGAAACGCCTGAGCAACGCCGTTCCCGGCATTGTGGTCAAAATCCCGGTCACCGCTGAAGGACTCGCGGCTATCAAGTTGCTGAAGAAAGAAGGCATTCCTACACTCGGCACCGCCGTCTACAGCGCCTCGCAAGGGTTAATGGCGGCGCTGGCCGGCGCGAAATATGTTGCACCCTATGTGAATCGCGTCGATGCCCAGGGCGGCGACGGAATTCGCATGGTACAGGAACTGCAAACGCTGCTGGAACTGCACGCCCCCAACAGCAAAGTGTTGGCGGCAAGCTTTAAAACCCCGCGTCAGGCGCTGGACTGTTTACTGGCAGGATGTGAAGCAATCACCCTTCCTTTAGATGTAGCGCAACAAATGATCAACACCCCTGCGGTAGAGTCGGCAATAGAGAAGTTTGAGCAGGACTGGAATAACGCATTTGGTCATATCAACCTGTGAGGGAAATAGAGTATGGATCGCATTATTCAATCACCTGGTAAATACATCCAGGGCGCCGATGTCATTACCCGTCTGGGCGACTACCTGAAACCGATGGCGGAACGCTGGCTGGTTGTCGGTGACAAATTTGTCTTAGGCTTCGCCCAGGCTGCGCTGGAAAAAAGCTTCCGCGACGCGGGCCTGGCGCTGGAAATCGCTCCGTTTGGCGGCGAATGTTCCCAAAACGAAATCAACCGCTTACGCGGCGTAGCCGAAAAAGCGCAATGTGGCGCTGTGCTGGGCATCGGCGGCGGTAAAACGCTCGATACCGCCAAAGCGCTGGCGCACTTTATGTCGCTTCCGGTCGCTATTGCGCCGACCATCGCCTCGACCGATGCGCCATGCAGCGCGCTATCTGTCATCTACACCGATGACGGCGAATTCGACCGTTACCTGATGCTGCCGCACAACCCGAACGTGGTCATTGTCGATACCAAAATCGTGGCGGGCGCACCGGCTCGTCTGCTGGCCGCCGGGATCGGCGACGCGCTGGCGACCTGGTTTGAAGCCCGCGCCTGTTCACGCAGCGGCGCTACCACCATGGCAGGTGGTAAATGCACGCAGGCCGCGCTGGCGCTGGCTGAACTGTGCTACAACACGTTGATTGAAGAAGGCGAAAAAGCGATGCTGGCGGCAGAGCAACACGTCGTCACCCCAGCGCTGGAACGCGTGATTGAAGCCAACACCTACCTGAGCGGCGTCGGTTTTGAAAGTGGCGGCCTGGCGGCTGCGCACGCTATTCACAACGGTCTGACGGCAATTCCGGATGCGCATCACTACTACCACGGTGAAAAAGTGGCGTTCGGAACACTCACGCAGCTGGTGCTGGAAAATGCCTCAGTGGAAGAGATCGAAACTGTCGCCGCCCTGTGCCATTCCGTTGGCCTGCCGATTACCCTCGCGCAACTGGATATTAAAGAAGATATCCCGGCAAAAATGCGCAAAGTGGCTGAAGCCTCCTGTGCGGAAGGTGAAACTATTCACAACATGCCTGGCGGTGCTGACCCGGATCGCGTTTACGCCGCGCTGCTGGTTGCCGACCAGTACGGTCAGCGTTTTTTGCATGAGTGGGAATAACGGCTAAATACCTATAAAAATCCCCGCATGTGCGGGGATTTTTGTTTCAGTAGCGATTCACATTACTGCAGGTCGAAACGGTCGAGTTCCATCACTTTCACCCATGCCGCCACGAAGTCTTTCACAAACTTCACGTGCGCATCGCTGCTGGCATACACTTCGGCCAGCGCACGCAGTACTGCGTGAGAGCCGAATACCAGATCCGCGCGGGTGGCGGTGTATTTCACTTCGCCGCTCAGGCGATCGCGGCCTTCGAACAGTTCGCTGGTGTCGTCGGTCGCTTTCCATTCGGTGCGCATATCCAGCAGATTCGCGAAGAAATCATTGCTGAGCACGCCCGGGCGGTCGGTAAAGACGCCATGCTTGCTGCCGTCGAAGTTTGCGCCCAGAACGCGCATACCGCCCACCAGCACCGTCAGTTCCGGCGCGGTCAGGGTCAGTTGCTGAGCTTTGTCGATCAGCAGAGATTCGGTGGTTGCCGCGCCCGGTTCGCCGCGATAGTTACGGAAACCATCTGCGATCGGTTTGAGCAGCTCGAACATCTCAATATCGGTCTGATCCTGGCGCGCGTCTACGCGGCCCGGCGTGAACGGAACATGAATGCTGACGCCCGCGGCGCTCGCGGCTTTCTCAACCCCTACAACGCCCGCCAGTACGATAATATCGGCCAGTGACGCTTTTCCGGATGCCTGCTGGATTTTCTCCAGCGCTGGCAACACGCGTGCTGCTGTAGCGTTCACCGCCCAGTCGCGTTGCGGGTTCAGCGCCAGACGCGCACCGTTCGCCCCGCCGCGTTTGTCACCACCACGGAAAGTGGAGGCAGACGCCCACGCAACAGAAACCAGCTCGCTCACGGTCAGCCCGGAGTCAGCGATTTCTGCTTTCAGGCTCAGAATGTCTTCTTCCGTCGGGTGATAGGTCGGCTGCGGCAGCGGATCCTGCCAAATCAGATCTTCCTTCGGCACTTCCGGCCCGATGTAACGTGCTTTCGGCCCCATATCACGGTGGGTCAGTTTGTACCAGGCACGTGCGAACGCTTCATTAAACGCCTGCGGGTCGTTCAGGAAACGACGGCAGATTTTTTCGAAGTCCGGATCAAAACGCAGCGTCAGGTCGGTAACCAGCATGGTCGGCTTACGTTTTTTCGACGGGTCAAACGGATCCGGAATAATTTCCGGCGCATCTACCGCTTCAAACTGGATTGCACCAGCCGGGCTGCGAGTCTGTACCCACTCGTATTTGAACAGGTTCTCGAAGAAGTAATTGCTCCACTGAGTAGGAGTCTGCGTCCACACCACTTCCAGACCGGAGGTGATCGCATCTTTACCAACGCCAGTACCAAAGTCGCTCTTCCAGCCGAGGCCCTGGTTTTCAATCGGTGCGGCTTCCGGGTCCGGGCCAACGTGAGTTGCCGGGCCTGCGCCGTGGGTTTTACCGAGGGTGTGACCACCGGCGATCAACGCCACAGTCTCTTCGTCGTTCATGCCCATATTGCCGAAGGTCGCACGAATCGCCGCGGCCGCAGAAAGCGGTTCACCGCTGGCGTTCGGGCCTTCCGGGTTCACGTAGATCAGCCCCATTTCGGTAGCCGCTAACGGACGTTTCGCCAGCTCTTCCGGGTCACGGTGAGCCAGCCAGGCTTTCTCATCACCCCAGTTTACGTCGAGATCCGGTTCCCAGACGTCTTCACGACCGGCACCAAAGCCAAAGGTACGGAAGCCGGAGTTTTCCAGCGCCACGTTACCCGCAAGGATGAACAGGTCAGCCCAGGAAATTTTCTGGCCATATTTCTGCTTGATTGGCCACAGCAGGCGACGCGCTTTGTCCAGGCTCACGTTATCCGGCCAGGAGTTCAGCGGTGCAAAACGTTGCTGACCGCGGCCCGCACCACCACGTCCGTCAACGGAGCGATAAGTACCTGCGCCGTGCCACGCCATACGGATAAACAAACCGGTATAGCTACCCCAGTCGGCAGGCCACCACGGCTGAGATTCGCTCAGCAGCGCACGTAGATCGCCTTTCAGGGCAAAGTAATCCAGTTTGCTGAATTCTTTACGGTAGTCGAAGTCTTCCCCAAGTGGGTTAGAACGGTTGGAATGTTGATTCAGAAGATCCACGCGAAGCTGTTTTGGCCACCAATCCTGGCTGGTCGTCCCTGCACCTGCGCTCTGATCATGACCGCCCTGATGGAAAGGACACTTACCCGCGGACGTTTTGTTCTCGATATCGTCTGACGTACTCATCAATATGCTCCCTCTACAATGTTACCGTTACGATATACAGCATCAGTGTTAAGTTATAATTGAAATAATCCACAGATTCGATAGTTGGAAACTTTTATATTTTTGGTTACGGGGATGTAGATCAAAGTAGACGCAAAAAAGCCCTCATGCGAGGGCTTTTTCGACTATAGCGCGGGTCTGACTCCCAGCGTATGGCAAATGGCGTAGCTCATCTCTGCGCGGTTAAGTGTATAAAAATGAAAATCTTTTACCCCTTCCCGGCTTAAAATCTTGACCATATCCATGGCGATGGATGCGCCAACCAGTTTACGCGTCTCCGCGTCGTCATCCAGTCCTTCAAACATCGTCGACATCCAGTGCGGGATGCGCACATTGGTCATGTCAGCAAATTTCTTCGCCTGTTTGAAGTTCGAAACAGGCAGGATACCAGGAATAATTTCGACATCGATACCCGCAGAAACGCAGCGGTCACGAAAACGCAGGTAGCTTTCCACGTCGAAGAAGAATTGGGTAATCGCGCGGTTGGCACCCGCATCGACTTTACGTTTCAGGTTGAGCAGATCCGCCTGCGCGCTTTTCGCTTCCGGGTGCACTTCCGGGTAAGCAGCGACAGAGATATCAAAATCGCCCACTTCCTTCAGCAAGCCGACCAGGTCTGCCGCATACATATCTGGCTTACCGCTGCCCGGCGGCAGGTCGCCACGCAGGGCGACGATATGGCGAATACCGTTGTTCCAGTAATCCTGGGCGATGGCACGCAGTTCATCGCGGCTGGCGTCAATGCAGGTGAGATGCGGCGCGGCTTCAAGGCCGGTACGATCTTTAATGCCTTTAATGATGCTGTGCGTGCGGTCACGCTCACCAGAGTTCGCGCCATAGGTCACGGAAACGAACTTCGGTTTGAGACTACTCAGGCGATCGATAGAGTTCCACAAGGTTTGCTCCATTTCACTGGTGCGCGGCGGGAAAAATTCGAACGATACATTAATGTGCCCCTGGACTTCGGCCAGACTCTGATTCAGGGCTTCCCGCTGGTTGGCGTGAAAAAAGCTCATACCTTACCTCATCAATCGCATGTCATTATTTGTTGTGTTGTGAACTGCTATACGTTTAGACGTCTAGATGTAAAGATGAAGGAAAAGTTGGGGAAGGTCAATAGAAAGATCCGCGCAAACGGTGAGGAATATTCAGAGAAGATGAAAAAAATTCATCTTACTCCGTGACGATAAAGTCATTTCTCACAAGCGTAAGCAACCACTCAAATTTGGGCTGATTCTCTGGCAGCACAACCACACCAGCTTTAACAAACAGATGCTCACCTGATAATGAACGAAAAACGACGCCCTGCCGCTGAATGGCGGCGAAAGATGCCGGAAGCAGGCTCAGGCCGTCTCCATTTGCGATTCGGGCAAGCAATACATCATGTTCGAGAGGCTCTTCGATACAAAAAGGAGCATAGCCTTCTTTTTGAAACCGCTGCCGGGTGTAATCAAAAAAGGCCGGGTTACGATCTCGCTTAAACCAGAATAAAGGCCGGGAATTTAAAGAACATAGCGTGAGCGAAGCCGATTCTGCCTCAGGCCATATGGCGGGTAGGGCGGCAATCAGCGGATCGTGCCAGGAAAGCGGCGTAACGGATAATTCGCCACACTCAAGCGGCAATGCCACCAGTGCTGCATCCAGTTTCCCTCTTCGCACCTGACGCACCAGCTCAAGAGAACTGTGCCGCGCGATACGTAGCGTCGTCGCCTGCGCACGTAGCCGGGTTTCTAACGTCGTAAAAACGCCCTGTTCAAACGCCGTGGTTAGCCCGATGCGCAACCGCTGCCCGTCTGCCTTGCCGAGTTTCGCAAGGGAACTATAGGTTTTTTCCTGTAACGCCAGTAGCGGACGCACGATCTCCAGTACGCGCGCACCATCATTCGTCAACGTCAGCCCACGGGTATGACGCACAAATAGCGTCACTCCCAGGCGTTCTTCAAGCTGGCGAATATGACGGCTGAGCGGCGGCTGGGACATAAAAAGTCGCTGCGCGGCCCGGCTCATGTTGTTCTCTTCCGCCACCACGGCAAAGTAGCGTAGCAGGCGAATATCGAGAGTGTGGATTTGTGCGTTTGTCATACCGAAAAGGTATCACTGAAACGGTATTATCCAAACCGCTTTCGGCGGCCTATTCTCGCATCACATCTTAGATAAACGAGGATTTCCCCATGCATTCAGAACGCTTTATTACCGGCCAGGACATGCTGCAGAAAGTGGATGGCAAAGGAGGCAATGCAGTGGTCGAAAGTCTGCAAGATATTGCTCCAGACTTTGCCCGTTACCTGATTGAATTTCCTTTCGGTGATATCTATTCCCGCCCCGGTCTGGATTTACGCAGTCGCGAAATTGCCACCGTTGCAGCATTGACCGCATTAGGAAACGCATCGCCACAGTTGAAAGTGCATATTGCGGCGGCGCTTCATGTTGGGTTAACGCAGGAAGAAATTACTGAAGTGATCATGCAGATGGCGGTTTACGCCGGTTTCCCGGCGGCGCTGAACGGCTTGTTTGCGGCAAAAGAGGTCTTTGCCGCTCAGCAATAACGCCGAATGGCAATGCCTACAATAACTGCGCCAGCCGGTTGATGTCCGACTGAATCGCCCCGGCGGTGACATCGCGCCCTGCGCCTGGCCCACGAATCACCAGCGGGTTATCGCGATACCAGCGGCTTTCAATGGCAAAGACGTTATCGCACGGCAGCAGTGCCGCCAGTGGGTGTTCCGGGCGCACTGCTTCCACGCCGACGCGCGCTTTGCCGTTGGCGTCGAAACGCGCCACATAGCGCAGCACCAGGCCCATCTCCTGCGCGGCCTCGAAACGTTGCAGCATCTGATCGTTGAGCTCATCACCGTTTTCAAAGAAGTGGTCGATTGAGCCATCTTCACAGTGCGGCGGCACCAATGACTCCACGCGAACCTGATCCGGTTCGATGTCGTAGCCTGCCTCGCGTGCCAGAATCACCAGCTTACGCATCACGTCTTTCCCGGAAAGGTCGTCACGCGGGTCGGGTTCCGTTAAGCCCTGCTGCCAGGCCTGATCCACCAGTTCGGTGAACGGCACGGTACCGTCGAATTGCAGGAACAGCCACGAAAGCGTGCCGGAGAAAATCCCGCTGATAGACAGGATGCTGTCGCCGCTGTCGATCAGGTCGCGCACGGTATGGTTGACCGGCAGGCCGGCACCAACGGTGGCGTTATACAACCAGTGACGCCCGGTTTTTTCGAACGCGTCGTGGATCTGGCGATAGTTGTGGCTGCTGCTTGCTCCGGCCAGTTTGTTGGCGCTGATAACGTGAAAACCGTGGCTGGCGAAATCGAGATACTGGTCAGCCAGCTGCGGGCTGGCAGTGACATCCAGCACCACCAAATCATCATACGGGTGCGCGCGCATCCACAGGAACAGAGACTCTTCATCCTGTTCGACCGCTTCATCCTCGAAGAATGCCAGCGCGCGGCTGGCGTCCAGCCCTTCATAACTCAGCAGGCTGCGGCGGCTATCCACGACGCCTGCCAGCGTGAATTCAAACCCGGTTCGCGCCGAGAGCGTACTTTGCTCGCGGGCAAACAGTTCCAGCCAGCGGGAACCAATATTACCTTTGCCGAACAGCACCAGGCCGATGCGTTTTTCTGCGCGGAAGACGGACTGATGCAGGCCCTGAATCAGGCTTTCAGTGGGGCCGGTACGCAGCACGGCGACCAGGCTAATGCCCTCTTCCGATTGCCAGGTAAACTCGACTGGCTGGCCTTTCAGTTGTTGCCAGAAACGGTGGCAGTGCAGCGGGTTACGGGTGACGCCCGCGCCCACAATCGCCACCAGCGCCAAGCCCTGGCGTAAACGCAGCTCGCCCGGTAATCCGGCTTCATCTAGAATTTTTAATGCACTATCCGCCACCTCGGAGGTGTAGCAGAATTGCAGCAACTGACGGTCGTTATGAACGCCGACAGCCAGTGGACGAATACCCGCACGCTTGAGTAACTGGTCAATGTCTTTATGCGCCAGTTTGAAATCCTGGCTGGCTGGCACGCGGAATTCAATCAGGCAGACGTCATCATGGCTGGTGACGATACGCGCGCCCGTCCCGGAGGCCAGCACACGTTCAATACGCGTAGAGCCCTGATCCGGCGTATAGCTACAGCGCAGTTGCAGGTCGATATCGCTGCCGGAGACCGGCTGTAAAGTACGCGCGTGCAGCACCGGCGCGGCAAGACGCGCCAGTTCGCTGGCTTCATCGAGGCGCAACAACGGCAGCAGGCAGGCATCTTTCACCTTACGCGGGTCGGCGCTGTATACCCCGGCGACGTCGCTCCAGATGGTCACGCGAGACACGCCCGCCAGCGCACCGATTTGCGTCGCAGAGTAGTCAGAACCGTTACGCCCCAACAGCACGGTTTCCCCCGCGTTGTTGCGGCTGATAAACCCGGTGACGACCAGGCGTTTTCCCGGATGCTGCGCCATGAGCTGTTGCAGTAACGGATAAGAAAGGCCTTCATCAACCTGCGGTTGGGCGGAACGCTCAGCACGCAGGAATTCACGCGCGTCGAGCCACGCCGCATCCAGCCCCTGCTGTTGCAGCACGGCCGCCATCAGTCGAGCAGACCACACTTCACCGTGGCCCACGACTTCCGCATACACAGCATCGGTGACGCCGCCATCCAGCAATACGGCTAAACGTTCGAGGTCATGAATGAATGCGCTAATCAAGCCGTCGGCAATCTCAGCGGGCAGCAGGCCGCTAATCAACTCTGACTGATAACGACGCAGCGTCTGTTGAACCTGATGCGCAGAAAGACGATCGCTCTGGCTGAGCTTCAGCCAGCTAATCAACTGGTTAGTGGTGCTACCGGCTGCGGAAACGACCATCATATCGCCGGGCTGAGAATACTCCGCCATAATCCCGGCAACACGCAGGTAACACTTCACATCCGCCAGACTACTCCCACCAAATTTATGCAGTTGACGTTCGTTCGTCCCTGCCTGCGCAATCACACTCATTTTTATCCCTCGGCTGCAACCCGGAAGCCATTTTCCAGATCGGCAATTAAGTCTTCACTATCTTCAATACCGGTTGAGATACGCAACAGCGTCTCAGAAATCCCGGCGGCGGCGCGCGCTTCCGGCGCCATGCCCGCGTGGGTCATCGTTGCGGCGTGGGAGATTAAACTCTCAACCCCGCCCAGCGATTCCGCCAGCGTAAACAACGACAATCCGCTCAGGAAGCGGCGCAGCGTTTGCTCGTCGCCGTCCAGTTCAAAGCTGAGCATCGCGCCAAACCCTTTCTGCTGGCGGGCGGCAATTTCGTGGCCCTGATTTTCCGGCAAAGAAGGATGATACAGTTTTTTCACCAGCGGCTGATTTTTCAGGAAATCGACAATCGCGTACGCATTGCGTTGCGCGACTTCCATGCGCGGCGACAGCGTGCGCAAACCGCGCAGCAGTAAATAGCTGTCGAAGGCGCTACCAGTCACGCCGATATTGTTCGCCCACCATGCCAGTTCGGTGACGATTTCCGGATCTTTGGCAATCACCACCCCGGCAACCACATCAGAGTGGCCGTTCAGATATTTAGTACATGAATGCAACACCAGATCCGCGCCCAATGCCAGCGGATTTTGCAGCGCCGGGCTTAAGAAGGTGTTATCCACCACGCTGACCGCGCCGACTTCGCGCGCCAGGCCACATATTTTCGCGATATCCACCACGCGTAACAGCGGATTACTCGGACTTTCGACCAGCACCAGTTTCGGTTTTTCTTCCAGCGCCGCACGCAGCGCCTGCTCGTTGCCCTGATCGACAAACTTCACGCGATAACAGCCGCGTTTTGCCAGGCTGTCGAACAGACGATAGCTGCCACCGTAGCAATCGTGCGGCGCCACCAGCAGGTCGCCCGGCTTCAGGAATACGGTTGTCACCAGATGAATCGCCGACATGCCCGTATTGGTCATCACCGCACCCGCGCCACCTTCCAGCTCGGCCAGCGCTCGCTGCACCACATCACGCGTTGGGTTGCCGCGACGAGAATAGTCATGAGCGCGCGGCTCATTAAAACCGGTGAAATTATAGGTACTGGAAAGATGAATCGGCGGGACTACGCAGCCATACTGTTCGTCGTCATTTAAACCGCTGCGCACTGCGATGGTGGCTTGTTTACGGGTCATTATGATTCGTTCCTGACTTAATCGGTGAAATGTCAGGCACCAGAGTAAACATAGTTATAATAGACGTCAATACATCTGGACATCTAAACTTCTTTGCGTATAGATTGAGCAAAAGACGAATAGCCGTTAAAATTATATGCATTAGCGCACAACTGCGACGGCTCATATCGTGTCAGGGCCGCGTCACTACGGTAAACTATGCGCGATTATGGTCAGGCTATAGTCCGGCCTTTTATTAATGACGAAGAGGATTAAGGTATCTCATGGCTGAATGGAGCGGCGAATATATCAGCCCATACGCTGAGCACGGTAAGAAGAGTGAGCAAGTAAAAAAAATTACGGTTTCCATTCCTCTGAAGGTGTTAAAGATCCTCACCGATGAACGCACGCGTCGTCAGGTGAATAACCTGCGTCACGCCACCAACAGCGAACTGCTGTGTGAAGCGTTCCTGCATGCATTCACCGGGCAGCCGCTGCCTAACGATGAAGACCTGCGTAAAGAGCGCAGCGATGAAATCCCGGAAGAGGCGAAGGTGATCATGCGTGAACTGGGGATTGACCCGGAGACGTGGGAGTACTGATTTTGCGAATCGTGCGCGCTGAAGAAATCGCCTGATGGCGCTGCGCTTATCAGGCCTACAAATTCTGCAATCTGTAAGTCGGGTAAGCGCAGCGCCACCCGACAAAATGCACGTAAGTCGACGTTGTCACGTCCATTTCTAACAGACACAAAAAAGGCGCCTTTCGGCGCCTTTTTCTGAGAAGCAAAACTTATTTGCTGCCCGGGATGCTGAAACGCTTGTTGAAGCGGTCAACACGGCCACCGGTAGCAACGTCACGCTGCTTACCAGTGTAGAACGGGTGGCATGCGCCACAAACGTCCAGGTTCAGATCATGACCCGCAGTGGAGTGAGTCTTGATAACATTACCGCAAGAACAAGTTGCAGTAATTTCTACGTAATTCGGGTGAATACCTTTTTTCATGGGAAACCTCAGTTAAGGCCGCGTCGCTCTTCCAGCCCTAACGCCAGACACCACGCGATGTTGATAGTAAACTTCTCGGCTTTCGACGCATTTTTTCTGCATCAAAGGCGGCGGATCATACAGAATCTGAACAGGGTATGCAAACTGATCCGTTCTTCACCTGAGTACAATGTGTATACTAACCCGCTCCTTTTCAAGTCCAGGAAGAAAAAATGCCTGTTGCCCACGTCGCCCTGCCCGTTCCGCTACCGCGTACGTTTGACTATCTGCTGCCTGAAGGCCTGAGCGCCAAAGCGGGATGTCGCGTGCGCGTGCCGTTCGGCAAACAGGAGCGTGTTGGCATGGTGGTGTCGGTCAGCGAAAAAAGCGAACTGCCGTTGGATGAACTGAAGCCGATCGTCGAAGTGCTCGACAGCGAACCGGTATTTACCACTTCGGTATGGCGATTGCTGCTGTGGGCGGCGGATTACTATCATCACCCCATTGGCGATGTGTTGTTCCATGCGCTGCCGATTCTGCTGCGCCAGGGGAAACCGGCCAGCCACGCGCCACTGTGGTACTGGTTTGCAACGGAACAGGGTCAGGCTGTGGATATCAACAGCCTGAAGCGCTCGCCAAAACAGCAACAGGCGCTGGCCGCGCTGCGTCAGGGAAAAATCTGGCGTCATCAGGTCACTGAACTGGAATTTACCGAAGCGGCGTTGCAGTCGCTGCGTAGCAAAGGTTTAAGCGAGCTGGCGAGCGAAGCGCCCGCGCTGAACGACTGGCGCGAAGGCTACTCCGCCATTGGCGAACGACTGCGTCTGAATACCGAACAGGCTACCGCCGTGGGCGCGATCCATAGCGCATCCGATCGTTTTTCAGCATGGTTGCTGGCAGGCGTGACGGGTTCCGGTAAAACGGAAGTGTACCTCAGCGTGCTGGAAAACGTGCTGGCGCAGGGTAAACAGGCGCTGGTGATGGTGCCGGAAATCGGCCTGACGCCGCAGACTATCGCCCGCTTTCGTGAACGTTTTAACGCGCCCGTAGAAGTGCTGCACTCCGGGCTTAACGACAGCGAGCGTCTGAACGCCTGGCTGAAAGCCAAAAGCGGCGAAGCGGCGATCGTTATCGGCACACGCTCATCACTGTTCACGCCGTTTAAAAACCTCGGCGTGATTGTTATCGATGAAGAGCACGACAGCTCTTATAAGCAGCAGGAAGGCTGGCGCTATCATGCCCGCGACCTGGCTGTCTGGCGCGCGCACAGCGAGCAAATCCCGATCATTCTCGGCTCGGCAACGCCCGCGCTGGAAACGCTGCTCAACGTGCGCCAGCATAAATATCATATGCTGCGCCTGACGCGCCGCGCCGGGAATGCGCGGCCTGCTACACAGCACGTGCTCGATTTAAAAGGTCAGCAGTTGCAGGCGGGGCTGTCTCCGGCGCTTATCAACCGCATGCGTCAGCATTTGCAGGCGGATAATCAGGTGATCCTGTTCCTCAACCGTCGTGGTTTTGCGCCTACATTGCTATGCCACGACTGCGGCTGGATAGCCGAATGTCCGCGCTGCGACAGCTACTATACGCTTCACCAGTCGCAGCATCATTTGCGTTGCCACCATTGCGACAGCCAGCGTCCGATCCCGCGCCAGTGTCCTTCCTGCGGCTCAACACACCTGGTACCGGTCGGGCTGGGAACAGAGCAACTGGAGCAGGTGCTGGCTCCGCTCTTTCCCGGCGTACCGCTATCCCGTATCGACCGCGACACAACCAGCCGCAAAGGCGCGCTGGAGCAATATCTGGCGGAAGTGCATCGCGGCGGCGCGCGTATTCTGATTGGCACCCAGATGCTGGCAAAAGGCCACCACTTCCCGGACGTTACGCTGGTTGCCCTGCTTGATGTCGATGGCGCGCTTTTCTCGGCAGATTTCCGCTCAGCGGAACGTTTTGCCCAACTTTACACCCAGGTTTCCGGGCGAGCTGGCCGTGCCGGGAAACAGGGGGAAGTGGTTTTACAAACGCACCATCCGGATCACCCCCTGTTGCAAACGCTGCTCTATAAAGGCTACGACGCCTTTGCCGAGCAGGCGCTGGCTGAACGTCAGACCATGCAGCTTCCACCGTGGACCAGTCACGTGCTGATTCGCGCAGAAGATCACAATAATCAGCAGGCGCCGGTCTTCTTGCAACAGTTGCGTAATCTGCTACAGGCCAGCCCGCTGGCGGATGACAAACTGTGGGTTCTCGGCCCGGTTCCCGCCCTCGCCCCGAAACGCGGCGGGCGTTATCGCTGGCAAATTTTGCTGCAACACCCTTCCCGTGTACGCCTGCAACATATCGTCAACGGCGCGCTGGCCCTCATCAATACGCTACCGGAAGCACGCAAAGTGAAGTGGGTTCTGGACGTTGACCCGATAGAAGGATAAGTCTCAGGTTGCGAGCAAGATCGAGGAATCTAACAATCGTCACACTTTTTATGAAAATTCTGTAACAGATCGGATTAACTATCTGATAAAAGTGTGTCTGATGTCAGACACAGGGGACGTGTCTGCGCCAGTCAGCGAGGAGAAATCAGGTGAAGGCTAAAAAACCGGTTGTGGCCGCAACCATGAAAGACGTTGCTTTACAGGCGAAAGTCTCTACGGCAACCGTATCACGCGCATTAATGAATCCCGAGAAGGTCTCGCAGGCAACGAGAGCTCGCGTTGAGCAGGCCGCACTGGAAGTCGGTTACCTCCCGCAGGTGCAGGGGCGTAACATGAAACGTAATGAATCCCGCACCATTCTGGTCATCGTGCCGGATATCTGCGACCCGTTCTTTAGCGAAGTGATCCGCGGTATCGAAGTCACCGCCGCCTCGCAGGGTTATCTGGTGCTGATAGGCGACTGCGCGCATCAGAATCAGCAGGAAAAAACCTTCATCGATTTAATCATTACCAAGCAGATCGACGGAATGTTGCTGCTGGGTTCACAGTTACCGTTTGATGCCAGCATTGAAGAGCAGCGGAATCTGCCACCGATGGTGATGGCCAACGAATTCGCCCCGGAGCTGGGGCTGCCGACGGTACATATTGACAACCTCACCGCCGCGTTCGATGCCGTAAACTACCTGCACGAACTGGGGCATAAGCGCATTGCGTGTATCGCCGGGCCGGAAGAGATGCCGCTGTGCCACTACCGCTTACAAGGGTACGTACAGGCACTGCGCCGCAGCGGTATCACCGTCGATCCGGCGTATATCACGCGCGGCAATTTTACCTACGAAGCAGGCGCGAAAGCGCTTGAGCAGCTTCTGGCGTTGCCGCAACCGCCGACCGCGGTCTTCTGCCATAGCGACATTATGGCACTTGGCGCGCTCTCCTGCGCCAAACGTCACGGTCTGAAAATTCCGGACGACCTGTCGATTATCGGCTTTGATAATATCTCGCTCGCGGAGTTCTGCGACCCGCCGCTCACCACCGTTTCCCAGCCACGTTTCGACATTGGCCGCGAAGCGATGCTGCTGTTACTGAATCAGCTCAGTGGACAATATGTCGACAGCGGTTCGCGTTTGCTGGACTGTGAACTGGTGATTCGCGGCAGCACTCAAAAAATATGACATAAAAGTGTGGGGCTTTAGGACTTGCTTGTCTGGTCAAAGCCTCGTCGCTTAAGTAACATGTCGGGTTCACGAACGAATAAATACAGCGAAACGATAGTGGCACAACGAGATTATGTACGCCGCAGCCAACAGGCTCCTTCGCGGCGCAAAAAGAGCACCTCACGGAGTTCGCGGAAAAATCAAAGTAGCTTCCCGGCGGTATCACCGGCGATGGTGGCCATTGCCGCCGCGGTGGTGGTCGCCTTTATCGGTGGTTTGTACTTTATTACCCATCATAAAAAAGAAGATTCTGAAACGCTGCAAAGCCGTCAGATGACAGGGAATGGTCTACCGCCGAAACCGGAAGAGCGCTGGCGCTACATTAAAGAACTGGAAAGCCGCCAGCCAGGCGTGCGTGCGCCAACGGAACCGTCTGCGGGCGGGGAAGTCATGAATCCGAATCAGTTGACCGACGAACAGCGCCAGTTGCTTGCGCAAATGCAGGCAGATATGCGCCAGCAGCCGACGCAACTGACGGAAGTGCCGTGGAACGAACAAACGCCGGAACAGCGTCAGCAAACGCTGCAACGTCAGCGTTTAGCGCAGCAGGCTCAGCAAGCGCAACAGCAGCAGCAATGGGCACAACCGCAGCCTGTGCAGCAGCCGCGTGCGCAGCAACAAACACAACAACCTGCGCGCCAGGCACAAACCACACAGCAGCCGCCGCGTCAGACGCAGCAGCCGAAAGCGGCCGCCGCTAATCAGCAGCCGTATCAGGATCTGCTACAAACGCCTGCGCACACCACGACGTCAGCGCCTAAACAGCAGGCCGCCGCGCCGGTAACGCGTGAAACCACGCCACCTAAGGCAACCGAGAAAAAAGACGAGCGCCGCTGGATGGTACAGTGTGGTTCGTTTAAAGGTGCAGAGCAGGCCGAAACCGTGCGTGCACAGCTGGCATTTGAAGGGTTTGATTCACGCATCACCACCAACAACGGCTGGAACCGCGTCGTCATCGGGCCTATCAAAGGTAAAGATAATGCCGACGGCACCCTCAACCGCCTGAAAATGGCCGGTCACGGAAACTGCATAAGACTCGCTTCCGGGGGTTGAAACCCCCGAAATACCCCCCATCTATAATGACATTCTGCCCCGCAAAGCTTGCGGGGCCCCTATTCCGTATTTGCAACAAGGGGTCTGCTCGTGACAACAATAGTAAGTGTTCGCCGTAACGGCCACGTCGTAATCGCCGGTGATGGACAGGCTACGCTTGGCAATACCGTGATGAAAGGCAACGTGAAGAAAGTCCGTCGCCTGTACAACGACAAAGTGATTGCCGGTTTTGCTGGCGGCACCGCTGATGCCTTCACCCTGTTCGAGCTGTTCGAACGTAAGCTTGAGATGCACCAGGGCCACCTGGTGAAAGCCGCCGTTGAGCTGGCGAAAGACTGGCGTACCGACCGTATGCTGCGCAAGCTGGAAGCCCTGCTTGCCGTCGCGGATGAAACCGCATCCCTCATCATTACCGGGAACGGCGACGTCGTTCAGCCGGAAAATGACCTGATTGCTATCGGTTCTGGCGGCCCATACGCCCAGGCCGCAGCCCGTGCCCTGCTGGAAAACACTGAATTGGGCGCGCGCGATATTGCTGAGAAAGCGTTGGATATTGCAGGTGATATCTGCATCTACACCAACCACTTCCACACCATTGAAGAATTACCGTCTAAAGCGTAAGGATTGACCATGTCTGAAATGACCCCACGCGAAATTGTCAGCGAACTGAACAAACACATTATTGGTCAGGACGCGGCCAAACGCTCCGTTGCGATCGCCTTACGTAACCGCTGGCGTCGTATGCAGCTTGATGAAGAGCTGCGTCACGAAGTGACCCCAAAAAACATTCTGATGATCGGCCCGACCGGTGTCGGTAAAACCGAAATCGCCCGTCGCCTGGCCAAGCTGGCTAACGCGCCGTTCATCAAAGTTGAAGCGACCAAGTTCACCGAAGTGGGCTATGTGGGTAAAGAAGTGGATTCCATCATCCGCGATCTGACCGATTCCGCCATCAAAATGGTGCGCGTGCAGTCCATCGAGAAAAACCGCTACCGCGCGGAAGAGATGGCGGAAGAGCGTATCCTCGACGTGCTGATCCCACCGGCCAAAAATAACTGGGGCCAGGCGGAGCAGCAGGCTGAACCGTCTGCCGCGCGTCAGGCATTCCGCAAGAAACTGCGTGAAGGCCAACTGGACGACAAAGAGATTGAGATCGATCTTGCTGCCGCACCGATGGGCGTTGAAATCATGGCGCCTCCGGGAATGGAAGAGATGACCAGCCAGTTGCAGTCCATGTTCCAGAATCTGGGCGGGCAGAAACAGAAACCGCGTAAGCTGAAAATCAAAGATGCGATGAAGCTGTTGATTGAAGAAGAAGCGGCGAAACTGGTGAACCCGGAAGAGCTGAAACAGGACGCCATCGACGCGGTTGAACAGCACGGTATCGTGTTCATCGACGAAATCGACAAAATCTGTAAACGCGGCGAATCCTCCGGCCCGGACGTTTCCCGTGAAGGCGTACAGCGTGACCTGCTGCCGCTGGTTGAAGGCTGCACCGTGTCCACCAAGCACGGTATGGTGAAAACCGATCACATTCTGTTTATCGCCTCTGGTGCATTCCAGGTGGCAAAACCGTCTGACCTGATCCCGGAACTGCAGGGTCGTCTGCCGATTCGCGTTGAGCTGCAGGCGCTGACCACCAGCGACTTCGAACGCATCCTGACCGAACCGAATGCGTCCGTTACCGTTCAGTATAAAGCGCTGATGGCGACCGAAGGCGTGAACATTGAGTTTACCGAATCCGGTA
The DNA here is from genome assembly GCF_003057695.2 of Pseudocitrobacter sp. RIT415. NCBI lineage: Bacteria > Pseudomonadati > Pseudomonadota > Gammaproteobacteria > Enterobacterales > Enterobacteriaceae > Pseudocitrobacter > Pseudocitrobacter sp. RIT415. The sequence goes on along the minus strand of NZ_QBJC02000010.1, from coordinate 114,633 downwards.
TTAAGCGAATTGCCGAAGCCGCGTGGCAGGTCAACGAAACCACCGAGAACATCGGTGCGCGTCGTCTGCACACGGTTCTGGAGCGTTTAATGGAAGATATTTCCTATGACGCCAGTGATTTAAATGGTCAAAGCATCACAATTGATGCGGAATACGTGAGCAAACACCTGGATGCGCTGGTTGCAGATGAAGATCTGAGCCGTTTTATCCTATAATCGCGTTCAATGCATTTTCATCACTGTTGATGGGGCTGAAAAGCCCCATTTTTATTGGCAAAAAATCACTATGACTGAAATCAGCCGCACCCAGGCCTGGCTTGAAAGCCTGCGCCCTAAAACGTTACCTCTGGCCTTCGCCTCTATTCTTGTGGGCATTACGCTCGCCTGGTGGCAAGGGCACTTCGATGCAACTGTGGCGGTGCTGTCGCTGGTTACTGCGGGCCTGCTGCAAATCCTCTCCAACCTCGCGAACGACTATGGCGATGCGGTGAAGGGCAGCGATAAACCCGATCGCATTGGGCCGCTGCGCGGCATGCAAAAAGGTGCCATCACCCAGCCGCAAATGAAACGCGCGCTGATGATTACCGTCGCGCTCATTTGTCTTTCTGGTCTGGGGCTGCTGTTTGCGGCGTACCAAAACATCGGCGACTTTATCGGTTTTCTGGTGCTGGGGTTGCTCTCCATTGTCGCCGCAATCACCTATACCGTAGGCACTCGTCCGTACGGATATATCGGTTTGGGTGATATTTCTGTTCTTATTTTCTTCGGCTGGCTGAGCGTTATCGGCAGTTGGTATTTACAGGCGCATATGCTGAGCATCACGCTCATCCTTCCTGCTACGGCGTGCGGGCTGCTGGCAACGGCAGTATTGAATATCAATAATCTGCGCGATATCGACAGCGATCGTGAAAACGGCAAAAACACCCTTGCGGTACGTTTAGGCCCGGTTGGCGCGCGTCGCTATCACGCCTGCCTGCTTGGCGGCACGCTGGTGTGCCTGGCGCTGTTTAACCTGATTTCGCTGCAAAGCGTGTGGGGCTGGCTGTTTATTCTCGCCACGCCGTTGCTGTTCAAACAGGCGCGCTACGTGATGACGCAGCGTGAACCTGTCGCGATGCGGCCGATGCTTGAACGTACGGTCAAAGGCGCGCTGCTCACTAACGTCCTGTTTATCGTTGGGATTATCCTGAGTAAGGCGCTGGCTTAACTGACAAATATCAATTAACAATTGATGATTTTGCCAACAGTGCACAGAGCGCGATATACTGAAAACACTCGCAGCAACTGAGTGTTAATCCTATGAAATACGATACTTCCGAGCTTTGCGACATCTATCAGGAAGATGTCAACGTCGTGGAACCCCTGTTCTCCAACTTTGGCGGGCGGTTGTCGTTTGGTGGGCAAATCACCACCGTGAAATGTTTCGAGGATAACGGGTTGCTGTATGATCTGCTCGAACAGAATGGCCGTGGCCGCATTCTGCTGATTGACGGCGGCGGCTCTGTACGTCGCGCGCTGATCGATGCGGAACTGGCGCGTATCGCCACCCAGAACGAATGGGAAGGCATTGTGGTTTATGGAGCCGTGCGTCAGGTCGATGACCTTGAAGAGCTGGATATCGGCATTCAGGCCATTGCCGCCATTCCGGTTGGCGCCGCTGGCGAAGGCATTGGCGAAAGCGATGTGCGCGTCAATTTCGGCGGCGTGACGTTCTTCTCCGGCGACCATCTCTATGCTGATAACACCGGCATTATCCTTTCTGAAGATCCGCTGGATATCGAGTAAATAATTCATACAAAATAAAGGGGATATATTTCCCCTTTATTATTTCCAAAAACAAAAACCTCGTTGCATAACTCATTCTGTCTCATATATGAGATAAACGCCCTATTAATACTAACTAACTTCAATACTCATCGAACGATTTAATAATATTGCGTTATAGCTCAAGTTTTATACCTTGACGATCCCCCCTTCGCGTGCGATTTTCCTTATATCAAATAATAAACTGAGTTTCATATTTGAAACAAAACCATAAATATTAATTTTCCGTTTCACTGGCGAAACGCCATCAATTAATTTTCGCTGATTTTTATCCGCGGCGGCGATCTATTGCTTATTGAATATGACATGAGAGGTGAGCTATGCGTAAACAATTTTTCGCGATGCTGCTGGGCGCATGTACCACCGCGTCCGCACTGGCGGAAGGCGGTAAGCCCTTCCCGCATATGGGCTGGCGCAGCGCGGACAGCAGCGCCGGGCTGGATATTGGCGGGGCGTTGCGGGCTAATTATCGCTATGAAGACTGGAAAGGCAGTAATTATCGTGACCCGCCGCATCTGCGTTTTGATACATTCCGTATCGACAGCAGCGGTTTTTATAATAACTATTTCTTTGATGCCGGATTCTGGTTCCAGGATCACCATAAATATGCGGTTGACCGCGCCTATGTGGGGTATCGATTTGATCAGAATAATAGCGTACAGCTTGGCATTCCCGGCAAGCCTTTTGGCCTGGAGCCCTATCCACAATTTGGCTGGTCATACGGCATTCCCTTTTATTTAGGTTTTGGAGTCAATGCGGGTAGCGGGGTTAATTACCAATATCACGATAATAACTGGTCGCTGGATGTGGCTTATTTCCCGTGGATGGAGCCTGAGAACCTGCGCTATGCGCCAGATGTCGGGGATTATGATCGCTTAAAAAATACTAATTATCCCAGCCAGCATCAGCAGCGCAATGAAAAACGCGATCAGGTGAACGTGCGGCTGGCGCGAACATTTCACGGCGGCGACTGGAACAATGAGCTGGGGGGTTCGCTGGCGCTGGCGCGATTACACAATCGCGAGACCGATGATGATGGCACTTTCTGGGCGGCAGGCCTGCACGGAACTGTGCAGAACGGGCCGTGGCAGCTCTCCTCGCAGGTGATCCGTTACCAATACGATCCGAAAAACCCGGCGGGCGTAAGCGATGATACTATTTTGATGGGCGGCAACGGCCTGACGCCGTCGTATTTAATCCCGGCAAAAGCCACCACCGCGTCGCTCAACGTGGCCCGTGATGTGGATGTCAAATGGGGTGCGGTATCAAAACTACGGTTCTATAACGATTACAGTGTGTTATGGAAAGACAAAAGCGACTGGAGCGATTCCCAGATGAACACCGTCGGGGTCCAGGTCTTCGCGCTACCGGTGATGTTCTGGGTCGATCTGAGCTGGGCGAAAAATGTTAACCCGTGGGGCGGCGCGCTTAACGCCACGGGCTGGACCAGCACGCAGTCGGAAGGCAGCGGAAAATGGTATTTCCGCACCAACGTCAACATCGGCTATTATTTTTGATGACCGACTTCCCGCGCGTTTACGCGCGGGAAGCGCCTGAAAACTATCCAATCGGTGCGGTTTAAGCCAAACGGTAAAATAAGTACTATCTTCCATTCACCCAATCAATATATAGATGAAATACCTGCACTTTAATAATTAGCATCATAAATAATTCAACTTGAATCACTGGTTCAGCATAAATGCCCACAAAAAGAAAGCAAACGTTTGCGTTTAGATCTGGATCACACCCCTTCCGATGATGATAATCGCAGCCCTGTGCGAAACCGCCCATACGTTTAGTACGTCTATCCGGGGTCTCTCCACCCGCGAGTGTGGCGAACTACGGGGGGCGATACTCGCACACTTTTCTTTTTTTATCTCTGTTTACAAGGTATTAGCATGAAGATGTGTCGGGCAGCAGGTGCAGTTAAACCATCACGATTAACCGGTGGTCTCACCGCCCTGGTCACGCTTGCAGCCCTGGCGCTTCCCGCCAGCGCGGAAGCGGCTCTCTCCTTTAAGTCCGACAGCGAGTGTTTCGACGCCGACGGTAACGTCAGTAGTCTGAGCGATGTATTCAGTTGCGGCAAAGTTAGCGGCAGCGTACGGTCTCTTTACTACACCACCCACAACGCCTACTTCGCCAAAGGTTTTAACCAGGACACCATCAGCTACGGCGGCTTCCTGAAGTACGAAACCGCGCCAATGTACGGCTTCAACGTGGGGGTCAGCGGTCTGTTCCTGCGCGGGATTAACCATCCGCCGGAAGAACGCGTGATTAGCGACATCGGTGAAAACCAGACCAATATTGGCGAAGCGTATCTCAACTGGCGCTATGGCGATTTCCGCATCACCGGCGGCAACCAGCGTCTGGATCTGCCGTTTGTCGGCGACTATGACTGGCGTATTACCCCGATTCTTTATCAGGCGCTGGATATGCAGTACGGCAGCGGCGACGATTTCCTGCGCGCGACCAAAATCTGGCGTTATAAGGGCTGGGGCAGCGATCAGGTCAAACGCACCACCGCGTACACCGAAGTCACCGAAGAGACCGATGGCATGTGGGCTGTTGGCGCGGGTCGCCACATGATGTGGGATGACAAAAAGCTGACCGGCCAGATGTGGTACGAAAGCTACGCCGATTTCTCCAACATCTTCTACACCGAAGGTCATCTCCAGTGGCGGCAGGCGCTGTTCACGCCGGATGTGGCGCTGCAATACATTCGTGGCACCAGCGAAGGCAAAGCGCTGGCGGGCGAGGTGGATAACCGCTCTTACGGCGCGCAACTGTCGCTGAACTTCACGCCAGCGCTCTCATGGGCGGCAGGTTACGACCATATCGCCTCCAGCGGCAACAGCTACGGCTATGGTTCACTGGTAACGCCGTATGCGCATAACAGTTCATCGGGCCCGTATTTCGCGCAACCGTACTTCACCAGTACCCAGGATCTGGGCAGCGGCGATGCGTATGCCACGAACGTAAACTGGAATGCGAACGAGAACCTGACGCTGGGCGCACGCTATTCGTGGATGGATTTGACGCCGACGGTGAATACCGGCAGCCTGCGCCAGTCCGAGTATCTGGTTTACTTCATCTGGAACTTCCAGGGTGCGCTGAAAGGCCTCAGCCTGAGCGATTTTGTCGGCGTGCAGACTTCTCCGCTGTATGAGAAAGACTTCTGGCAGAACCGTCTGACGTTGCAGTACGACTTCTGATATTACGCCGGATGCGCTTCGCTTATCCGGCCTACCCGACTTTCCCCCCTCACCCTAACCCTCTCCCTCAAGGGAGAGGGAACCGATGGTGCCAAAGGTTAGGTGTCTGCGGTTTTCTCCCTCTCCCTGTGGGAGAGGGCCGGGGTGAGGGCATCAGTGCGCACCTCCCTCCCATTCCTTTTTCGCATCCCTTCCATTGACGAGATTCACTTTACGAATATTCATCAAGGGTATAACCTGCCCTTAGCACATTTGTATGACAAATAGATTCTCGCTCAGGCGCACAAACGATGAACAAAAAACTAATCATGCCCGATGGCGGCAATCAGTGGTATCGCATCTGCCGTGACTTACTGCAACGCGCAGATATTGAAATCAACGGCAAACGTCCTTTCGACATTCAGGTCAAAAACAAACACTTCTACAAACGCGTTCTTCAACAGGGCTCTCTCGGCCTGGGCGAGAGCTATATGGACGGCTGGTGGGAGTGTGAACAGCTCGATGAGTTTATCTCCCGCCTGCTGAAAATTGATATTGAGTCGCAGATTAAACACAACCTGAAAGATTTGATGCACGTGGTGAGCGCGAAGATCATCAACCTGCAATCGAAAAAACGGGCGTGGATTGTCGGGAAAGAACATTACGACCTCGGCAACGACCTCTTCACCCTGATGCTCGACCCGTACATGCAGTACTCCTGCGGCTACTGGCGTGACGCCAGCAATCTGCTTGAAGCACAGCAAAACAAGCTGGAGCTTATCTGCCGCAAACTCAATCTGCAAAAAGGCATGACCCTGCTGGATATCGGCTGCGGCTGGGGCGGGCTGGCGGCTTATGCGGCGGAAAACTACGGCGTGAAAGTCACAGGCGTCACCATCTCTGCTGAGCAACAGAAACTTGCCCAGCAGCGCTGTGAAGGACTGGACGTGGAGATCCTGTTGCAGGACTATCGCGACCTCGACAGCAAATTTGACCGCATTGTCTCGGTGGGGATGTTTGAGCACGTCGGGCCGAAAAACTATAAAACCTACTTCACCGTGGCCAATAAAAATCTGGCGGAAGACGGCATCTTCCTGCTCCACACCATCGGTTCCAATCAAAGCGACCTGAACGTCGACCCGTGGATCGATAAATACATCTTCCCGAACGGTTGCCTGCCGTCGGTTTCACAACTTTCTTCCGCCTGTGAGCCCTTCTTTGTGATTGAAGACCTGCATAATTTTGGCTCTGACTACGATAAAACCCTGATGGCCTGGGAACAGCGATTCCAGGATTCATGGGGCCAATTAGACGATGTCTATTCAGCACGTTTTAAACGGATGTTCACCTACTATCTGAAAGCCTGCGCCGGTGCTTTCAGGGCCAGAAATATTCAGCTCTGGCAGGTGGTTCTGACGCACGGAGTACCGGGAGGAATGAACGTCCCACGGTAATATGGGGCGCCTCTGCCCCTACACGATGTGAGCAAGGAAAAGAAAATGGAAAACGAAGCAGTATTAAAACAACAAAAACATGAAGCCCATATGTTGGCATTTTGCTGGACGGTTGCCATTGTCGGCTTTGTCTTTATTCTAAGCCTGGCCGTTAAGTTCTGGTAACGCGCAGTGCCGGGCCTGCATGATGCGAGACCCGGCAGCCTGTTTTACTTCGCTTGCGGATAATCGATATATCCCGCTTTTCCGCCGCCAAAGAACTGCTCTTTCACTGGCTGGTTCAGGGGCAGATCGTTCTGTAAACGATACGGCAAGTCTGGATTAGCGATAAACGGACGACCAAAGCCGATCAAATCCGCCCAGCCGTTTTGCAGCGCCTCTTCCGCACGCGCTTTGGTGTATTTACCGGAGTAAATCAGCGTACCACGGAATATCAGACGCAGCGCTTCTTTAAAAGCCGCTGGCATCACCGGCGCATCTTCCCAGTCTGCTTCGGCAATATGAATATAGGCAATGCCGAGATCGTTCAGCACGCTGGCGGCAGCCAGATAGGTCGCTTCCGGCGTATCATCGCGAGAACCCATCAGGGTGGTCAATGGCGCCAGACGAATACCGACGCGCTCTTTACCAATCGCGTTCGACACGGCGGTGACCACCTCTTTCATAAAGCGCAGACGATTTTGCAGCGTACCGCCGTATTCGTCATCGCGCAGGTTAGCCTGCGAATCAATAAACTGGTTAATAAGATAACCGTTCGCGCCATGCAGTTCGATACCGTCAAAACCTGCGGCAATCGCGTTACGCGCGGCCTGTGCATAGTCATTGACGATAGCGGGGATCTCTTCAAGAGTCAGAGCACGCGGCATCGTATGTTGCAGCATCTCGCCTACGCCACTCTCCGGGCCGCCGCCTTTCACATCCACAAACACCTTCACGCCTTCCGCCTGAATAGCTGAAGAGGAAACCGGTGCGCCGTGGCCCGGCTGAAGCGTGGTATGCGACACACGGCCAACGTGCCACAGCTGCGCGAAAATTTTGCCGCCTGCCTGATGTACGGCATCAGTGACTTTTTTCCAGCCTGCAATCTGTGATTCAGTGTACATTCCCGGCGTCCAGGCATAACCCTGGCCCTGCTGGCTTATCTGCGTGCCTTCGCTAATGATCAGCCCGGCGCTGGCGCGCTGAGCGTAATACTCCGCCATCATATCAGTGGCGACATCGCCCGCCCCGGCACGTGAGCGGGTCATCGGTGGCATAACAATTCGGTTTTTCAGCGCGACGGCATTCAGTGCATAGCTTTCAAATAACATCATCATCTCCTGGTGAGGGTAATAAACAGGCGGTTCTCATGTTTTTTTGGAAAACCGTCTTGCCGCACGCTTATTTGTAGAGTTCAGCGCTCATGGTGACGCGGTTGCCCATGTGGGCGCTGGTGATTTTGTACTGAGAGGCATTCATCTCTTTCGCTTTCTGCGCAATCGCCGCTTCCGCAGAGTCGAGGGTCGTAGCGGTTGCCGTGACGCTTTGTGCGGATGCGCCAAAGGCAATAACGGAGAGGAGAGAAGCAGCTGCAATCTGAGTGAGGGTTTTCATAATAGGTATCCTGTGTTCGGCATATAACGTTGCGTTCGGCAACTCGATGGCGACAAGAATACGGCGGTGTGAAAGCGGGATAAACGGTGATTAGGGCAAATGACTATTGCGTTTTTGTTCATAAACGCCAGAAATTGCCCCATAGAGAACAAAAATTCGCGGCAACATCAGCCCTTGCGGTCCGGGCCAATCCCTTGCTGCATCACGGCCAGGGCATTATTCACGATGATGTCCGTCGTCAGCAGAGCCAGGCGTTCATCGTTACGCATGCGCGAAAAAGGCACTAACACCAAACTTAATAAAGACGTAAACAGTAATTCCGCTGTCAGATGTGGGTTTATTTTCCCTTCCTGCTGCCAGCGTTTCACGGAGGCCAGCGTCTGCTGATAACGATCCTCGCCAAAACGCGCGTTAAGATGCTGGCGCAGCACCGGCATTTCACCAATCACCTCCTGCATCCACAATGGCGCAAACCATTCGTAGCGTGCGGCAAGCTCCGCGAGGGTCTTAACCATTTCAGTCAATGCGGTAACCGGATCATCAGGATGCGCGGCAAAAATCGCCGTGATCTCACTACGCAGCGGCAAGAAACGCTCTTCAATCACCACATCCAGCAATTGTTCTCGCGAATTGAAATAGTAATGCAGCATGGCGGGCGTCACGCCAGCCTCGCGGGCGATCGCATTCAATGATGTATGGCCGATGCCCTGCTGCGAAAAGAGCCGCAGCGCAATATCAAGCAGATGCTCGCGGTTATCGCCGCTCGGTTTACTGCCACGTGGGCGGCCCGGCTTACGTACTTTTAGGCTTTTTCCGTTGTCTTTTTGTGCCGTCATAAATAGGTGATCTCTTGACCGGTGGAGCATCTTCCATAAATATTAATTATACAGTTAATTAATTTCAAGTGAGCACACTATGGAGTCCGATACCGTGACTCAACAAACGTCATCATCACAAGCGGGCGCGCCTTCTATCCGCCTGCTGTTCAGCGCATTGCTGCTGGTGATGCTGCTCTCCGCGCTCGATCAGACGATTGTTTCGACCGCGCTGCCAACCATTGTTGGCGAGCTGGGCGGGCTGGATAAACTCTCCTGGGTCGTCACGGCGTACATTCTGACCTCCACAATAGTGGTGCCATTGTACGGAAAATTTGGCGATCTGTTTGGCCGTAAGCGGGTTCTCCAGATTGCTATCGTGCTGTTTCTGGTCGGTTCCGCACTGTGTGGTTTAGCGCAGAATATGACGCAACTGGTTCTGATGCGCGCCCTTCAGGGGCTTGGCGGCGGCGGGCTGATGGTGATCAGCATGGCAGCGGTAGCGGATGTCATTCCCCCCGCCGAACGCGGACGTTATCAGGGTTTATTTGGCGGCGTGTTCGGCCTGGCGACGGTGATTGGCCCACTGATTGGCGGTTTTATCGTTCAGCACGCGTCATGGCGCTGGATTTTCTACATCAACATCCCGTTGGGGCTGTTCGCCCTATTGGTGATCGGCGCGGTATTCCACGCCAACACCAAACGCAACCAGCATGAGATTGACTGGCTGGGCGCGATTTATCTGACCATGGCGTTGGTATGCATCATTTTATTCACCACCGAAGGCGGCACGGTTCGCCCGTGGAGCGACCCGCAGCTATGGTGCATTCTCGCCTTTGGTCTGGTGGGCATTGCCGGGTTTATCTATGAAGAGCGGCTGGCGTGGGAGCCAATTATTCCCCTTTCGCTATTCCGCAACCGCAGCTTCCTGCTGTGCAGCTTGATTGGCTTTATCATCGGCATGTCGCTGTTTGGCTCGGTGACGTTCCTGCCGCTCTATTTGCAGGTGGTCAAAGAGGCGACGCCGACGCAGGCGGGCTTGCAGTTGATTCCGCTGATGGGCGGGCTGCTGCTGACCTCCATCATTAGCGGGCGCATTATCAGCCGCACCGGGAAGTATCGCCTGTTCCCGATCCTCGGCACGCTGCTGGGCACGTTGGGCATGGTATTGCTGACGCGCATTACCATTACCTCCCCGACCTGGCATCTTTATCTTTTTACCGGCGTGCTGGGGATGGGGTTAGGGCTGGTGATGCAGGTGCTGGTGCTGGCGGTACAGAACACCGTCGCGCCGAATCTGTACGGCGTAGCCACTTCCGGCGTGACGCTGTTCCGCTCGATTGGCGGCTCCATTGGCGTGGCGCTGTTTGGCGCGGTGTTTACCTCCGTATTGCAGTCAAACCTGACGCGTCTGCTGCCGGAAGGTGCGGAAGTGCCGCGCAATATGAACCCGGCCACCATCCATCATCTTCCCGATGCGGTGCGCACGGATTATCTGGATGCCTTCGGCTCGGCCATCCACGCGGCATTTATTATGGCAGCGTGCATTATGGTGCTGGCGTTTGTGCTGTCGTGGTTACTGAAGGAAGCGCCGTTGAAAACACGGCATGAGTAGTGTGCGCCCTCATCCCGGCCCTCTCCCACAGGGAGAGGGAGAAAACCAGCACAGAACATTAACACGCATGCGTTCGGTTCCCTCTCCTGTGGGAGAGGGTTAGGGTGAGGGCAACTCCCGCACCCAATTAATATTCTTATGATGCCCTATCTATGTAATAACTTTTTTAATTACATAAACCCTATTTCCTCCATTATTTTTATTCTTACCCCCGTTAAATTCACAAAATCTCCTTTTTTCCTCCATTATTTTTTGTACGAAACAGACAGAAAAAAAACAGTGCCAGAAAATACTTTCCATTGGTCATTATCGACGTATAATGAGCCAAAATGAGAACGATCGTTCTCATTGTTTCAAAACGTGGAGAAATGCATGACCAGCAAACTGGAAGCCCGACAGAAAGCACGGCAAGACGACATCATTGCCGCCGCACGCCGCTGCTTTCGCAACAGTGGTTTCCACGCGGCCAGCATGTCGCAAATCGCCACGGAAGCGAAGCTCAGTGTCGGGCAAATCTACCGCTACTTCGCCAATAAAGACGCCATTATTGAAGAACTTATCCGCCGCATCATCGACTACCGCATTGCCGAGATGGAAGGGAAAACGCACACCACCCTGATCCCGCATCTGCTCGCCTACCGCGTCACGCTGAGCGAAGATGACGATGCGTTAATGCTGGAAATGTCTGCTGAAGCCACGCGCAATCCGCAGGTCGCCGTCTGGCTTGCCGAAGCGGACGAACGCATGTTCAACAATGCCTGCGCCAATCTGCAAAAACAGCATCCTCATCTCAGTGCCGAGCGTGTGCGCTGCTGTGTTGAATTGATTGCCGTGATGATGGAAGGCTCAATTTATCGTCGGTTAACACCACAAAAAGTTGACCCGAAACCGTTAGAAAAAATCTATCAGGAAATTATAAATATGCTTATCACTGCTAAGTAATTTAATCCTGTAATTAGCGGGGAAATTAACTTCCCCTTTTTTATCATTTCCGGGTAACCGGCGATGCGGATTCGTTCACCCTTAAATCCTCGCAATCTATTTGCGAGGAGGACGTCATTCACCTTGAGAAAAAAGATGAAATACATCACAACCACACTTGCCGCATTATTTCTCCTGAGCGGATGCGATAATGCGCAAACATCAGCGCCTCAGCTTCCGGAGCAGGAAGTCGGTGTCGTCACATTAAAAAGCCAACCCGTTTCGGTGGTCAGCGAGCTGACCGGGCGTACTGCCGCTGCAATGAGCGCCGAAGTGCGTCCGCAGGTCACCGGCATCATCCAGAAACGGCTTTTTAATGAAGGCGATAACGTTAAAGCCGGGCAGGCGCTATATCAGATTGAGCCCGACAGTTTCCGCGCCGCGTACAACGAAGCCGCCGCCGCGCTGAAACAGGCGCAGGCGCTGGTGACCGCGGATTGCTCAAAAGCGCAACGTTATGCGCAACTGGTGAAAGAGAACGGTGTGTCGCGCCAGGATGCGGACGACTCGGGATCAACCTGCGCGCAGGACAAAGCCAGCGTTGAGTCGAAAAAAGCGGCGCTGGAGAGCGCACGTATCAATCTGAACTGGACCACCATTACCGCGCCGATTGCCGGGCGTATTGGTATTTCTTCCGTGACGCCGGGCGCGCTGGTCTCTGCCGAGCAAACCACCGCACTGGCGACCATTCGCGGCCTCGACACCATGTACGTTGACCTCACCCGCTCAAGCGTCGATCTTCTGCGCCTGCGCAAACAATCACTTGCCACCAACAGCGACACCATGAATGTGGCGCTGATTCTGGAAGATGGCTCAACCTACAGTGAGAAAGGCCGTCTGGCGCTGACCGAAGTGGCAGTCGATGAGTCGACCGGTTCTGTCACTCTGCGCGCTGTATTCCCGAACCCGAAACAGCAGCTTCTGCCCGGGATGTTTGTCCGCGCCAAAGTGGATGAAGGCATCATGAACGATGCGATCCTCGCTCCGCAGCAGGGCGTTACCCGCGATGCGAAGGGCGTAGCCACAGCTCTTGTGGTCAGCGCGGATAACAAAGTGGAACAACGTGAGCTGGAAACCGGCGACACCTATGGCGATAAATGGCTGGTGTTAGACGGCCTGAAAGCGGGCGATAAATTGATTGTCGAAGGCTCCGCAAAAGTGACGTCCGGACAGCAGGTAAAACCCGTTGAAGTGAAAACTAACGGAGGAAACGCCTGATGTTTTCCAGCTTCTTCGTGCGTCGCCCGGTCTTTGCCTGGGTTATCGCTATTCTGATTATGCTGGCGGGGATGCTGGCTATCAAAACGCTGCCGATCGCGCAGTACCCGGACGTTGCGCCGCCGTCGATTAAAATCTCTGCCACCTATACCGGTGCATCGGCACAAACGCTGGAGAACAGCGTGACCCAGGTTATCGAACAGCAACTTACCGGGCTGGATAACCTGCTTTATTTCACCTCCACCAGCAGTTCCGATGGCTCGGTAAGCATTAACGTGACTTTCGAGCAGGGAACCGACCCGGATACCGCACAAGTTCAGGTACAGAACAAAGTGCAGCAGGCGGAATCACGCCTGCCAAGCGAGGTTCAGCAGGCGGGCGTAACGGTGGTGAAATCCCAGAGCAACTTCCTGCTCATTATGGGTGTTTACGATAAAACCGATAAAGCCAGCAGCTCGGATATCGCCGACTGGCTGGTGAGCAATATGCAGGACCCGATGGCCCGTCTCAACGGCGTGGGTAGCCTGCAGGTGTTCGGTGCGGAATACGCGATGCGCATCTGGATGGACCCGGCGAAACTGGCGTCCTACTCCCTGATGCCATCGGATGTGCAGACGGCGATTGAAGCGCAGAACGTGCAGGTTTCCGCCGGTAAAATCGGTGCATTACCGTCACCGGATACGCAGCAACTGACCGCCACCGTGCGCGCGCAGTCGCGCCTGCAAACGGTCGATCAGTTCAAAGATATCATCGTCAAAAGCCAGTCTAACGGCGCAGTGGTGCGCATCGGCGACGTGGCGCGCGTGGAAATGGGCAGTGAGGACTACACCGCCGTTGCCAAACTGAACGGTCACCCGGCAGCCGGGATGGCGGTGATGCTGGCGCCGGGCGCAAACGCCCTGAGTACCGCCACGCTGGTGAAAGAGAAAATCAACGAGTACAAGCGCAATATGCCGCAGGGCTATGACGTTGCGTACCCGAAAGACAGCACCGAGTTTATTAAAATCTCCGTCGAGGACGTGGTACAAACGCTGTTCGAAGCCATTATCCTCGTGGTCTGCGTGATGTATCTGTTCCTGCAAAACATCCGCGCGACGCTGATTCCGGCGCTGGCAGTGCCCGTCGTTCTGCTCGGTACCTTTGGCGTGCTGGCGCTGTTCGGTTACTCCATCAACACCCTGACGCTGTTTGCGATGGTGCTCGCCATCGGGCTTCTGGTGGATGACGCCATCGTGGTGGTGGAAAACGTCGAGCGAATAATGCGCGACGAAGGGCTCCCCGCCCGCGAAGCCACGGAAAAATCGATGGGTGAAATCTCCGGGGCGCTGGTTGCCATCGCGCTGGTGCTCTCGGCGGTATTCCTGCCAATGGCCTTCTTTGGCGGTTCAACCGGGGTAATTTATCGTCAGTTCTCGGTCACCATTATTTCGGCGATGATGCTCTCGGTGGTGGTGGCGTTGACCCTAACGCCTGCGCTTTGCGGCTCGATTTTGCGTCACACTCCGCCACATAAAAAAGGCTTCTTCGGGGCATTTAACCGCTTCTATGGTTCGACCGAACGCAAATACAAACACAAAGTGCTCAACACGCTAGGCCGCTCCGGGCGGGTGATGGTGGTGTACCTGGTGATTTGTGGCGGCATGGCGCTGGCGATGTGGAAACTGCCTGGCAGCTTCCTGCCTACCGAGGATCAGGGCGAAGTCATGGTGCAGTACACGCTGCCTGCGGGCGCAACCAATTCACGCACCGCTGAAGTGAGTAAGCAGGTCTCCGACTGGTTCCTCAATAACGAGAAAGACAACACCAACGTTATCTTCACCATTAATGGTTTCAGCTTCAGCGGCAGCGGGCAGAACGCCGGGATGGCCTTCGTCTCGCTGAAAAACTGGTCCGAACGTAAGGGTGCGGAAAACACCGCCCAGGCCATTGCTCTGCGCGCCACTCAGCAACTGGGGACGATACGTGATGCAACGCTTTTCGCCATGACACCGCCATCGGTGGATGGTCTGGGCCAGAGTAACGGTTTTACCTTCGAACTGATGGCGAGCGGCGGCACCGATCGCGCGGAACTGCTGAAGATGCGTGAGGAACTGATCGGCAAAGCCAATCAGGACGCTACGCTGCACGCCGTTCGCGCTAACGATATGCCACAAACGCCACAGTTGCAGGTTGATATCGACAACAACAAAGCGGTGTCGCTGGGCCTGTCTTTAAGCGATGTCACCTCGACGCTTTCAAGCGCCTGGGGCGGCACGTATGTGAATGACTTTATCGACCGCGGTCGCGTGAAAAAAGTCTATATCCAGGGCGATAGCGATTCCCGCTCGGCGCCATCCGATCTGGGTAAATGGTTCGTGCGCAGCAGTGATGACAGCATGACGCCGTTCTCCGCTTTCGCCACCACACGCTGGGAATACGGCCCGGAAAGCCTGGTGCGTTACAACGGTGCAGCCGCCTATGAAATTCAGGGCGAAAATGCCACCGGTTCCAGTTCCGGTACGGCGATGACCACCATGGAAACGCTGGCCAACAATCTGCCTGCGGGTTCCACCTGGGCCTGGAGCGGGTTGTCATTGCAGGAAAAACTGGCGAGTGGTCAGGCGCTGAGTCTGTATGCCATCTCCATTCTGGTGGTATTCCTGTGCCTGGCTGCATTGTATGAGAGCTGGTCGGTGCCGATTTCGGTCATCATGGTTATCCCACTCGGCCTGCTGGGTGCAGCGCTGGCGGCATGGATGCGCGGCTTAAGTAACGACGTTTACTTCCAGGTGGCGCTGCTGACCACTATCGGGCTGTCGTCGAAGAACGCCATTTTGATTGTCGAGTTTGCCGAAGCGGCGGTCAACGAGGGCTATTCCCTTTCGCGTGCCGCGCTGCGAGCGGCACAAACGCGTTTGCGCCCGATCATCATGACCTCGCTGGCGTTCGTCGCCGGGGTAACGCCGCTGGCCATTGCCACCGGGGCTGGCGCGAACAGCCGTATTGCCATCGGCACCGGGATTATCGGCGGTACGTTGACCGCAACGCTGCTGGCGATTTTCTTTGTTCCATTATTCTTTGTGCTGGTGAAACGCCTGTTCGCCGGTAAACGCCGTCAGGGGTAAGTTATGTTTCGTCTCTCTGTTTTATTTATTGCCTTCCTGAGCGTCGGCTGTGTGTCACTCGATCCAAACTATCAACGCCCCGACGCGCCCGTCCCGGCAACCCTGCCAGGCACACAAGGGCAGGCGACGGCGGTGATAGGTAACTGGCAGCAGGTAGTGAAAGATGCCCGCCTGAATAAAGTGGTGAGCATGGCACTGAACAGCAACCGCGATGTACAAAAAGCGATTGCCGATATCGACGCCGCGCGGGCTCAGTATGGCGAAACCCGCGCCTCGCTGTTCCCGACGGTGGATGCGGAATTAAACGGCAGCCGTAGCCGTACGCTGGCGAACGGCGTGGCGACCTCGACACAGGCCGATGGCGCGGTATCCAGCTTTGAGCTGGATCTTTTTGGTCGCAACCAGAGTCTTTCCCGCGCCGCGCGGGAAACCTGGCTTGCCAGCGAATACACCGCACAGAACACGCGTCTTACCATGATTTCCGAACTCACCACCGCGTGGGTAACGCTGGCCGCCGATAACAGTAATCTGGCGCTGGCGCAGCAGACGATGAACAGCGCGGCAGATTCGCTGAAGATAGTGAAACGCCAGATGGACGTCGGCACTGCCGCCGCGACGGATGTCAGTTCCGCGATGAGCGTGTATCAGCAGGCGCGCGCCAGCGTTGCCAGTTATCAGACGCTGGTGATGCAGGATAAAAATGCCATCAACCTGCTGGCCGGGCAAACGGTGCCGGATGCCCTGCTGCCGGGCACGCTGGAAAGTTTAGGCGATAACACGATTACGTTGGTGCCTGCGGGCGTTTCCTCCTCCGTGCTACTCAACCGCCCGGATATTCAGGAAGCTGAACATAACCTGCTGAGCGCTAATGCCAATATCGGTGCGGCGCGGGCGAATTTCTTCCCGACAATTTCACTGACGGCGAGCGCGGGCGTAGGCAGCGATTCGCTCTCTTCACTGTTCAGTCATGGCATGAAAGTGTGGTCGTTTGCGCCGTCCATCACCCTGCCACTGTTTACCGGCGGCAGCAACATGGCGCAGCTTCGCTATGCGGAAGCGGAGAAAAAAGGGTTAATTGCGACCTATGAGAAAACGATTCAGAGCGCGTTTAAAGATGTCGCCGATGCGCTTGCGCGTCGCCAGACGTTGAGTGAAGAGCTGGACGCCCAGCGCCAGTATGTTGCCGCCGAACAGCAGACGCTGGATATCGCGATGAAACGTTATCAGGCGGGAAGCAGCGATTACCTGACGGTGCTGACCGCCCAACGTACATTGTGGTCGGCGCAGCAGTCGTTGATTGCGCTGCAACAAACCGAGCTGGATAACCGCATTACGTTGTGGCAGTCGCTGGGGGGTGGGGCCACCCTCACCCCGCCCTCTCCCTGAGGGAGAGGGCGAAAAGCAATACCGTGCACACATTTCCCCTGCAGCCTGAGGGAGAGGGAGAAAAGCAATACCGTGCACAATCGGTCCCCTCTCCCTGAGGGAGAGGGTTAGGGTGAGGGGGTAAACAGCCCCCCACAATTATAAAAAGGAGCTTCTATGTCGCGCATAGCCCCCTCATGGGTGCTGACGCTGGGCCTGCTGACCGCCATCGGCCCACTCTGTACTGACTTTTACCTGCCCGCATTGCCGGAAATCACCGACCAGCTGCGCGCAACCGGCACACAAACGCAGCTTTCACTGACTGCTGCGCTAATCGGTCTCGGTCTCGGCCAGTTGTTCTTCGGCCCGTTAAGCGACCGTATTGGCCGCAAAAAGCCACTGGCACTCTCACTGCTGCTGTTTATCTTCTCTTCCGCGATGTGTGCGATGACCCAGGATATTCACCTGCTGATTGGCTGGCGCTTCTTGCAAGGCTTCGCCGGAGCGGGCGGTTCTGTACTGTCGCGCTCCATCGCCCGTGACCGTTATCAGGGCGCGATGCTGACGCAATTTTTCGCCCTGCTGATGACCGTCAACGGTATTGCACCGGTGATTTCGCCTGTGATCGGCGGCTACGTCATCACCGCATTTGACTGGCGTATTCTCTTCTGGTGTATGGCGGGCATCGGCGTTGTTCTGCTGCTGTTAAGCCAGTGGGTACTGCACGAAACGTTACCGGCCAAAAGTACCACCGTCAGCCAGGAAACGCGCAACACGCCGCTGCTGAAAAACCGCCGCTTCCTGCGCTACTGCCTGATTCAGGCCTTTATGATGGCCGGGCTGTTTTCATACATCGGCTCCTCATCGTTCGTGATTCAGAGCGAGTACAGCATGAGCGCCATGCAGTTTAGCCTGCTGTTCGGCCTGAACGGCATTGGCCTGATTATCGCCGCGCTGATTTTCTCGAAGCTTTCTCACCGCGTGGCTGCCGAAGTGCTGTTACGTCGTGGATTGCTGCTGGCGGTCGCCTGCGCAGGCATTACGCTGCTACTGGCCTGGCTGCATCTTGCTATTCCTGCGCTGGTTGGCCTGTTCTTTACCGTCTCGTTTATGAGTGGGATCAGTACGGTATCCGGTTCTGAAGCGATGAGCGCGGTCAGCAGCGAACAATCGGGCACAGCCTCGGCGTTGATGGGCACGCTGATGTTTGTCTGCGGCGGCATTGCTGCTCCGCTTGCCGGTCTGGGTGGCGAAACCATGCTCAAAATGAGTCTCGCCATGGCAATTTCCTACGCCATCGCGCTCTTCTTTTCTCTCTGCAAAGTCCGGTAAAATTCACTGCGGTAATAAAATATTCCAAATTTATTACCGCAGTAAGTCACTACCCATCTGCATCCCCTCTTATTCGCCAGGCTTTAATCGTGATACCCCTCACACGAAAGGAATAAAAAATTCCTTATACTGACCGCCACTGACGAAGACGAGGCCACTATGAGTATCGACCTGAGCAAACTGCTGACCGAGCGCCGCAACGCCAACAGTACCAATATTGACACCCTCTCCACCGAAGAGATGCTGGCGGTAATCAACCGCGAAGATCAGCTGGTTGCTCACGCAATCACACCTTATCTGCCGCAGATTGCCCAACTGGTTGACGCCGTCGCGGCGGCCTTCCAGAAAGGTGGTCGCCTGATTTACAGCGGTGCAGGCACCTCTGGTCGCCTCGGTATTCTTGATGCCAGCGAATGCCCACCGACGTTCGGCACCCGCCCGGAGCAGGTCGTTGGCCTGATTGCTGGCGGCCATAAAGCCATTCTGAGCGCAGTGGAAAACTCAGAAGATAACGTCGCTCAGGGCGCGGAAGACCTGAAAGCGCTGAACTTTACGGCCAATGATGTGCTGGTCGGTATTGCCGCCAGCGGCCGCACGCCGTACGTCATTGGCGCGATGAACTACGCCAAAAGCGTGGGCGCTCTGGTCGCAACCATTACCTGCAACCCGCACGGTGACATGGCGCAGCTGGCCGATATCGCCATTACCCCGGTTGTCGGCCCGGAAGTGGTGACCGGCTCAACCCGCCTGAAAGCAGGTACCGCGCAGAAACTGGTGCTGAACATGATTACCACCGGCGCGATGATTCGCAGCGGCAAGGTCTACAGCAACCTGATGGTCGATGTGGAAGCCACTAACGCCAAGCTGATTGAGCGCCAGGTGTCCATCGTGATGGAAGCAACCGAGTGTGACCGCGAAACCGCCGTCAATGCGTTAAACGCCTGCCATCGCCACTGCAAAACCGCCATCGTGATGGTGCTGGCAAACCTCAGCGCTGACGAGGCCACTACGCTGCTGGCCGATAACAACGGCTATATCCGCAAGGCGTTACAGCAAGGCTAAACGGCCTGGAGAACAGATTGAATGGCGAAAATAAATAAAGAGATGATAGCCCGTCTCCTCTCCCTGGTGGGGGGAGCCGGAAACGTCGTTCAGGCCGGGAACTGTATGACCCGACTGCGCTTAACGCTACGCAATGAAGAACTGGCTGATATTGGCAACATTCGTCTGGTGGACGGTGTGCTGGGCGTAGTGGTCAGCGAAGAGCAGTTCCAGATAATCCTCGGCCCCGGCAAAGCACAAACCGCTGCCGAGATGATGAATGCGCTGCTGGAGGATTCGCCCACGGCGGAACCGTCATTGGCTGACGTTGCCAGCGAAAAGAAAAAAGCGCTAAAAGAGAAGCAAACCAGCGGAATTCAGAAGTTTTTGGCGAAGTTCGCCACCATTTTCACCCCGTTAATCCCTGGGTTTATTGCCGTGGGCCTGCTGCTTGGCTTTGCCACGCTGGCGGAACAGATGTTCGTGTTGAAAAGCGCCCATCCGAACGCCACGCTGGTGGAAGTGATCGGCTATATGAAGATTTTCAGCAAGGGAATGTTCACCTTCCTGAGTATCCTCATTGGCTACAACACGCAAAAAGCGTTCGGCGGTTCGGGCGTAAACGGCGCGATTATCGCCTCGCTGTTTGTGCTGGGCTATAACCCGGAAGCGACGGTTGGGTTTTATTCCGGCATCACGCAGTTCTTCGGTCACGATATCGACCCGCGCGGCAACATTATTGGCGTTCTGATCGCGGCGATTCTGGGCGCATGGGTGGAACGGCGGGTACGCAGCATCATGCCCGCCAACCTTGATATGATCCTCACCTCCGCGATTACGCTGCTGATTATGGGCGCGGTCACCTTTGTGGTGATTATGCCGCTCGGCGGTTACCTGTTCACCGGCATGTCCTGGCTGTTCCTGCATCTCAACGGCAACCCGTTCGGCTCTGCGGTGCTGGCCGGGCTGTTCCTGCTGGCGGTCATGTTTGGCGTGCATCAGGGTTTCGTGCCGGTGTACTTCGCGCTGATGGATGCACAGGGCTTCAACTCGTTGTTCACCATTTTGTCGATGGCGGGCGCAGGTCAGGTCGGCGCGGCGCTGGCGCTTTACTTCCGCGCGAAGCAGGGCGCGCTGCTGCGTACCCAGATTAAAGGGGCGATAATTCCCGGTCTGCTGGGTGTCGGCGAACCGTTGATCTACGGCGTCACGCTGCCACGCATGAAGCCCTTCATCACCGCCTGTTTTGGCGGCGCGTGCGGCGGCTTCTTCATCGGCCTGGTGGCGTGGATGGGCCTGCCCGTCGGTTTGAACACCGTATTTGGCCCGTCGGGGCTGGTAGCGTTGCCGCTGATGACCTCCAACAGCGGTATCTACGCCGGAATGGCGGTGTATGCGGCGGGTCTTGCCGTGGCGTACTTCTTCGGCTTCCTGCTCACCTGGCTGTTCGGCAGTAAAAACGTCGACCTCAGTTAATCCTCCCGCCCCCGGCCAGCGCTGGGGGCTTCTATTTCCGCATGCTATGATTCTCGTCTGATAAAAATAAAGACGAGAACAACAACATGGGATCCACCAGAAGAGGGATGATGAACGTCCTTATCGCCGCCGTGCTGTGGGGAAGTTCAGGGGTATGCGCGCAGTACATCATGGAACAAAGCCAGATGTCCTCGCAGTTTTTAACTATGACGCGTCTGCTGTTCGCGGGGCTGATTCTGCTGACACTCTCTTTCGTACATGGCGACCGCATCTTCCGCATTATGAAAAATCGTAAAGACGCGCTTAGCCTGCTGTTCTTCACCCTGGTAGGCGCCCTGACGGTGCAACTGTCATTTCTGATGACCATCGAAAAATCCAACGCCGCCACCGCGACAGTGCTGCAATTCCTGGCCCCGACGATCATCGTGGCGTGGTTCTCGCTGGTACGTAAATCCCGCCCTGGCATGCTGGTGTTTGCTGCTATCGGCACCTCATTAATCGGTACGTTTTTGCTGGTCACCCACGGAAACCCGACATCACTGTCTATCTCCGGCGGCGCGCTGTTCTGGGGGATTGTCTCTGCCTTTACGGCGGCGTTCTACACCACGTATCCTTCACAGCTGATTGCTCGCTATGGCACGCTGCCGATTGTCGGCTGGAGCATGCTCATCGGCGGCGCGGTGCTGCTGCCGTTCTACGCAGGCCAGGGCGAGAGCTTCACGCTTTCCGGCAACGTGGTGCTGGCGTTCTTTTATCTGGTGGTGATTGGCACCTCGCTGACCTTCAGCCTGTACCTGAAAGGCGCGCAGATGATTGGCGGCCCGCGAGCCAGCATTCTGAGTTGTGCCGAACCACTGAGTAGCGCATTCCTGTCGCTGCTTCTGCTGGGCATCACCTTCACCCTGCCGGACTGGCTGGGCACGTTGCTGATCCTCTCCTCGGTTATCCTGATTTCGCTGGATTCCCGCCGTCGCAGTACGCCGGTTGAGCGTCACTAAATTGTCCCTATTCGCCAGCAACACATATAGTTAAGGGGAATGAATTCCCGATAAGGATATGAGCATGAAAATGATACCGGTGCTATTTTCTCTGGCGGCCTGTCTGGCTGCCTCCGGCGCGGCATATGCCGACTCGCCGATGGAAGGGCTTAAGTTTGAGCAGCAAAAGCGGCAAGTGATTGAGGACGTGAAGAAGAACTGTGCCCCGGCGGGCGCGGTGTCGGACGATCAATTTGCGAATCTGGTGCTGGCGACGGAAGAGAATCGTCTGCGCGTGCGGGAAGCGACGCTGGCGCTGGAACGTAATGATGCCGAGCGCTACGCCGCCGCCGTGAAGCAGGTACAGTGTCCAAAAGCGGAGTGATTTCCCGATAATGAAGGCCGGATACGCGCACCATCCTCCGGCCATTCTCCTTAATTCACTTTCACCTTCGTCGCCACCAGCGTGGCCGTCAGCAGCATCAGGCAGGCGGAAATCGCCAGCGGTGACAGCACGCCGAAATGGTCCAGCGCGACGCCGCCCAGCGCCGCCCCGCAGGTGTTAGCGAACTGGATCACCGCCACCTGAATAGATCCCGCTTTTTCTGCCTGATCGGAGAGCGAGCGGGTGATCCACGTTGACCAACCGACCGGCACCATCGCAAACGCGAAGCCCCAGATGATCGCTACCGCAGACGCGACAACCGGCGAATTCCCCCAGAAAATCAGCGTCAGCGCGCTGAGCATCAGGACAAAGGGCGCGCAGGCCAGCGTGCCTTTTACCGAGCGTTTCAGAACGGCAGAAGAGAGCGAGGTACCGACAAAGCTGGCAATGCCAAAGCTCAACAGCACCAGCGTCAGGCCATCCACGCTAAAGCCTGCCAGCGTGGTATAGACCGGGCGTATATAGGTGAAGAAAGAGAACTGGGCGACGAACACCAAAAAAATGGCGCTCATGCCCGCCAGCACGCCGGGGCGCTTCATCAGGCTGAACATGTTTTGCTGCTGATGCGCCGCTTCGCCAGGCAGCGAGGGCAGCGCTTTAATCACCCACACAATGCACAGCGCGCCCATCAGCGCCGCGCCGTTAAACACATTTCGCCAGCCAATTATTCCGCCGAGGAAACTGCCGAGCGGAGCGGCGATCACCAGGGCTATCGACACTGCGCCAAAAATCACCGACAGCGCTTTTGGCACCACGCGCATTGGCACCAGGCGAATCGTCAATGACGCCGACATCGCCCAGAAACCGCCCAGCGCCAGACCCAGGCAGGCGCGCCCCAGCAGCAACAGCGCAAAGCTATTGGCAAACGACACCAGCAGGCAGGAGAGTGTCAGCAGTACCGCAAACATCATCACCACGTAGCGGCGATCGGTGCGGCCAATGATGTGAGTGATAAACAGGCTGGAGAACATCGCCACAAACGCGGTCATGGTGACCGACTGCCCCGCCAGGCCCTCAGAGATGCCCAGATCCTGCGCCATGGGCGTCAGCAGGCTGACGGGCAAAAACTCAACGGTTATCAGGCAGGCCACGCAAAAAGCCACGGCAAAAACCGCCGACCAGTTCGGTCGCACGACAGCGTCTTTCGGTTGTGAGGAAGTGTACGGTTCAGTCATTAAGTCACCAGGCATTGGTTATCGTGCGGGAAAGTTGCGCAGTGTAACATCCTGAGTGTGACGTATTTAACGTTTTGACAACTATTTGGGGGGAGAGAGGGGATCGTGCGCGCTGATGCCCTCACCCCGGCCCTCTCCCACAGGGAGAGGGAGAAAACCGCACGAACTTCACCTCTGGCACTCTCGGTCCCCTCTCCCTGTGGGAGAGGGTTAGGGTGAGGGGGAAAGCCCGCTCACATCAATGCAACCACCGAACCCCATCTTCATCGTGGAATAACGCGTTGTAACGAATCTGAAACGCGTTCAGTTCCCCGGCATTGGGTTCCAGCTCACGCATAAACCCTAACGCCAGCCGAACCTGCGCATCGGTAATCGGCGCCGCCAGACGCGATTTTTGCAGCAGGCGATGCCAGCGATGCATGCTCTCGTCACTGCTGTCGACAATAAACACCTGCCAAATCAGCAGCATCTGCGCGGCATTCTGCAAATGCGCTTCGTTCGGGCGCTCAAGATAGTGAAGGTACTCGTTACCGGGCACCTTCCCCAATTGATCGATCATCGATTCTATCGGCATCGGCGTAATGCCCATGCGTTCACTCAAACGACGAATCGCCCGGCGCGGGCCGGATGTCATCACCCGAAAACCCACAACAAAAACCACCACCAGCGTCGCCAGCATTATCCAGATCATGCGTTCAATTTACCTGCCACGTTTAAACCAGTTTTGCCGATAGAGCCTGGCAGGCTTCAAGCACCCACGCGGAATATTGGGGAATACGGTCTTTAGGCATTTGCAGCTCGACACCGCTAATGCTTATTGCTGCCACTACATCGTGGTTACGGTTAAAGACGGGGGCAGCGATACAGTAAATCCCAGGGGAATCTTCTGCATTATCAAAGACCCAACCTTGTTTACGTATCCGTGAAAACTCCTCCAGTAATGCCTTTTTGCTGGTAATGGTGGTTTCGGTGTACTTAGGCAATATTTCTTCCGGTAGCAGCTCATCAATCTTTTGTTGCGGAAGCCACGCACATAGCGCCTTACCCACTCCAGAGCTATGCATTGGTAGCTTTTTACCCACCCAAGTGCGAATGCCTATTGGCAAGGTATTTTCGAGCTTCAGGATGTATATAGGCGCCACTTCATCCAGGATGCCAAGGTGGCAGGTCAAATCGGTTTTTTCGCGCAACTGCTCCAGTATAGGCAAAGCAACATTGCGGATATCAAACTGTTCGAGTGAGCGGTTGCCCCACTCATAAAGCTTTAACCCCAGAAAGAAACGCCCTTTCTCAAGCCGTAACAGGTGGTGCTCCACTAATGCATTAAGCAACGATGAGGTGCTGCTTTTGGGAAGAGCCAAATCCTGCTGAATTTGACTGAACGTTGCACCAGGGGTCGTGAAGAGGTAATTACAGATTTTAACCGTCTTATCCAGGGCAGGGACGGTGGTTGTGATGTCCTGATTCATGCGTAATTAATCTTTTTCATTCATAGACTCCCGTCAGTATACCCCAATCACTTTCTTCAGGAATGCGGCTTTTTTGCGCAAAGGCAAAACGCTGCCGTTACCCGAGCTTTCAACATGCTGAATCTGATCGGCATCACAATTGTTCATTTGTTCTTCGAAATCCGTTGACGAAGGATCGGGTTATTTGCTGTACTCAATTCAACATACAGAACATTAGTTCCATATACAGAACAAAGAGGTTGCAATGTCAAACGTATTTAAAGGTATTTTCCCCCCCGTCCCGACTATCGTCGATAGTAACGGCGAAATGGATGCCAATGGGATGGCAACCATGATTGAACATGTTATTCATCACGACGCTGATGGCATGCTCATTCTGGGGAGCGGCGGCGAGTTCTGTCATTTCTCAACGCCTCAACGCAAAAAAATAGCTGAACTTAGCCTAAAAAAAGTCGCGGGTAGAGTTCCTGTACTTATCGGTATCGCCTGCCCCAGCACAGCAGAGACGATTGAGTTAGGATTACACGCCGAGCAAAATGGTGCTGCCGGTGTTTTAGTCGTAAATCCCTATTATGCGAAATTGAGTGACGAAGCGCGATTTACACACTATAAGCGCATCGCAGAGGCATTAAGTATACCGGTATTCTTGTATAACTTCCCTGATCTTACGGGTCAGGATATCGGAATGGATGTGATTGTCAGATTAGCACAAGAAGTGCCGAATATCGTTGGGATCAAAGACACCATTGACAATATTAGCCATACCAGGGAAATCATTAATCGGGTACACCCATTCCGCCCCGATTTCATCATTTTCAGCGGTTATGATGAGTATCTTCTTGATACATTGTTATTGGGCGGCCATGGTGGGATTCCTGCGACCTTCAACTTTGCGCCCGAAATAACTAAAGGCATCTACCAGGCATTTAAACAAAACGATCTGGCAACGGCGCAAAAACTTCAGCAATCCCTTGCAAAACTATCACCTCTTTACGCACTGGAACAACCTTTCTTTAGCGTGATAAAAAATGCCATTTCCCTGACTGGAGTAAATATTTCAACTGCTGTTGTTCCGCCATCACTTCCTCTTAGTGATGAGAAAAT
Source organism: Pseudocitrobacter sp. RIT415 (assembly GCF_003057695.2). Lineage (NCBI taxonomy): Bacteria > Pseudomonadati > Pseudomonadota > Gammaproteobacteria > Enterobacterales > Enterobacteriaceae > Pseudocitrobacter > Pseudocitrobacter sp. RIT415. Next base: position 88,452 of record NZ_QBJC02000010.1, on the reverse strand, counting down.
TGAGAAAGTAAAAGAAATTCTGAAGGCTGTACCCAAAATAATTCGAGTTGCATGAAGGCGGCAAACGAGTGAATCCCCACGAGCGTACATAGGTATGTAATTGGGGTGAGCGAGTGCGGCCAACGCACAGGCAACTTGAAAGTATGACGGGTATATAAACCTTTAACTTAGCAAGAGAGCAATAATAATGAACATCAACCCTGTACTTAAACTTAATCCAAAAGACGATGTCGTTATCGCCAGACAGAGCGTTTCAGAAGGTACGTGGCTTGAGACTGAGCAAGTTCGCGTACTTAGTGATATTCCAGCTGGACATAAAATTGCTATTCATTCCCTTTCGGTGGGTGACGCAGTAAAACGTTACGGTCAAATAATTGGTTTTGCGACTCAGGACATTCATCCTGGTGAACATGTTCACATGCACAATCTGGGTATGGGTGACTTTGAACGTGATTATGCCTGGGGAAAAGACTGCCACACACTCGCGCCAGCAGATCGCCTGGATACCTTTGAGGGTATTCGCCGCGCTGACGGCAGAGCGGCTACGCGAAATTATATCGGAATTCTAAGTTCGGTTAACTGCAGCGCGACCGTGGTCAGAGCCATAGAAGATCACTTCCGTTTACATGGACTAAAAGATTATCCGAACGTTGATGGCGTCGTATCATTACCGCAAAGTTTCGGCTGCGCCATCGGTTCAAAAAGTGAATCAATGGCGGTTATGCGCCGTACGATGGCTGGTTATGCGACTCATGCCAATTTTGCGGGCGTCATCATCATAGGCCTGGGCTGTGAATCAAGTCAGATTAAAGACATGATGAATGCACACGGGCTGGCTGATGGCCCTATGATGCACAGTTTCACCATTCAGGAAATTGGCGGCACGCGCCATGCCATTGAGAAGGGAATTGAGCTGGTTAATCAGATGCTGCCAATAGCTAACGAGGTTGTTCGTGAGCCTATTCCTGCTTCTGAAATTATTCTGGCACTGGAGTGTGGAGGGTCTGACAGCTATTCAGGTATTTCAGCCAATCCTGCGTTGGGTTATGCCGTCGATAAATTAGTACAGCAAGGCGGTACAGCCATTCTGTCTGAGACGTCAGAAATTTATGGCGCTGAGCATTTACTTACTCGCCGGGCCGTGTCTCGTGAAGTAGGCGAAAAATTAATCGCTCGTATTCACTGGTGGGAAGATTATTGCCGCCGCAGCGGAAGTGAAATGAACAATAATCCTTCAGCCGGAAATAAAGTTGGTGGGTTAACCACTATCCTTGAAAAGTCTCTGGGCGGCATTGCCAAAGCAGGAACCACAAATTTAACGGAAGTTTATGAATACGCTGAGCCAGTCACTGCTAAGGGTTTCGTTTTCATGGATACTCCGGGATACGATCCGATTGCAGTCACCGGGCAAATTGCCGGCGGCGCTAATTTACTCTGCTTTACCACCGGACGCGGTTCTGCATTTGGTTCCAAACCGACGCCGAGTTTAAAGCTGGCAACAAATAATGCGCTCTGGCAACGTCAGCAAGAAGATATGGATATCAATTGCGGCACCATTGTTGAGGGGGACGAAACCATTGCTGAAGTGGGTGAGCGTATTTATCAACTCATTCTTGAAATGGCCTCTGGTAAAAAAACAAAAAGCGAAGAATTTGGTTATGGAAGCCAGGAATTTGTACCCTGGACAATTGGTTCAATAATGTAATTAACAAGATAATTATACCTCGTACCGCCATGCTCTTAACGAGCATGGCAAGGAGCCCCTATGTCTATTGTTAATGTAAATACTGAAGAAGAAAAATTAAAAGCCACGACTGTAAGATGGCGAATATTCATCATCATGCTGATCCTTGGCGCGATTAACTATATTGACCGCACATCGTTATCTATTGCTATGCCTTACATCACGGATGAATTTGGCATTACCGACACTCGCGTGGTTGGAGTTATTCACAGCGCATTTTTCTGGGCCTATGCGTTGATGCAAATACCCAGCGGGGTTATTGCTGACAAATTCAAAGCGCGAAACATTATTGCATTGGCAACTATCCTGTGGGGGGCGTTCCAGGCAGTCGCCGCTCTTTGCCACTCTATTTTTACGCTCTCAATTTCGCGTCTTGGCTTAGGGATAACCGAATCACCTATTATGCCTGCGGGAGCAAAGCTGATGGGTACCTGGCTCACTCCCACTGAACGCGGACGTGGCTCAATGCTCCTCGATGGTGGCGCGCCATTAGGTACTGCGCTGGGTGCAGTGATTATTGCCGGGCTTATTGCCTTATTCGACTCCTGGCGTATGGCGTTCATCGTCGCAGGTGTCGGTACTATGCTCGTCGGTTTGCTGGCATGGTGGTATATCCGAACCTACCCCTCAGAACATCCGGGCATTAACCAGGCTGAGCTGGATCATATTCAAGCGGAAAATGGCACAGCAACCAGTGGTAAAAAATATCGCCTTGCAGATATCAAACCTTATCTCAAGCAGCGTAACGTTATTGCGCTAATTGGTGGCTGGGTTTGTTATAGCTTCGTATTTTATGGGCTAATGACATGGTTACCCCTGTATTTCCAGGCAACGTATGGCTTTGACATTAAGTCAATGGGTGGGGCTATGGCGCTTATCTTCCTGCTCTGCTTCGTTGGTCAATTAACCGGCGGCTATATTATGGATAAGTGGCGCAGTAAAGGCGCCAAAACCAGCCGGGTTATGCACACGATGCTGGCTATTTCTGCCACTACTGCGGGGGTAGGTATTTTCCTGTGTGCACAGAGTTCAACACCTGCCGTCGCCATTACGTTACTCACCATTGCGCTTTTCCCTCTGCGCTGGGCCAGCGTCTATTGGTCTATTCCCGGTTTGCTGGGAGCACAATCTGTTGCCGGCACAATCTGCGGCACCATGAATTTCACCAGCAATCTCTTTGCTGCCATTTTGCCCATATTCATTGGTTTCCTGGTGCAATCAACCGGCAATTACTATGCGGCCATGATGTTCTTCGCACTCGCCGCTGTGGGTTATCTCATTTGCTCCTTGTGCATCAACTTCGATAAGAAAATGGAAGTTGATGAATAGTCATCATTACTCTGGCCCGATAACGGGCCAGCTTTATCAGCAGGAACGAAGTATGTTCAATTCTGAAAATTTTATTGCCGTCGACTGGGGTACCAGCAATCTTCGTCTATGGGTATTTCAAAAGGGAGAATGCATCTGGGAACATGCCTGCGCCGAAGGTATTACGCGCCATCACCCAAGTGAATTCAAAGATATCTGGCTCACGCTTGTTGAGCTTTGCCCTCAGGATATAGCGCTCGATACCACAGTTATTATGAGCGGCATGATTGGCAGCAACGTGGGATGGGTCAATGCGCCCTATTTATCGTGTCCAACACTTATCAATGATCTTGCGAAGCATCTCATGCCCGTTCCCGATCCTGGCCCCTATCCCATCTTTATTGTTCCCGGAATACAACTCGCTGGGCCCGATTGTTACAACGTTATGCGTGGAGAAGAGACTCAACTGTTGGGCGCAATGGCGGACAATACCTGGTATGCACTTCCTGGTACTCACAGTAAATGGGTGCATATGGAAAACGGTGTCATTCAGGACTTTCAGACCGTGATGACGGGTGAACTTTACTCGCTTTTTAGTCAACACTCCGTGCTTGGTAAACATGCGGTAGAGCAACGCTCATCACCCTCTGCTTTTCTTTTCGGTGCTGAAATGGGCAGACACGAAACATGTCTTTCTCGTGGCGTTTTTGCCCTACGCGCCAGAACACTTAGCCATTCCCTACCGCCAGAGTCACTGTTCGAGGCTTTGTCGGGGTTATTAATTGGCCATGAAGTCGCACAAATGCTTCAACACTACGCCATATCACCACATGAAGAGATTGTTTTAACAGGAAGTGAGGGGCTCATCGCACGCTATCAGACCGTTTGCGATCTTTTCGGGCAATGTTATCGGGCGATTAATGGTGAAACCACATTTATAAACGGCATCAGGAGACTTTTACATGAACAACACTAACACCGTTCCATTAGTCGCTATTCTTCGCGGAGTGTTACCTCAGGACGTGTTGGCACATATTGAGGTTTTGATTGCAGCAGGATTCACGACTGTAGAAATTCCCTTGAATTCGCCAGATTGGCAAACCAGCATCGCAATGGCCATCGCGCGTTTTGGGGACAGAATCCAAATTGGCGCGGGGACCGTTACTTCTGCCAACGATGTTGCAATTCTCTCCCAAATGAAATGTTCATTTATTTTGACGCCTAATACCGACCCAGCCGTTATTAAAGCTGCGCGAGAAGCAGGGATGCAAACATGTATTGGCTGTCATACCGCAAGTGAAGCCTTCGTCGCCATTCAACATGGTGCTAATGCACTTAAAATTTTCCCTGCCGGTGAGTTGGGCTCTGGATATATTCGCGCCTTAAAAGCCGTATTACCCAAACATATACCACTTTACGCCGTAGGAGGAATTACCCCAGCGAACCTGGCTGAGTATCTCCGCGCAGGCTGTGTGGGCGCAGGTTTGGGCGGTGATTTATATCGCGCCGGGCAATCCCCTGAACAGACAGCTAATCAGGCTCGAGCATTTAAGCAGGCATGGGATGCCTGCCAAAAACGTTGATGTTGGAGCCCCGAACGCATTAAGTACGGGGCTTATTTTTACTGAAAAAACACCGCAATCTTATTAAACATCGTCGGGTCAGACTGGTTACGCTGCACTTTCACCACGTCCTCCAGCTTGTCTATCTGACTCATCATCTGCTCAAGCCGCTGGTCATCGTTGACCAGTAGCCAGATATGGCTTTGATCGCTGTCCTGAATCGGTAGGCAAAGGATGCCTTCGACGTTAAACGCGCGACGGGCAAACAGGCCGCAAACGTGGGTCATGACGCCCGGGTGGTTGCGAACGGTGAGTTCAAGAATGACGTTATCGTGTGCTGTGTTTTGCATGGCTTATTCCCCCACCATTTCAGTATTCGCCGCGCCCGGCGGTACCATTGGATACACTTTTTCCTGCGGGTCGATACGCACGTGGATCAGCGCCGGGCCCGGTCGGTTGATAATTGCCTGCAGCGCGCCCTGCGGATCGGTTTCGCCGTTTAAATCGCAGGTTGCCAGGCCGAAACCGGCGGCAATTTGCATAAAGTTGATCATCCCCGGATAGGTCGCCGCGAACACGCCCTGTTTGTAGAACAGGCTCTGCTGTTGATGAACAAGGCCCAGCGCTTCGTTATTCATCAGAATGATTTTCACATCCAGCTGATTTTCCGCCGCCGTCGCCATCTCCTGAATGTTCATCATCAAACTGCCATCGCCAGAAAAGCACAGTACTTTGCGATCCGGATTCGCCAGCGCTGCACCAACCGCCGCAGGCAAGCCGAAGCCCATTGTGCCCAGGCCGCCGGAGGTCAGCCACTGACGCGGGCGATTGAGCGGGTACGCCTGGGCAGTCCACATCTGGTGCTGGCCTACGTCGGTGGCGATAATCGCGTCGTCGTTCACGCAGGCGGCAACGGCGTTGATCAGGCCATAATGGCTTAACGGATCGGTCGCTTGTGGGATGGCACACGGGAATTCCTGTTGCAGTTCAGCGACTTTCCCGCGCCATTCGTTACGCGGCTGTGCGTCAATCTGCGGTAACAGTTGCGCCAGAACATCATCAACATCGGCCTGAATGGCTACGTGGGCTTGCTTGATTTTCCCCAGCTCGGCGCGGTCGATATCAACATGAATGATCTTCGCGTTCGGGCAGAACTCAGCCACTTTCCCCGTTGCCCGGTCATCAAAACGTGCACCTAAAACAATCAATAAATCAGACTGTTGCAGAATAAAGTTGGTGCTGCGTGCGCCGTGCATTCCCAGCATGCCTAATGACAGCGGGTGCGCTTTCGGCAACATACCCAACGCCATCAGGGTCATGGTGGTCGGCAAATTCGCTTTCTCAGCCAGCTCGCGCACGCGCTCCGGCGCGTTAATTACCCCGCCCCCCAGATACAGTACCGGACGCTGCGCGGCATTGATCATTGCGGCGGCTTCACGCACGCTCTCGGCGCTGAATTCAGGGGTTGCCGCGCGACCTCCCGGTTCAGGCAGTTCGCTCAGTTCGATTTCAGCGGTCTGCACATCCTTAGGAATGTCTATCCACACCGGGCCTGGGCGGCCAGACTGGGCAATGCGGAAGGCATCCGCGATAACCTGCGGTAATTCCGTGATGTTGCGAACTAAATAGTTGTGTTTGGTGATGGGGATAGAAATGCCGTAGGTATCGACTTCCTGGAACGCATCGGTGCCGATTAATGAGGAGGCCACCTGGCCTGTGATACACACTAACGGAATCGAGTCGAGACGCGCGTCGGCGATGGCGGTCACCAGGTTGGTCGCGCCGGGCCCGCTACAGGCCATGCACACCGCCGGTTTCCCCGCCGTGCGCGCCATGCCCTGCGCAATAAATCCCGCGCCCTGCTCGTGACGCGCGAGTATATGGCGTATCTGCTTACTTTGGCTTAATGCATCATACAGCGGCAGCACGGTGCCGCCGGGAATGCCGGTCACCATGGTGATCCCCTGACGTTCCAGCAGATGGACGATCAGTTCTGCGCCGGTAAAGCGTCTGGTCTGTGATGTTGTGCCCGAACTTGCCATGCTCCAGTCCTTTTATTCTGAGCCGACTTTCCGGGGAGGGTCATTAAACGAAAAACCCCGCCCGGTTTGCGCCGGCGGGGTTTTGGAATCGTGTGTTGTTCCTGACCCTACGGCGCATTGCCGACGACCACCACCACACGCACGACGACCACCGCGGCTGGTAGCGCGGTTTTTAGTAGGGTCGACGTCATCATGGAAGGAGTCATTAGGGGCCTGTTTATCAATTCATCAAGTGAATTTATACAAACACAGGTTTTGGATGCTGGCAACGGAAAAAAATTCATCTGCGTAAAAATGTCTGCGCGATCACACTCCAGAGCCATGTAGAGACTGGCAAGATTAGTTGCCGTCAGCGTCTATAAATCCTGCCTGGTCGCTACAAATCATTCACATATATGATGGTTAAATTGTCATCTTGATATGGTAGATTCCACCCGCATTTAGGGTAATAAGCAGCAGCTTATTCTTATATTTTCTTTTTTTATAAAATATCAGAGAAATGAAAAGCCAAAGAAACGTCACTATCTTACTGATGCTGGTGTTGCTGGTTGCCGTCGGACAGATGGCTCAAACCATATATATTCCTGCAATTGCTGATATGGCACGCGATCTCAACGTTCGCGAGGGCGCGGTGCAAAGCGTCATGGCAGCCTATCTGCTGACCTATGGCGTTTCGCAGCTCTTCTATGGCCCACTATCTGACCGCGTCGGGCGTCGTCCGGTGATCCTGGTTGGGATGTCGATTTTTATGCTGGCGACGGTTGTCGCCATGTCCACCAGCGATCTGACGGTGCTGATTGCCGCCAGCGCGTTACAGGGAATGGGCACCGGCGTGGGCGGCGTAATGGCGCGCACCCTGCCGCGTGACCTGTACGAAGGCAGCCAGCTTCGCCACGCTAACAGCCTGTTGAATATGGGGATTCTGGTGAGCCCTCTGCTCGCGCCACTGATTGGCGGGCTGCTTGATACGGCCTGGAACTGGCGTGCGTGCTACGGCTTCCTGCTGACCCTGTGTGTGATTGTCACCTTCAGCATGGCGCGCTGGATGCCGGAAACGCGCCCTGCTGGTGCACCGAAAACGCGGCTTATCAGCAACTATAAAACGCTTTTTGGCAGCGGCGCGTTCAACTGCTATCTGCTGATGCTGATTGGCGGGCTGGCGGGCATTGCGGTGTTTGAAGCCTGCTCTGGCGTGCTGATGGGCGCGGTGCTTGGCCTGAACAGCATGGTGGTGAGTATTCTGTTTATTCTGCCGATCCCGGCGGCATTCTTTGGCGCCTGGTTTGCCGGGCGTCCGAATAAACGTTTTTCAACGCTGATGTGGCAGTCGGTGATGAGTTGCCTGGTCGCGGGGCTGATGATGTGGATACCGGGCCTGTTCGGCGTGATGACCGTCTGGACGCTGCTGGTGCCTGCCGCGCTGTTCTTCTTCGGCGCAGGGATGCTTTTCCCGCTGGCGACCAGCGGTGCAATGGAGCCCTTCCCGTTCCTCGCCGGTACTGCGGGTGCGCTGGTCGGCGGCTTGCAGAACATTGGTTCCGGCGTGTTAGCGTGGCTTTCCGCGATGATGCCGCAAACCGGTCAGGCCAGCCTCGGTCTGTTAATGACGCTGATGGGCCTGCTGATTTTCCTCTGTTGGCTACCGCTGGCTTCACGCTTTCATCAACATCAGCAGCCGGTGTAGGCCGCCTGCTCCTGCAACCAGCCAATAAACGCCTCGATTTTCGGCCACTGACGGCCAGGCAGCGTGGTGACATAATAGTGCTGATGACATTTCAGCGTCATGTCGCCGAAGGGAGCCACCAGCTCCCCGCCGTCGAGGCGTTTTTGTACCAGCCTTTTGCGCCCCATCGCCACGCCAATATGATTCATGGCAGCAATCACCGCTAAATCGGAACGATCGAAGCCAATGCCCGATGATGTCGGCAAATTTACCGCAAAGTGTTGCGCCCAGCTGTGCCATTCATCGGTGCCGGAATCGTTACTCCACGCCTGTCGATCATGCAGCAATGTACAGTGCGGCAGATTTACCAGCCGTCCGTTCAGATCAAAACGCCTCGCGTAGTCGGGGCTGCACACCGGCAAAATTTCTTCATCCATCAAAAAATGATGCGTGAGCTGCGTCGATGGCGCATCGTCGAAGTAAATCGCCAGGTCGATGCCCGCCCGCTGTAAATTAACGTTGTCATTCCCGGTGAGCATAGTCAGCGAAATTGATGGATAACGACGAGTGAAATCCCCCAACGCAGGAACCAGCCAGCATTGCGCGATAGAGGGGCGTGAATAAACCGTAAGCGTGCCGGAGAGTTCCTGGTTTTTGATGTCCAGAATCTCCTGATTCAGCGTATCCAGCGACGATTTCAGCGCCCAGAACACCCGTTTACCTTCATGCGTCAGTTCAACCTTACGGTGCGAACGGACAAACAACTGGATGCCCAGCTCCTCTTCCAGCTGATTAATACGATGGCTGACAGCACTGGGACTCAGCGACAGCTCATCTGCCGCCAGCGCAAAAGACTGATGCCTCGCCGCAACCTCAAAAGTGTAAAGCTTCGATAACTGCCAGCCGTTCAGCAGCCGGTTTCGCACATCGCGCAAGGGATCCATAACCACCTCATTAAACCCAAATAATGCTTATCAGTGTAAAAAAACAGGCTGCAAAAATCAGCGCAAGGGTGAACCAAAGTGAACCATCTCGCAATTTAGCCTCATTATTCGACATAAATCACCACCTTGATTCAATCTGGCTCATGTGAAAGGCCAAATACATCGTTTGTCAGGCCATGTCCATTTTCTGTCCAATAGGGGCAGGTTAATCACAGGGCAAGGTGAGATATGCACTCTCAAATATGGGTTGTGAGCACGCTGCTGATAAGCATCGTGTTGATCGTTTTGACCATCGTGAAGTTTAAATTCCACCCGTTTCTGGCGCTGCTGTTAGCCAGCTTCTTCGTGGGCGCGATGATGGGCATGGGCCCGCTGGATATGGTGAATGCCGTGGAAAGCGGGATTGGCGGCACGCTGGGCTTCCTGGCCGCCGTTATCGGCCTGGGCACCATTCTGGGCAAAATGATGGAAGTCTCTGGTGCGGCAGAACGCATTGGGCTGACGCTTCAGCGCTGCCGCTGGCTCTCTGCTGACGTCATTATGGTACTGGTGGGGCTGATTTGCGGGATTACGCTGTTCGTGGAAGTGGGTGTCGTGCTGCTGATCCCACTGGCGTTTTCCATCGCCAAAAAAACCAATACGTCGCTGTTAAAGCTGGCGATCCCGCTGTGTACCGCATTGATGGCCGTTCACTGCGTAGTGCCGCCGCACCCGGCTGCGCTGTTTGTGGCGAATAAATTGGGCGCGGATCTGGGTACAGTTATCGTCTACGGCCTGCTGGTTGGGCTGATGGCCTCGCTTATCGGCGGCCCGCTGTACCTGAAATTCCTCGGTAATCGTCTGCCCTTCAAGGCGGTACCGGCCGAGTTTTCCGACCTTGAAGTCCGCGACGAAAAAACACTGCCGTCACTTGGCGCAACGCTGTTTACCGTTCTGCTGCCAATTGGCCTGATGCTGGTAAAAACCGTCGCTGAGTTAAACATGGAAAAAGGCAGTACGCTTTACACGCTGCTGGAATTTATCGGCAACCCGATTACCGCCATGTTCATCGCCGTGTTTGTAGCCTATTACATCCTTGGCCTGCGTCAACATATCGGCATGAGCACCCTGCTGACCCACACGGAGAACGGTTTCGGTTCTATCGCCAACATTCTGCTGATTATCGGTGCGGGCGGGGCGTTCAACGCTATCCTCAAAAGCAGCGGCCTGGCCGATACGCTGGCGCTTATCCTCTCCAACATGCATATGCACCCGATTCTGCTGGCGTGGCTGGTGGCGTTGATTCTGCATGCGGCGGTCGGTTCCGCCACGGTGGCGATGATGGGCGCAACGGCGATTGTCGCCCCGATGCTGCCGCTTTACCCGAACGTGAGCCCGGAGATCATCGCCATTGCTATTGGTTCTGGCGCAATTGGCTGCACGATCGTCACCGATTCCCTCTTCTGGCTGGTGAAACAGTATTGCGGCGCGACCCTTAACGAAACGTTCAAATCTATACAACGGCGACATTTATTGCCTCCGTCGTTGCACTTGCATGCACATTCCTGCTTTCCTTTATCATCTAAGCGCAAAGAGACGTACTATGGAAAACATTCAAAAACTCATCGCTCAATATCCTTTAGTGGACGACCTGGTCGCGCTCAAAGAGACTACCTGGTTTAACCCCGGCACCACGTCTCTTGCGGAAGGTTTACCCTATGTTGGCCTGACGGAACAAGACGTTAAGGCCGCTCACGACCGTCTGACACGTTTCGCACCCTATCTGGCAAAAGCGTTTCCGGAAACGGCCGCAACCGGCGGGATTATTGAATCTGACGTGGTGGCAATTCCGGCGATGCAGCAGCGCCTGGAACAGCAATCTGGCCAGAAAATGAGCGGTGAACTCCTGCTCAAAAAAGACAGCCATTTGCCGATTTCTGGTTCGATTAAAGCCCGTGGTGGCATCTATGAAGTGCTGACGCATGCGGAAAAACTGGCGCTGGAAGCCGGCCTGCTGAGCACCGAAGATGACTACAGCGTTTTACTCTCACCGGAGTTCAAACAGTTCTTCAGCCAGTACAGCATTGCGGTGGGCTCAACCGGCAATCTGGGTTTGTCGATCGGTATCATGAGCGCCTGCATCGGTTTTAAGGTTACCGTGCATATGTCCGCCGACGCCCGTGCCTGGAAAAAAGCGAAGCTGCGTAGCCATGGCGTAACGGTGGTCGAGTACGAAGAAGATTATGGCGTGGCGGTTGAACAGGGGCGCAAAGCGGCGGAGTCAGACCCAAACTGCTTCTTTATCGACGATGAAAACTCACGCACGCTGTTCCTCGGCTATGCCGTCGCCGGGCAGCGCCTGAAAGCGCAGTTTGCTCAGCAGGGGCGCGTTGTCGATGCCGATCATCCGCTGTTTGTCTATCTGCCTTGCGGCGTGGGCGGCGGCCCTGGCGGCGTGGCCTTTGGCCTGAAGCTGGCTTTTGGCGATAACGTGCACTGCTTCTTTGCTGAGCCCACGCACTCGCCGTGCATGCTGCTGGGTGTGTACACCGGCCTGCACGATGCAATTTCCGTTCAGGACATTGGCATTGATAACCTGACGGCGGCTGACGGGCTGGCGGTAGGCCGCGCATCCGGTTTCGTAGGCCGCGCGATGGAACGCTTGCTCGACGGGCTTTATACGCTCGACGATCAAACGATGTACGACATGCTGGGCTGGCTGGCGCAGGAAGAGAATATCCGCCTGGAGCCCTCGGCGCTGGCGGGCATGGCCGGGCCGCAGCGCGTTTGCGCGTCCACCGCGTATCAGCAAATGCACGGTTTCAGCGCCGAACAACTGAAGCACGCCACCCATCTGGTATGGGCGACGGGCGGCGGCATGGTGCCGGAAGCAGAGATGGCGCAGTATCTGGCGAAAGGGCGTTAAACCTTAGCTATGTTGAAGCATCACCATCAGTTCAACGGGCGAGCGGTGGTGCTTCAGCAGATCGCGCATAATTTTCATGTGTGGCGCGGTATGCGTGAAGAAATGGCGATAGCCTGCGCATAACGCGCTTTTGCCTGCATGCAGACGATGTTTTGGGCAATCGCCCTGACACAGGCGCAGCACCGGGCATTGTCGGCAAGCATCGTTAAGCGCACGCTGTTTGTTCGCGCCAAAAGCGGCGACCTCTGGCTGCGCGTTAAGTACCTTAAGCGGTTGCTCGTGAATATTTCCCAGCCGATACGCCGGATAAACATAGTGATCGCACTGATATAGATCGCCATTAGACTCCAGCGCGAAGGCGTGACCACACCGCTCACTTTGCGCGCACATCTGTGCGGGATAGCCACACCAGACACCCAGCGTGGAATCAAAGAGTTGTACGTAAACGCGGCCAATATCTTCTCTTACCCAGACGGAAAAGACGCGCGTCAGAAACTCGCCCCAGCGTTCTGCGCTCACCGATTCTGCGCTTAAATCACCGTTTTCATCCTGCTCAACCAGAGGGATGAACTGGATAAACGGCGTGCCGAGTGTACGTAAGTAGCGATAAAGCGCCTGCGGATGCTGGCTGTTGAGACTGTTGACGACCACCAGCAGGTTGAACTCAACGCGATGGGCGGTTAAAAGCTGGATAGCATCGACAACTTTATGATGGGTCGGCTTGCCGCTATTGCTCACGCGGAAGGCATCATGCAACGGTGCGGGGCCATCGATAGAGATGCCTACCAGCCAGTTATGTTCGCGGAAAAACTGGCACCACGCATCGTTAAGGAGAATCCCGTTGGTCTGGAAGGCGTTAGCGATTCGCTTGCCATTCCCATAGCGCTGCTGCAGCGCGACAACGCGTTCAAAGTAATCAAGACCACAGAGCGTAGGTTCGCCGCCCTGCCAGGCAAACAGCACCTCATCACCCGGTTGCGCGTCGATATGTTGACGAATAAACGCCTCAAGCGTTTCGTCATCCATTACGCTCTGTTGCGGTTTTTCAATATAGAAGCAGTATCTGCAGCGCAGATTACAGCGAGAACTGGCCGGTTTGACCATGACCTGGCAGCCTGTCATAGATAATCCTTTATCAATAACCCCACCTGACGCAGATGCGTGGCAGCAAACAGCAACGCCAGTGAGAGAACCGCAAGCGCGATGAAAAATTTGTCGCGCACCACGCGGGGTTGCGCAAAATCATTTTGCGCAACGTCCATTAAAATGCGGTTTCGAGTATATCGCCAAAGAACTAACGCCGCTATTGCCAGTATGCCAAGTGAGATCCAGAACATACTCCCGGCCTGATGCCAGTTATGCTTAATCGCCAGCAGCATCAGCGCGGCATAGCCTAACAGGGTGCGGAACCAGGCGAGCGAGGTACGTTCAGGCTGCAGGCCGGGGTCACGTTCCCGGCGTGCTTTTCGATTAGCCGGCATACAGAACCAGCCCCATCACAATGACGGCGACAATGAGTAAAATGACGCTGATGATCAACAGGCTGTGGGTATAAGGCAGATCCTCTTTCAGCCGCATCGCTTTTTCGTTACGCAGCCAACGCAGGTAGCCATAAATCGCCAACCCACCGGCGAAAAGACATAACAGTAGAGCCAACAGCTCGCGGATGATAGGCGTCGCGAAATCAGGCGCCAACTGATCAAGGCCGACGCCTGCCGCCAGAAAGCCCAGCGATGTACGAATCCACGCCAGAAAAGTACGTTCATTCGCCAGCGAGAAACGGTAGTCCGGGGCTTCTCCGAGGCGGGAAATTTTCATTGCGGCTCCTTGTCGTTGGGCTTAATCGGTCATCAAAACTTCTGCTTTTTCTCTTCCACTTTAACGCCCTGAGTAGGCAACCCGGTGTCGTAATCTCGTACTACCGGTGAATAGCCGTCTTCGGGGCGCGGGCGGAATGCCCCCATCCAGCGCGGCGTCGCATCGTTGCGCCAGGGGCGCAGGCTCCACTGATAAGTACGGAACGGATCGCGGATTTTATCCATATAATCCAGCAAGTCGTCGTGAAGTTTATCTCTTATATCGGCAAATTCCGCGCGATTGATCAAGTTGTTAAGCTCATCCGGATCGTTCACGCGATCGTACAATTCGTCGCTGGTAAAGAGATTAAGCACCAGTTTAAAGCGCTCTGTCACCCAGCAGCGTACCGGAATAAATCCGCCGAAACTGTCGTGTTCAATTTCGTAGCGGTTGAATTCGACCATCACGCCGCGTGGCGATGTGACCTTAAGTATATTTTCTCCCGGCAAAATATCGGGCTTCTCGATGCCTGCCAACGCCATCATCGTGGGCAACAGGTCAATATGGCTGACCGGCATATCGACTTGCGCAGCGCGGCCCTGAGGGGCACGAATAATCAGCGGAATGCGCGTGATATCATCGTACATCGCCGCCCCTTTACTGATCAGTTTATGCGCGCCCATCATTTCACCGTGATCGGAAGTGTAGATAATCCACGTATTTTCACGCTGCTCAGGGGTTAATGCGTTAATAACGCGCCCAATCTGATCATCGACAAAATCATTGCAGGCAAAGTACATCGGATGATGGTACAACCCGCTGTTATCTACCGGAGAAGGCATGGCCTGCGCCCACAGGCGATGGTGTTCAGGTTTATTGGCGAGATCATCATGCGCTTTCAGCCCAAGGTCGTAATAAAAATCCTGATACTTCTCCAGATACTCAACGGGGCAGGTGAAAGGGTGATGCGGTTCATCATAGGAGACCACCATCAGAAACGGTTCATCGTCCCGTTGCGGTTGTTGCAGAAAATCCACCGCCCGGTTGCTGATGCGATGGGCCCAGGTGAAGGTTTCGTCAATCTGGTGATTCTGTAAATCTTCAACGCTATTCAGGCCATTTCGCCACAGACCAATTTCCTCATCGGTCAGTTCCGCAAGGTAGTTAGCGCCGTCATACCAGTATTGCGGATCCCACTCTGGCGGGCATACGCCGGTACCGAAATAGTCGTGTCCATCAAGATGCCACTTGCCGATATAGCAGGTGTGATAGCCGGCATCCTGAAAATAACGCCCCATGGTGGAGATATTTTTCCCCGGCGCGACGTTGTTCGTCCACGGGCCAGACTGATTCGCATAAATTCCGGTAAACAGCCCGGCACGCGCCGGCGTACATACGGGCGAGCAGGTATAGGCTGAGTTGAAACGTAGCCCTTCGCTGGCAAGCTGGTCGATATGCTGGGTGTTGAGCGCCTTTCCGCTATAGCAGCCCACCATGTTGGTGGCCTGGGTATCCGTCATGATGAAGAGAAAATTGGGGCGTTTCATAGGGAGTCCTTTGCGTAAGTGGACGTTTTACGGCTGCGTAAGCTGTCAAAAATCAGGTAGATAACGACCAGTGCAGTGATGCAATAGCTCATGATGGCAATCCAGCGAGTAGGGTATCCGCCAAATTGAGCGAGGCCGGTATAGACACCTATCATCGCGAACAAAACCCCCACGGAGGCAATCTTCGCGTTTTTCCACGGTTTCATGTCCACCGCAAAAGCGTCGTGAAACTTAAACGGTGTTGCCCGAGGCTTAATGGCGCCAATAATCAGCATGACGACAACGTTGATACAGAAGGTGCAGGCCAGCACATAGAGAAAGTGGAAATCGAATTTCACCAGGTAATTGATGGTGATATAGCTGACGATGCCTAATCCCATCGCGACCTTCGCTGCCAGCGCAGGAATGCGGGGGAAGAAAAAACCCATGATGATGATGGTGACTAATGGAACGTTATAAATTCCGTTGAGCTGCTTCATCCAGCTGTATAGACCCTGCGGTGCATTCGCTATCCACGGCGCAACCAAAATAGAGACCACGGCCACAATAAAACCGAAACGACGCCCAACCACGACAAGCCTGTCTGGCGTCGCGTGCTCATTAATAATTCGACGATAGATCCCCATACTAAAGAGCGTTGAAGCGCTATTCAGAAAGCCACAAAACGCGCTGATAATGGCGCCAAATAACACCGCACTAAAGAAGCCAATCAGCGGTAGCGGCATAACCCTGTTAACCAGAGCCGGATAAGCCATATCGGCTTTTGGCAAATCCTGGAAGAGGTGAAATGCAATCACGCCAGGCAGCACCAGAATCAATGGATCAAGCATTTTCAGTACCGCCGTCAGGAGCGCGCCCTTTTGCCCTTCCGCCAAACTTTTGGACGCCAGCGTGCGTTGAACGATGCCCTGATTCGTGCACCAGTAGAAGGTATTCACCAGAATAAGGCCAGTGAATGCCGCGCCAATAGGGAGAGGATCCGTGTTACTGCCGACAGAGTTAAGCATTTCGCTATGATCGGTCGTCAGTTTACTAAGACCCGCAGTAAAGCTCCCCTCCCCCATCACCATCAGACCAAAAAAGGGAACCAGCAGGCCGCCGATAACCAAACCGATGCCGTTAATCACATCTGCGACGGCGATCGCGCGCATTCCCCCCACAACCGCATACAAAATGCCGGATAATCCCAGTACCGTAACCAATATCCAGATGGCGGCGCTATGTGAAATACCGAACGTTTCGCTGACATGGAACATGCTATTAAACGCTAATGCTCCCGAGTACAGAATGATGGGTAAGAAGCAGATCCCTGTCGCAATGAGAAAACAAAAATCGATAATAATACGGGTCGTTTTGTCGTAACGTTCTTCAAGAAAATCCGGGATCGTCGCAATGCCGCGTTGCAGATAACGCGGCAGGAAAATAAGCGCGAGGAAGATTAATGTCACCGCCGAGGTGACTTCCCACCCCATCACCGACATTCCACTTTTGTAGGCCTGGCCGGAAAGCCCAACCAGTTGCTCAGTCGACAGATTGGTGAGCATCAGCGACGCTGCAATCACCGGTGCTTTGAGCGAGCGACCAGCCAAAAAATAACCCTGCTGAGAGCCCGTGTCCGTCTTGCGGACTTTCCACCATGTGATCACGGCCACCAGCAGTGTAAATCCGATAAAACTCACAATTTGCTGAATATTCATTTTTTTGCCCTGAATGATAATCTAACCCCAGCGGATTAGTGACGAAATATCGCTGGTCTACAGGCATAGATTTTTAAAAATAAATACATCGCTTCCCTGGCCTTAACGTTTTCTGATAACGTTCACACCAGGTTGTGAGCATAATTCCCCGGCGAGTGATTAAAATGAATGGAAAAAAGAGCGTTGCGCATGTAAAAAACGAAACCCCTTTTAATATCCCGCTACTGATTAACGAAAATGTGATCTCCAGCGGAATTTCGTTACTCTCTCTTTGGCATACCTTTGCCGATGAGCGTTATCAGGTATTCTGGCCTCGGGATAAGAAAAAACCGCTCATCGCGAACTCATGGGTAGCCGTCTACACGGTGCAGGGGTGCGGTAAAATAGTCCTCAAAAACAATAACCTGATCACACTTAATGGTAACTGCATTATCTTTTTAAAGCCAACCGACATCCAGTCTTACCATTGCGACGGCTTACTCTGGGAACAGTACTGGATGGAGTTTATCCCCACCAGCGTAATGGAAATTCCGATATTACAAAAAGGTATTATTTATAACGGAGAAATCTTTAACGCTGAATTAAATGAGGTGTCAGATTTAATTACCAGTAATAATGTAATGCAACATAATCTCGCCGTTGCGTATCTCACAAAAATCATATATCAATGGATTTATCTTATTTCCCAAAATGAGAAAAAGGATCCGCAGAGAAATCAGGTGGAAAAGTTAATTACGGCTTTGCATGCCAGCCCACAAAAGCGCTGGTCAGTTTACGAAATGGCACAATTTATCCCCTGCAGCGAGGCCTGGCTACGCCGTCTTTTCCTTCGTTACACCGGTAAAACGCCCAATGAATATTATCTGGACGCCCGGTTAGATCTCGCGCTGTCATTGTTAAAGCAGGAGGGAAATTCGGTGGGCAATGTGGCAGATATGCTGAATTTTTTTGATGCCTTTCATTTCAGCAAGGCATTTAAACAGAAGTTTGGCTACGCGCCATCGGCGGTGTTAAAACATCAGGGTCAGCGCCCACAGGACGCCGACCCTGACGGTTAATTCAGTTCCGGCCAGTACTCTTTATTCGCTTCTACCAAATCATCGAGAATCGCCTTCGCCACCGACGCGCTCGGCACGGTTTTCGACAGCGTAATCGCCTGCCACAGTTTCTGATATGAACGCTCTTCCCAGGCGTCTACCACCAGTTTTTCGACCATCACCTGCTGGCCCATCATCCCTTTCTGGAAGTGCGGGATTTCACCTACGGTCAGCGGCTCTGGCCCGTTGTGGCCCACCAGGCACGGAATTTCGACCATCGCGTCGGCATCAAAGTTAGGAATGGCACCATTGTTCGGCACAATCAATAGCATGCGCTCCTGGGTATTGAAGGCAATCGCCGCCGCCAGATCGACGATGTAAGAGGCATGTTCATCAATTTCCAGTTCGCCCGCAGAGGCGTTACCCGCCTCAATAATTGCCCGGCAGGCGCTGAAGACGTGTTTCTCGCGGTGATCCATCACCTCATTGGCGCGCGTGCGTTCCGGGTTGGAGTGGGCCACCACGTAGTCCGGGAACAGGTAATACTTCAGGTACGTGTTGGGCAAGGTTTGCGGGTCGAGGGCCTGCACATCTTTCGCTTTGGCAAAGGTGTCGTTCCAGCTGGCTTCCGTATGCGGATCGTTAGAAGGCGGTACATAGCCGTGTTTTGCCACATATTCGCGTAATTTCGGCATCAGATCGTTACCTTGCAGATCCTCGATAGAAGTCCACCAACCGAAGTGGTTCAGGCCGTAATAACGTACGCGCATCTGTTTGCGATCCTGCAGACCCACAATTTGCGCCATGCGCCCTTCAATACCGATCGGCATATCGCAAATGTTGAGGATTTTGGCATTTGGGCGCAAACGGCGGGTCGCTTCCGCCACAATTGCCGCCGGGTTGGAGTAGTTCAGCATCCAGGCGTTCGGCGAGTATTTCTCCATGTAATCCACCAGCTCCAGCACACCGCCGATGGAGCGCATGCCGTAGGCAATCCCACCGGGCCCGCAGGTTTCCTGGCCGAGCACACCGTGGCGTAGCGGAATTTTTTCATCTTTTTCACGCATTGGGTATTTACCGACACGGATGTGCGCCATCACAAAATCGACATCGGTAAAAGCCGTTTCCGGATCGGTGGTGTAGCTGAACTCGATATCCGGTGCCTGCTCTTTGAGGACGATTTTGCAGGCCTCAGCGATCACTTCCTGACGCGCCCCGTCGTTGTCGTAAAATTTCAGTGAACGCAGTGGGAAACGATCCTGGTTTGCCAGCAACATCAGGACGATACCGGGAGTAAATGTGCTGCCGCCGCCTGCGATAACAACTGAGAATTTCTTCATGATACTGCCTCCGTCATGGTGGATTGTTCGGTCGGGAAAGATTCTTTCATTAGGGTTTCAAGCTGGTCGCGAACCTGAGGAACATGCAGGCCAACAATCACCTGAATTCCGTTGCCACGGCGCACGACGCCGTGAGCGCCCAGCGCTTTAAAGATCTCGTCACTCTGCGTATGCGCCATGTCTTTCAGGGCTATGCGCAGTCGGGTGGCGCAGTTATTGATACTTTCAATGTTTGCCGCGCCGCCCAATGCTTGCAGGAATCCGGCAGCCTGGCCCAGTTTGGTATCCGGTGCGCCAGCGGCGCTGGTTTTGCCGCGTGCGGCCTGGTAATCAGCTTTGCTGTAGAGTTTGATTTCGCTTTCTTCACGACCCGGCGTTTTCAGGTTAAAACGCAGGATCAGAGTGCGGAAGATGACGAAGTAGAGCGCGGTAAAGCACACACCAACGCCAATCTGGATAAACATCATCGACGCATGGTTGTGAAACATGGGTATCCAGTTTTGCGGCAGGAACTGATCCAAAAGGCCACCGCCGAAGTTGCCGACGACACCGCACATATACATCACCGTTGCCATCGTCGCGGCCAGCACGGCGTGTACGGCGAACAGCAGCGGCGAGATAAACAGGAAGGTGAACTCCAGCGGTTCAGTGATACCCACCAGCATCGCCGTTAGCGTGGCGGGAATCAGCAAACCGGCGACTTTGACGCGGTTTTCCGGCGCGGCGGTGAAGTAGAGGGCCAGCGCAATGCCCACGGAGCCAAAGACTTTCGAGTTACCGTGCAGGGCGAATCCCCCTTCCGGGAACAGCGCTTTCAGCGGTTCAGTGCTTTGGCTGAACTCCTGTAAATGCTGCGCCCAGTAAACCTGAATGCCGCTTTCAACCACCGCCGGGCCAAAGATGAACGGGCCATAAACGAAGTGATGTAAACCGGTCGGAATCAAAATACGTTCCAGGAAAATATAAACCCATACCCCCAGCGCCCCGGCAGAGCGTAAAAATGCCTGCAGTGATTCAATGCCTAATTGCACTTTGGGCCAGCCAAGTAGCGTTAACCAGGCGCAGGGGATCATCGCCAGGAAAGCGACAATGACAACAAATGATGATCCCTGGAAAATACCGAGAAATACTGGCAGCGGTTTATCAAAATAACGGTTATGCAGCGCAGTAACGATACCGGAAATAACGATCGCGCCAATAATACTGGTGTCGAGCGTTTTTATTCCGGCGATCATCGTCAGGCCACTACCGGCGGTAGGATCGACGGAAAAATCGACGCCAAAAAAGTGGCCCCAGGTCATTCCCATCGCGTTAATAAAGTAGTTCCAGGTGAGGAAACTCACCAGCACCGCCAGACAGGCTCGGCCCTGCGCCTGTTTTGCCAGGCCAATCGGTAAGCCAACGGCGAAAATAAGCGGCATGTTACGAAATACGGTCCAGCCGCCTTCTTCAATAATATGAACAATCTGAGCAAATAAATTATCGGGAGCCGTGAGTGCTTCGCCGACAAACATCGGGTTACGCAACATAATGGCGATACCCACCACGATCCCGGCAAAAGGAAACAGCAATACCGGGGTAAACATGGCGCCGCCAAAGCGTTGTATTTGACTGAGCATTTGGTAATCCTCATTTAACAACTTGTAGGGTGAGTGGCTTTATTTATCTTCTCTATCAGCCTGCTTCGAGAATAGGAATTTGCCGGACAGACAACATGCCGCGCCGGTTCGATTCGTGATCCCTTTCATGGTTTTAATTGCGCCGATGTTGTCTACTTTTTCGTAGAAAAATAGACAACATGAATTTTCATGCTGAGATTCACGGAGAGAATACGCTTTATATTATTGATATATATGAATTAATAATTAGAAACAGAGGTTCGATTCTAACCGCTTACCCTAAAACAGAGGTCTACTGGTGATCTACAAATCTATCGCTGACAAACTGCGTTTACGGCTTAACTCTTCCGATTACAACGTGGGAAGCCCGCTTCCGGCTGAGAAGATTCTCGCCCAGGAATTTGGCGTTGCGCGAATGACCATTCGCAAAGCGGTGGATATGTTGATTGCATGGGGATTGGTTATCCGCCGCCACGGCAGCGGAACCTATGTGGCGCGCAAAGATGTTCATCATGAGACCACCAACCTCACCGGGCTGGCGGAAGTGCTGCGCCAGCAGGGGAAAGAGGTGATAAGCAAGGTACTGGTATTTGAAGTAATGCCAGCCCCACCTGCCATCGCCAGCCAGCTGCGCATCCAGATTAATGAGCGGATCTACTTTTCACGCCGCGTGCGGTATGTAGATGGAAAACCGTTAATGCTGGAAGACAGCTATATGCCGGTAAAATTGTTTCGTACGCTTTCGCTGGGGCACCTGGAGGGGTCAAAGTTTGATTACATCGAGAAGGAGTGCGGCATCACCATCAGTGGGAATTATGAAAGCCTGTCACCCGTGCTGGCAGACAGGCAACTGGCGCAGTCGATGAATGTGCCGGAACAGACGCCGCTGCTGCGTATTACTTCTCTTTCCTACAGCGACAGCGGCGAGTTTCTCAATTATTCCGTGATGTTCCGTAATGCCAGTGAATATCAGGTGGACTACCATTTGCGGCGCGTCCACACCGATAATAGCCCGTTAACCCATTCCCCAGAATAGTACCGCCAGTAGCTGCGGGGTGATGATGCGCAGGAACATGACCAGCGGATACACGGTAGCGTAAGAGAGTGCAGCCGCGCCGCTGGTGGCGTGCAGGTTGTTGGCGAAAGCCAGCGCGGGTGGATCGGTCATCGAGCCAGCCAGCATGCCGCACAGGGTCAGGTAGTTCATGCGCGCAAAGATACGCGCCAGAATACCCACGGTAATAAGCGGTATCGCGGTAATGAAAATGCCGTAGCCAATCCAGCTCAGCCCGTCGCCGTGTACCAGCGTATCGACAAAATCACCCCCCGATTTCAGGCCAACCACCGATAAAAACAGCACGATCCCCAGTTCTCGCAGCGCCAGGTTGGCGCTCGGCGGCATAAACCAGTAGAGCTTCCCGATGCTGCCGATACGTCCGAGGATCAGCGCCATAATCAGCGGCCCGCCGGCCAGGCCCAGTTTTAACGCCACCGGGAAACCGGGGATGAACAGCGGCACGGAGCCCAACAACACACCCAGGCCGATACCGATAAAGACCGGTAGCATCTGTACCTGTTGCAGTTTTTGCTGCGCGTTGCCCAGCTCAGCCGCCACGGCGTCAATCGCCGCCGGACGCCCCACCAGATTGAGGATGTCACCAAATTGCAGCGTCGCGTGGCTGCTGGCGACCAGTTCCACGCCCGCGCGATTGAGGCGCGAGATAACCACGTCATAGCGCTGTTTGTAGTGCAAATCGCGGATTCGCTTGCCGAGCACCTTCTCGTTGGTGACCACGATGCGCTCGACTTTCATGTCTGTGCCGCGCGTGGAGAGTGAGGTTTCAACCTCTTTACCGATCACCAGTTGTGCATCGTGCAGATCGGCACGTCGGCCCACCAGATGGAGCAAATCACCCTGCTCAATGAGCGTGGCGGGCGACGGCACCATCAGGACGTCGCCCCGTTTCAGACGCGAACAGATAATTTTATCGCTGTTGAGAATGGGGACATCCTGAATCGCCATGCTGTGCAGGTTTGGGTTTTCGACGCAGATGTTGATGGTTTGCAGATTTTCGTGACTGTTCCCCGCTTGTTTATCAAAGCGTCGGGCTTCTTTCTCAACGTTAATGCGGAAGAACAGACGCAGCAGCCACATGGTGAGGAGAATACCGCAGATGCCGAAAGGATAAGCCATCGCGTAGCTCATACCCATTTGATCGACCACATCAAAGGGTACGCCAAGATCGCGAAGAATTTGCTGACCTGCGCCCAGGGCTGGCGTGTTGGTGACCGCGCCGGAGAATATCCCCAATACGACAGGCAGCGGGATAGCGAAGATTTTATGCAACAGCGTGGTGACCACGCCGCCCAGCAGCACAATCAAAATGGCGAAGAGATTAAGTCGAAGCCCGGAGACGCGTAATGAAGCAAAGAAGCCCGGCCCCACCTGAATCCCGATGGTGTAGACAAAGAGGATCAGGCCGAATTCCTGAATAAAATGCAGCATCGGGCCGCTAAGCTCGACGCCTGCCATTTCGACAAAGTGTCCTACGATTATCCCGCCAAACAGCACGCCACCAATACCGAGGCCAATCCCGCGGATCTTGACGTTGCCTATCCAGAGGCCGACGACGGCAACCAGAGCAAGCACACTGACGGTCATTGCTATATCACTCATACAATTTTCCCTGTGAATAACATTACCTGTAGTGGGGATTCTCGCAGAAATGCAGAGGGTTGTATGGGGATTTGCGCACAATTACTTTGGATTTTTAGCAGACGTAAAAAAGCCCCGTCATGTAGACGAGGCTTTAGATTGCGGGCAACGTGCGCATTGTGGTTGCCGGATGCGGCGTGAACGCCTGATCCGGCCTACAAAATCACGCCTATTCAATCCATTGCTAGCTATTCAACGCCGGGCGCTCGCTGATGGCGATCCGCTGCGGGGCAACTTCTTCCGGCACGTTGCGGGTCAAATCGATATGCAACAAGCCGTTAGTGAAGGTTGCGCCAGCCACTTCCATATTTTCAGCCAGCGTGAAACTCAGGCTGAACGCCTGGGTGACCAGCCCCTGGTGTAGCCATTTGGTCTCTTTTTCCTGCGGCTGCGGTGTACCTTTCACGGTCAGGCGCGTGCCTTCCAGTTGAATATCCAGATCTTCCTGACGGAAACCGGCCAGCGCAAGGGTAATGCGATAGTGGTTATCGTCGCTTTTTTCGATGTTATAGGGCGGGAAGCTCTGGCTTTCGCCGGCGTTTTGCAACGCGTTAGCCATTTTGTCAAAACCGATCCATTGACGCAGCAGTGGGGATAAATCGTAGTTACGCATAATACATTCTCCTTCTAAGAAGCGAGTGAAGTCCTGCGGATCATGAAGATTCGCATAAGGCTCCCTGACGGCAAGCCTGGGTAATCAGAGCCGCCGTAGCGGCTCATGGAATTAGTTGATTTCGATGCGGCGCGGTTTATTCGCTTCAGGAATTACGCGCTCCAGCTCGATATAGAGCAGGCCATTCACCAGGTTTGCGCCACGCACGTGGATGTTTTCCGCTAACTGGAACTTGCGTTCAAAGTTGCGCTCGGCGATCCCCTGATAGAGGTAGGTACGCTCTTTCTGCTCGGCCGCATGAGCGCCTTTCACCACCAGCATGTTGTCCTGGGCGGTAATTTCCAGTTCACTTTCAGCAAAACCGGCAACGGCAATGGCAATGCGGTAATGGTTTTCGTCTACCAGCTCAACGTTGTACGGAGGGTAGCCGCCGTTACTCTGGGTTTGATTGTTTTCTAACAGATTGAACAGGCGGTCAAAACCAATAGCAGAACGGTATAGCGGGGATAAATCAAAGTTACGCATAATCAATAGCTCCTGAAATCAGCGAGAATTTTACGGCCTTCCATCATGGACAGGCGGTGATACCCGAAGCACCCATCAGGCGTGCTCCTCATTGGGCTACACTCTTAAAATGTGTTCTGAGGAACGATTTTCAAGGGCGCGGGTCTTACTTTTTTTGCACTTTCGTGCTGAAGGCATAGACTGGGGTAGAGCACTATTGGTTAAAGTGCGACAGCCGCCACAGAGCGGGAAGCCAGGACTATCCATTTTCGCGACGGGTGGCTATAACCCGTACAGATGAGCCCTCCCGGCTCCGATACGATGATTAAATCATGATAAAAAATAATCTGCTTAAGCTGGCTCTGTTCAGTGGGATGATGTTAGTAGGCGGCTGCTCAAGCGTGATGTCGCATACGGGTGGCAAAGAGGGTACGTATCCGGGCACGCGAGCAAGCGCGACCATGCTCGGCGATGAGGACAACAACTGGGGAACCAAATCGCTGGTGGCGCTCGATATGCCATTCACAGCGGTGATGGATACCCTGCTGCTGCCGTGGGACATGTTCCGCACCGATAACTCTGTGCGTTCGCGTGTCGAAAAGAGCGAGCAGGAGACGCTGGCGACGAACTCGGTTATTCCGCCAGCGCCGATGCCTTCGCCGTAATTCAGAGGCCGGTTTCGGTTATCCACAGCTGACGGAAGCCCGCCGTCTCTTCCATCCAGGCTATGTAATGGCCATCGGGTGAGAAAACGACGGCATCGGCAGACGGCGGGTTACCGTGATCGGTTGTCAAAAAGCGCACGCTCCCGCTCGCCGCATCGGCTATCGCGATTCTATTTTCCAGCACAAAGCCCAGCGCATTTCCCGACGGATGCCAGTTAAACGCCGACTGAATGTCACTTTCTACATGGGTAAGCTGGCGCGGCTCTCCGCCTTCTGGCGATACCAGCCACAGCTGAACCACACCGTTTGCATCGCGCATCAGCACCGCGATTTCCGTGCCCTGTGGGTTGCAGCGCACCCAGTGACGCGGCACATTCACAAGCCCCGGGTACGCCCGTTGATGCGTGAAGGTTAAACGACGCTGCACCACGCCTGCGGGCGGTGCGGGTAGCGTGGTTTCCGTTCCAGCCAGCGGCGCATCACCCGCCAGCTTCCAGCCCTGCGCGGTTTTAGGCAGCGCGACAATAAACAGCTCAGGCACTTTCTCGCCCTTCACCGACAGCGTATCGCCAATAAACGCCAGCGTCTCATTCCCCACCCAGCCCTCTTCATAGGCGCGATTGATCTCGTCACTCCCCGGCTTTGGCGCAGGCGTGGTTTTACTCACCAGCACGCACCAGTGGCTACCGCTGTATTCACGCGGATGCTGAGCAGTAACGTTGACCGGGCCAAATGGTACGGCAACGCCAACGTTGCGCAGGTCATGCGCCGGGTTGTATTCGTGCATCACGTGGTCGTTATAGGTAAAGCTGACATTCTCACCGTTAGGGCTAAACACATGCACGTGACTCCCGCCACGCAGCGCGCCAGGCGTATAAGGCGCGGTGATATCCATTGCATCCAGATTGGTGGTCGTACCGTTTTCAGCGATCACACCACGGCGATGGTGAAAATCGTACTGCCAGCCGGCATCCGGGTTCTCCGGGCCATGGATAAACACATATTTCTCGCGCTGAGGATGAACAGTCACCACGCCAACGTGCGCGCCCTGCGTGGCGCGGTAAATCACGTCGAGCTCGCCGGTATGGATGTTTACGCGCTCAATCGTCTCGCCGGTAAACGACGCGCCGGAAGGGCGAACATCAAAGACCAGCCACTGGCTGTCCGGGGTCCAGGTATTGATGTTGGTAAGTTGATGATGTCGCGGGGCAAAGGTGACCTGTTTCATTACGCAGTCCTGATACGAGACAATTTGCGTCATCATACTTCACAAGGACTTCACTTTCAGGCTTTAGCGTAACGCCATCTCAACAACGGCGAGCAGCAAAATGGCACATTTCGACGTGGCGATTATCGGCTTAGGCCCCGCAGGTTCGGCGCTGGCGCGCCAGTTAGCAGGCAAAATGCGCGTGATTGCGCTGGATAAAAAACGTCAGTGCGGCAGCGAAGGTTTCACCAAACCTTGCGGCGGCCTGCTGGCACCGGATGCACAACGGGCGTTTATTCGCGACGGTATTACCCTTCCCGTTAAGGTGATCGCCAACCCACAGATTTTCAGCGTTAAAACCGTCGATGTGGCCGCCGGACTCACCCGCAATTACCCGCGCAGCTATATCAATATTAATCGCCATTCGTTTGATTTATGGATGAAATCGTTAATTCCCGACGTGGTGACCGTTCATCACGACACACTGTGCCGAAAGGTATGGCGCGAAGATGACGAGTGGCACATTTCGTTTCAGGCTGACGGCAAGGAACAGCACATTACCGCCCGCTATCTGGTCGGTGCTGATGGGGCCAATTCTCTGGTGCGCCGCCATCTTTACCCCGAACATCAGATCCGCAAATACGTGGCCATCCAGCAGTGGTTCGTTGAAGCGCACGCCGTGCCGTTTTACGCCTGCATTTTTGATAACACGGTGACGGATTGCTATTCGTGGAGCATCAGTAAAGACGGCTATTTTATCTTTGGCGGTGCTTATCCGATGAAAGACGGTCAGGCACGCTTTGAGGCGCTGAAAGCGAAGATGACAGATTTTGCCTTTCATTTCGGCGAACCCGTGAAAAGCGAGAAATGTACGGTGCTGTTTCCCTCGCGCTGGGGAGATTTTGTGTGCGGCAAAGAGAATGCATTTCTGATTGGCGAAGCGGCGGGATTTATCAGCGCCAGTTCGCTGGAGGGGATCAGTTATGCGCTGGATAGTGCGGAGTTGCTCAGTCAGGTTCTACAGGGGCAACGTGAAGACGCCAACCGCGCCTATACGCGCTCGACGTTCAGTCTGCGCCTGAAACTGCTGGGAAAAATCATTAAAGCCAGAATACTGACACAGCCGCGCTTGCGAAAAGCCATTATGCGCAGCCGTATCAGCGATATTCGCGTACGAAATTAATTCAGCGCAAACTTCTCAATGGCGTACGCCACGCCATCGTCAAGGTTGGATTTGGTGACAAAATTCGCTGCTTCCTTCACTGACGGAATGGCGTTATCCATCGCCACGCCAACGCCTGCGAATTCAATCATTGCGATGTCGTTTTCCTGATCGCCAATCGCCATGATCTCTTCGGGTTTGATACCCAGCGCGTCGGCCAGCGATTTCACGCCAGTGCCTTTATTGACGCGTTTATCGAGGATTTCGAGAAAGTACGGCGCACTTTTCAGCACGGTGTACTTCTCTTTCACTTCCGCCGGAATTTTGGCAATGGCTTTATCCAGGATGGCAGGCTCATCAATCATCATCACTTTCAGGAACTGCGTTGCCGGATCCATTTTTTCGGCTTCACAGAAGACCAGCGGAATAGTGGCAACGTAGGATTCATGCACCGTGTAATAGCTGATGTCGCGGTTGGCAGTATAAAGCGTATTGCGATCGAGGGCGTGGAAATGCGAGCCCACGTCACGCGCGAGTTGCTCCAGGTAGCGGTAGTCATCATAGCCCAGCGCGGTTTGCGCGACAGTACTGCCATCGCCCGCTTTTTGCACCAGCGCACCGTTGTAGGTGATGCAGTAATCGCCCGGCTGTTCCATGTGCAGCTCTTTCAGGTAGCTGTGCACGCCTGCGTATGGGCGGCCCGTAGTCAGCACCACATTAACGCCACGCGCACGTGCGTCGGCGATCGCTTTTTTGACCGCTGGAGAGATGGTATGGTCCGGCAACAGCAAGGTTCCGTCCATGTCGATTGCAATAAGTTTGATAGCCATGAATACCCCAGGTTAGATGAGTCCTTCCTCATGCTAACGCGATTCCGCTCAAAAAACAGCAGCCGTGACGGGTTAAAACGGGGATGCAACGCACCCGGCGAGCTCCCCTTTTGTTGCGGGATTAGCCGAAAAGTTTGCCACTTTTCAGCAGATCCATTCCTGCGCTGAGTAAATCGTTATGCGCCTTCGGGTCAACTTCCCCCTGCGGCGAGAGCGCATCAATGATTTTCGGCAGATATTCTGCCAGCATAGTCGACGCGGAACCGGTATCGATGCCCAGTTTTTGGCCGAGATCGGAAACCGCCGGCGTGCCCAGCGCCGATTCAAGCTGGTCGCCACTCACAGGCTGATTACCCTGCTGACTGCTAATCCACGTCGAGAGGATATCGCCCAACCCGCCGTTTTGCAGTTTTTGCAGCAGTGCCTGAATCCCGCCCTGCTCGTTCACCCAGTTCAGGATAACCTGATACTTCCCGGCATCGCCGTTAAGAAACGAGCCGACGACTTCATCAAAAAGTCCCATTTTGTTACTCCTTAAAGCCATTAATTGAGGACGTAGTGAAGTATAGGTGAATGCGGGGCAAAAAAAACGGGCGAGGATTTACCCTCGCCCGTTTTCTGAAAGCGTCGTTATCAGATATCAATATTTGCTGCTTTCAGGGCGTTCTCTTCGATAAACGCGCGACGCGGTTCTACGGCATCACCCATCAGGGTGGTGAACAGCTGGTCAGCGGCGATCGCATCTTTCACGGTGACACGCAGCATGCGACGGCTTTCCGGATCCATGGTGGTTTCCCACAGCTGTTCCGGGTTCATCTCGCCCAGACCTTTATAGCGCTGAATCGCAAGTCCTCGACGAGACTCTTTCACCAGCCATTCCAGCGCCTGCTCGAAGCTGGCAACCGGCTGACGGCGTTCGCCACGTTCAATAAACGCATCTTCTTCCACCAGACCGCGCAGTTTCTCACCCAGCGTGCAGATACGGCGGTATTCCGGCCCAACCACGAACTCGTGATCCAGCGGATAATCGGTATCAACGCCGTGCGTGCGAACGCGGACAATCGGCTCAAAGTGGTTCAGTTCGCTGTTATGGCGCACATCAAACTTCCACAGGCTGCCGTGCTGTTCGTTTTCGTTCAGCTCGGTAATCAGCGCATTCACCCAACGGGTCACAGTCTGTTCGTTAGAGAGATCGCCTTCGTTCAGCGTCGGTTGATAAACCAGCTCTTTTAACATCGCTTTCGGGAAACGACGCTCCATGCGGCCAATCATTTTCTGCGTGGCGTTGTATTCAGAAACCAGTTTTTCCAGCGCTTCGCCAGCCAGTGCCGGTGCGTGCGCGTTGGTGTGCAGCGTCGCGCCGTCCAGGGCGATGGAGATCTGATACTGATCCATCGCTTCATCGTCTTTGATGTACTGTTCCTGCTTGCCTTTCTTCACTTTGTAGAGCGGCGGCTGCGCGATATAGACGTGGCCACGTTCAACAATTTCTGGCATCTGACGGTAGAAGAAGGTCAGTAGCAGCGTACGGATGTGCGAACCATCGACATCCGCATCGGTCATGATGATGATGCTGTGATAGCGCAGTTTATCCGGGTTGTATTCGTCACGACCAATGCCGCAGCCGAGCGCGGTGATAAGCGTGGCAACTTCCTGAGAAGAGAGCATTTTATCGAAGCGCGCCTTCTCAACGTTGAGGATTTTACCTTTCAGCGGCAGGATCGCCTGATTCTTACGGTTACGCCCCTGTTTTGCAGAGCCGCCCGCGGAGTCCCCTTCCACAAGGTACAGTTCGGAGTGCGCCGGGTCGCGCTCCTGGCAGTCGGCCAGTTTGCCCGGCAGACCAGCTAAATCAAGCGCACCTTTACGACGCGTCATTTCACGGGCACGACGCGCCGCTTCACGCGCACGCGCGGCATCGATAATTTTGCCAACCACGATTTTCGCGTCAGACGGGTTTTCCAGCAGGTATTCGCTCAGCAGTTCGTTCATCTGCTGTTCAACCGCCGATTTCACCTCAGAAGAAACCAGTTTGTCTTTGGTCTGAGAGGAGAATTTCGGATCCGGTACTTTTACGGAAACCACCGCAATCAGGCCTTCGCGCGCATCGTCGCCGGTCGCGCTGACTTTGGCTTTTTTGCTGTAGCCTTCTTTGTCCATGTAGGCGTTCAGGGTACGAGTCATCGCCGCACGGAAACCTGCCAGGTGCGTACCGCCGTCACGCTGCGGAATGTTGTTGGTAAAGCAGTAGATGTTTTCCTGGAAGCCATCGTTCCACTGCAGCGCAACTTCAACACCGATACCGTCTTTTTCAGTGGAGAAATAGAAGATATTCGGGTGAATAGGCGTTTTGTTTTTGTTGAGGTACTCAACAAACGCCTTGATGCCGCCTTCGTAGTGGAAGTGGTCTTCTTTGCCGTCACGCTTGTCTTTCAGGCGAATAGAAACGCCGGAGTTGAGGAATGACAGTTCGCGCAGGCGTTTCGCCAGGATGTCATACTCAAATTCGGTGACGTTAGTAAAGGTTTCAAGGCTCGGCCAGAAGCGAACCATGGTACCGGTTTTTTCGGTTTCGCCGGTGACGGCAAGGGGAGCTTCTGGTACGCCGTGCGCGTAAATCTGACGGTGAACTTTGTTATCGCGCTGGATAACCAGTTCCAGTTTCTGCGACAGGGCGTTAACCACGGAAACGCCTACGCCGTGCAGGCCGCCGGAGACTTTATAGGAGTTATCATCGAATTTACCGCCTGCGTGCAGAACGGTCATGATAACTTCGGCGGCAGACACGCCCTCTTCCGGGTGAATACCGGTTGGGATACCACGGCCATCATCCTGTACGGATACGGAGTTATCGCTATGGATGGTGACAACGATGTCTTTACAGTACCCTGCGAGCGCTTCGTCGATAGCGTTATCCACAACCTCGAATACCATGTGGTGCAGACCGGTGCCGTCATCCGTGTCGCCGATATACATACCCGGGCGCTTACGCACCGCATCCAGCCCTTTCAGGACTTTGATACTGGAGGAGTCATAAGAATTCGACATCAACGTTTCTCGCTCATTTAAACTTGGGTTAATCCGTTATTTTACCCTTTTCCACGGTAAACATCTTCGAATTTTCATCCGACATGTCCATAACGTGTTCAGCGCTAATCGCGCTGACGAAAACCTGTGATTGCGTGGCTTTTAAGCGGCTGGCTAATAGCCCGCGACGCGCGTCATCAAGTTCCGAGGCAAAATCATCTATCAGGTACAGGCAGCGCCGACCGCTTTCGCGGGTCAGAAACTCGCCTTGTGCCAGGCGCAGTGCGCACATCAGCAGCTTAAGCTGCCCGCGCGACAGGGTGTCTTCCACCGGCGCGCCGTCGGCGCGTATGCGAAAATCGGCTTTATGCGGGCCGTGCGCGGTGTAAGTCAGCATTCTGTCACGCTCGAAGTTCCGCTCCAGCACCTCGGCATAATCCGTCTCTTTTTCCCAGCCGCGCTGGAAAGAGAAGGTGAGGGAGAACTCCGGTAAAAACTGTTTGCAGGTATCCGCCATATCCTCGGCGATACCGGTGCTGTATTCGGCACGCCAGCGGCTGATTTGTTCCGCCAGGGGAATCAATTCTTTATCCCAGGGCCGTAGCTGCTCATAGCGGCTGACCTGGCGTAGCGCGGCGTTGCGCTGCTTCAGCAGGCGCTTGAGGTTGCTCCAGGCGGAAAAGAACCCGGCTTCGTTGTGGAAGCATCCCCAGTCAAGGAATGCTCTTCTGTATTTGGGGCCGCCGTTGAGTAAAGTAAACCCCTCGGGCGTGATGAGTTGCATGGGCATCAGCAGCGCCAGCTCCGCCACCTTGTGACCGTCGGTGCCGTCGATGCGCACTTTGCTGTCGCCAAGTTTGTCTTTCGTCAGGCCA
This sequence comes from Pseudocitrobacter sp. RIT415, assembly GCF_003057695.2. Classification (NCBI taxonomy): domain Bacteria; kingdom Pseudomonadati; phylum Pseudomonadota; class Gammaproteobacteria; order Enterobacterales; family Enterobacteriaceae; genus Pseudocitrobacter; species Pseudocitrobacter sp. RIT415. The sequence goes on along the minus strand of NZ_QBJC02000010.1, from coordinate 55,648 downwards.
ATCGCGATTTCGCGCTCTTCGCCCTGCAAACGCCCGTGCAGCACGAACGCGTCCTGCTCATGGCGGATCACGCGGCCAATCTGCAAACTGCGAAACGCCCGGCCATGGCCGAGCGTATAGATGGCTTCCAGCACGCTGGTTTTGCCACTGCCGTTTGCGCCAACCAGGAAATTAAAGCCAGGGGATAAGGCGAGATCCGCGCTTTCGATGTTGCGAAAGTCGCGGATCAACAAGCGGGTGAGCGACATTACAGTCTCATTGGCATGACAACGTAGGCCGCACTTTGGCTGGCAGCATCTTCAATCTGAACGCTGGAAACGGAGTCCGTCAGCAAAATTCGCACGTTTTCACATTTCAGCGCATTGAGCACATCGAGGACGTAACTGACGTTAAAGCCAATTTCCATCTCGGTACCGGAATAGTTGACGTCCAGAATCTCTTCCGCTTCTTCCTGTTCCGGGTTGTTGGCGGTGATTTTCAGCTGATTTTCGCTGACAAACAGACGCACGCCGCGGAATTTTTCGTTGGAAAGAATGGCCGCACGCGCGAACGCTTGCTTGAGAATGTCGCAACCGGCATCCAGATGTTTGTCCGGATTCTTCGGCAATACGCGGCGATAATCCGGGAAACGACCATCAACCAGCTTGGACGTGAAGATAAAATCGCCGACATGCGCGCGGATATTATTACTGCCAATCTGCACGCGCAGCGGGTTATCACCACCATCGAGCATACGCATCAGTTCAATCACGCCTTTACGCGGCACGATCACCGAATGGTTTGGCAGCGATTCGCCGACCGGCATAGAGCACACCGCCAGACGGTGACCGTCGGTCGCTACGGTGCGCAGCTCTTCACCTTCGGTTTCGAACAGCATGCCGTTTAAGTAATAGCGGACATCCTGATGCGCCATCGAGAACTGGGTTGCTTCAATCAGACGCTTCATGGTCGCCTGCGGCAGGGTGAATTCCACCTCGCTCTGCCAGTCGTCCAGATTCGGGAAATCGGCAGCAGGCAGCGTGGAAAGCGAGAAGCGGCTACGGCCAGAACGCACCAGCATACGGTCGCCTTCCAGTTGTACGGCTATCTCTGCGCCTTCCGGCAGACCACGGCAAATATCGAAGAATTTACGCGCCGGGACGGTGGTTGCGCCGGGCTCGTGCGTCTGCACCAGCGCCACGCGAGCGACCATCTCCATTTCTAAATCGGTACCGGTCAATGACAGCGTACCGTCAGCCACCTGCAACAACAGGTTTCCGAGAATAGGCAGCGTCGGGCGGCCACCTAACGGGCCACTCACCTGTTGTAACGGTTTTAATAAATGTTCACGTTCTACGGTAAATTTCATAGCGTCACGACGATAATGTTCTGATTAAATTTGAAAAATCTTCTTTGATATCGTGGCTCTCTTCACGCAACTGCTCAATCTTGCGGCAGGCATGAAGCACGGTAGTATGGTCACGACCACCAAATGCGTCGCCAATTTCCGGCAGACTGTGGTTGGTCAGCTCTTTAGCCAGCGCCATCGCCATTTGACGCGGACGCGCCACCGAACGGGAACGCCGTTTGGAGAGCAGATCCGCCACCTTAATTTTGTAGTACTCGGCCACCGTCTTCTGAATATTGTCGATAGTGACCAGTTTTTCCTGCAACGCGAGCAAATCGCGCAGCGCTTCGCGAACGAAGTCGATAGTGATCGCCCGGCCCGTAAAGTTGGCGTTGGCAATCACACGGTTCAGTGCCCCTTCCAGCTCACGCACGTTAGAGCGTAGACGCTTGGCAATAAAGAACGCCACCTCACCCGGCAGACGAATGTCGTTCTCGTCGGCCTTTTTCATCAGAATGGCCACGCGGGTTTCCAGTTCCGGCGGCTCAATCGCCACCGTCAGGCCCCAGCCGAAGCGGGATTTCAGACGATCTTCCACACCGTTGATCTCTTTTGGATAGCGATCCGACGTCAGGATGATCTGTTGATTACCTTCCAACAGGGCGTTAAAGGTGTGGAAAAACTCTTCCTGGGATCGTTCTTTATTGGCAAAGAACTGAATGTCATCGATAAGAAGGGCATCGACGGAACGATAGTAGCGTTTGAACTCTTCAATGGCGTTGTTTTGCAGAGCTTTTACCATGTCCTGCACAAAACGCTCAGAGTGCATGTACACCACTTTGGCGTTCGGTTTACGGGCGATTATGCCGTTACCAACCGCATGCAATAAGTGCGTTTTACCGAGCCCCGTGCCGCCGTATAGAAACAGGGGGTTATACGCGCCGCCAGGGTTGTCCGCTACCTGACGTGCCGCCGCACGCGCCAGTTGGTTCGACTTACCTTCAACGAAGTTATCGAAGGTATGCTTCACATTGACGTTGGAACGGTAAGCGTGTTCTGCCGGTGCCGGGACGTTATCCCATCCCTGACGAGGAGCGGGTGCCGCGCGTGGCGTATGAACCTGCGCCGCCTGGGCAGGGATCGCCACGTTCGCGGTTTCTCTAAGGGTATGGGTGACCGGTTTGGTACCCACTTCAAAACGCAGTTGTGGCGCATCTGAACCGCAAAAATCATTAAGCAGCCCGTTGATATTATTCAGGTATTTATCTCTTACCCAATCAAGCACAAAACGATTTGGCGCGTACAGGGCCAGCGTGTTATCGCTCAGTTCCGCCTGCAACGGGCGGATCCACATGCTGAATTCTGTGGCTGGTAACTCATCCTGCAATCGGGCAAGACACTGCTGCCAAAGCGAAAGTGACACGGCGGACTCCACTCGAAAAAAGTCGATACACATCATCGTTCAGGCGACCCTGTCAGGGTGCTGTTGATGAACCTGCCTGACATAAACTGTCGGGGACTCACTCAGTAGCCGCAGATGCAGCCTGAATAGTGCTGTGTATAAGATTAAAAAGTTCGTGATTATTGGCACACGTCGAAAAGACCCAATGCACAAGGGTGACGTGCGAACCGCTCTTTGCGGTTTTCCACAAAACACCTCGGGCTGCCCGTGGGCAGTACCGCAACCAGAAACACCGGAAGCGTTCAGTGTGTTTTCCCGGTTCAGGATCCGTGGATCCGATCAGGACCGCGGATCATAGCCTAAACTGAGCCAGAGATCTTCTGTTTCTCACAGATTCTTCCCGATTTATCCACAGGAAGGATCGAGACCGGCTAAGTGTAAACGATCCGCAAGAGAAGGAGGGGGGATTTACGCCGCATATTGGAAAAATTAATGAGTAACGACAATTTTTTGCTTAAATGATCTAACAAAGATCCTGGATGATCCTTGCGCTTTAATGGTCAGGCCGTATAATCCCCGACCCAGCGCATGCTACGTGCCAACAGGCGTCAGATGTTGCTCATTTTCCGTGCTAAACGCTACAAAAAAACGTGGTAAATTGCGCGGTAAATAAGGAAAGAGAATTGACTCCGGAGTGTACAATTATTACAATCCGGCCTCTTTAATCACCCATGGCTTCGGTGTCCATCGTTCGATTTTCGGGCGGATATCCAATAAAGCCATTGAATTTATTCAAGTTTAGGTAGAAATCGCCATGAAACGCACTTTTCAACCGTCTGTACTGAAGCGCAACCGTTCTCACGGCTTCCGTGCTCGTATGGCTACTAAAAATGGTCGTCAGGTTCTGGCACGTCGTCGTGCTAAAGGCCGCGCTCGTCTGACCGTTTCCAAGTAATAAAGCTAACCCCTGAGTGGTTAAGCTAGCATTTCCCAGGGAGTTACGTTTGTTAACTCCCACTCATTTCACATTCGTCTTCCAGCAGCCACAACGGGCTGGCACGCCGCAAATCACCATCCTCGGCCGCCAAAATTCGCTGGGGCATCCCCGTATCGGTCTTACAGTCGCCAAGAAAAATGTTAAACGTGCGCATGAACGCAATCGGATTAAACGTCTGACGCGTGAAAGCTTCCGTTTACGTCAACATGAACTCCCGTCTATGGATTTCGTGGTGGTGGCGAAGAAGGGGGTTGCAGACCTCGATAACCGTGCTCTTTCGGAAGCGTTGGAAAAATTATGGCGCCGCCATTGTCGCCTGGCTCACGGCTCCTGATAGCCCTCATTCGGGTCTATCAACGCCTGATTAGTCCGCTACTCGGGCCGCATTGCCGTTTCACTCCTACCTGTTCACAATACGGAATTGAGGCATTGCGCAGGTTTGGAGTGATAAAAGGCAGTTGGTTGACAGTGAAACGCGTATTAAAATGCCACCCTTTACACCCAGGTGGAGACGACCCCGTCCCCCCCGGACCTTTTAATACCAGAGAACACTAACGATGGATTCGCAACGCAATCTTCTCATCATCGCTTTGTTGTTCGTGTCTTTCATGATCTGGCAGGCTTGGGAGCAGGATAAAAATCCTCAACCTCAGCAGCAGACCACGCAGACTACGACCACCGCAGCGGGTAGCGCCGCCGACCAGGGCGTACCGGCCAGTGGCCAGGGGAAACTGATTACGGTGAAAACCGATGTGCTCGAGCTGACCATCAACACCCGTGGTGGTGATGTTGAGCAGGCACTCCTGTTGGCTTACCCGAAAGAACTCAAATCTTCTGAGCCGTTCCAGTTACTGGAAACGACGCCGCAGTTTATCTATCAGGCACAGAGCGGCCTGACCGGTCGTGATGGCCCGGATAACCCGGCAAATGGCGATCGTCCGCTGTATAACGTCACCAGCGATACCTTCGTAATGGCCGATGGTCAGAACGAACTGGTTATCCCGATGACCTATACCGATAAAGCGGGTAACACCTTCACCAAAACCTTCACCCTGAAAAAGGGCGAGTATGCGGTGAATGTGGGCTACAGCGTGCAGAACAGCAGCGAGAAACCGTTAGAGTTGTCCACCTTTGGTCAGCTTAAGCAGTCCATCAATCTGCCCTCTCACCGCGATACGGGCAGCAGCAACTTTGCGCTGCACACCTTCCGCGGTGCCGCGTACTCCACGCCTGACGCGAAGTATGAAAAATACAAATTCGATACCATTGCAGATAACGAAAACCTGAACGTCAGCTCCAAAGGCGGTTGGGTGGCGATGCTGCAACAGTACTTTGCAACAGCATGGGTTCCGCGTAACGATGGCTCCAACAACTTCTATACCGCTAACCTCGGTAACGGCGTTGCAGCAATCGGCTACAAATCTCAGCCAGTGCTGATTCAGCCGGGTCAAACCGGTACGCTGGGCAGCACCCTGTGGGTTGGCCCGGAAATTCAGGATAAAATGGCAGCCGTTGCGCCGCACCTGGATCTGACCGTTGATTATGGTTGGTTGTGGTTCATCTCTCAGCCGCTGTTCAAACTGCTGAAATGGATCCACAGCTTCCTGGGTAACTGGGGCTTCTCCATCATCGTTATCACCTTCATCGTTCGTGGCATCATGTACCCGCTGACTAAAGCGCAGTACACCTCCATGGCGAAGATGCGTATGCTGCAGCCGAAGATTCAGGCGATGCGTGAGCGTCTGGGTGATGACAAACAGCGTCAGAGCCAGGAGATGATGGCTCTGTACAAAGCCGAGAAGGTTAACCCGCTGGGCGGCTGCTTCCCGCTGCTGATCCAGATGCCAATCTTCCTTGCGCTGTACTACATGCTGATGGGCTCCGTTGAACTGCGTCATGCGCCGTTTGCACTCTGGATCCACGACTTGTCCGCACAGGACCCGTACTACATCCTGCCGATTCTGATGGGCGTAACGATGTTCTTCATTCAGAAGATGTCGCCGACCACCGTAACCGACCCGATGCAGCAGAAGATCATGACCTTTATGCCGGTCATCTTCACGGTGTTCTTCCTGTGGTTCCCGTCAGGTCTGGTGCTGTACTATATCGTCAGCAACCTGGTGACCATTATTCAGCAGCAACTGATTTACCGTGGTCTGGAGAAACGTGGCCTGCATAGCCGCGAGAAGAAAAGCTCCTGATTCGGTGTAGGCCGGGTAAGCGTAGCGCCACCCGGCAATCGGAACAATAATGATAGGGCGGTCTCATGACCGCCTTTTTTTATTTGTATTGGACGAGACATATCATGAGCCAAAACGACACGATCATCGCCCAGGCTACCCCACCGGGACGCGGTGGGGTGGGCATTCTGCGCATCTCTGGCCTGAAGGCGCGTGAGGTGGCTGAAGCCGTGCTGGGCAAACTGCCAAAACCTCGCTACGCCGACTATCTGCCATTCAACGATGTCGACGGTACCGCGCTCGATCAGGGCATCGCCCTGTGGTTCCCTGGCCCGAACTCTTTTACCGGTGAAGACGTGCTTGAACTGCAAGGCCACGGCGGCCCGGTGATTCTGGATCTGCTGCTCAAGCGAATTCTGACCCTTCCGGGCGTACGTATCGCGAAGCCGGGGGAATTCTCGGAGCGTGCGTTCCTTAACGACAAGCTTGATTTAGCGCAGGCAGAAGCGATTGCCGATCTGATCGACGCCAGCTCAGAACAGGCGGCGCGTTCCGCGCTGAACTCGTTGCAGGGAGCGTTTTCCGCTCGCGTAAATCACTTAGTGGAAGCGCTCACTCACCTGCGCATCTACGTCGAAGCCGCCATCGACTTCCCGGATGAAGAAATTGATTTTCTCTCCGACGGTAAAATCGAAGCGCAACTGAACAATGTGATGACCGATCTCGACGCCGTGCGTGCCGAAGCGCGTCAGGGCAGCCTGCTGCGTGAAGGGATGAAAGTGGTGATTGCCGGACGTCCCAATGCCGGGAAATCGAGCCTGCTGAACGCGCTGGCAGGGCGTGAAGCCGCTATCGTCACCGATATCGCGGGCACTACGCGTGACGTACTGCGCGAACATATTCATATCGATGGCATGCCATTGCATATCATTGATACTGCGGGCCTGCGAGAAGCCAGTGATGAAGTGGAGCGCATCGGTATTGAGCGCGCCTGGCAGGAAATCGAACAGGCCGACCGCGTGCTGTTCATGGTCGATGGCACCACCACCGACGCCGTTGACCCGGCAGCAATCTGGCCAGACTTTATCGCCCGTCTGCCAGCGAATCTACCGATTACCGTAGTACGAAACAAAGCCGACATTACCGGCGAACCGCAGGGACTGAGCGAGGTGAATGGTCACTCACTGGTTCGTCTTTCCGCACGTACCGGCGATGGCGTGGAAGTGCTGCGCAATCATCTCAAAGAGAGTATGGGCTTTGAAACCAATATGGAAGGCGGTTTCCTGGCGCGTCGTCGCCACCTGCAGGCGCTGGAACAGGCCGCAGAGCACCTTCAGCAGGGCAAGGCGCAACTGTTGGGTGCATGGGCGGGTGAACTGCTGGCAGAAGAACTACGCCTCGCACAGCAGGCCCTGAGCGAGATTACCGGGGAATTCACCTCCGATGATTTGCTGGGGCGGATTTTCTCGAGTTTCTGTATTGGTAAGTAAGTTTTAGTCCATCTTCGTCCATGAACGTTCACTAACCCGCATTAACCGCCTGTTAATGCGGGTTTTTACTTTCCGTACTCGTCCATAGTCGTGCGGATTCACCCGCGATTTTTGTGTCCTGAATTGTGCCCATCTTTAAATTCCCCGTGTGTCATTATTTGTTTTTTGAGCTAAAAATCACATCAAATGGACACAAAAAACGCTCAACTCTGCCTTCTCATGGACACATTGTGGAGGTGAGATATGGCACTTTCAGATACAAACTGCGCACACTTGCTCCCAGAAACCGCCCCTGGCAACTTGCCGATCATGACGGACTGGTGATTGAAGTTCTTCCCACCGGACGAAAAATCTGGCATTTCCGCTACCGCTTTGACAACAAATCGCAAAAGATCACGCTGGGCGAATACCCGGCTTTCTCACTTGCAGAAGCGCGGCTTTGGCGTGAAAAGTGCCGCTCAATGGTTGCCCATGGCATCAATCCCGCGCAGAAAAAGCAGGAAGAAAAGCTTAAACAGAAAGACCCAACGACAGTCAAAACATTCGCCAAACGCTGGCTGACCGATATCGTTGAAAAAAGTAACCGCGATCCGCGCAACATCACTCGCGTGATCGAGAAGGACATCATTCCCATCATCGGGAAGCTGGAACTCGAAGAACTCACAACAGCCCACATTCATGTCGTGCTCGACCGCATCAAGCAACGAGGTCCGGATCACGTCGCGCTGCTGACGCGAAACGTGCTTAAACGCATGCTGGCCTATGCGATTTCCAGGGGAATCATCTTCAACAACCCGGCAGCCGCTATCGAGGCCCGTTATATCGCACTAGCAACAAGCCGCGACGTGGCGCTAACAGCAGAAGAGATCGGCATCCTGCTACGGGGGCTCTACACCTCTAACATGAACCGACGCCACAAGCTGGCCCTGCACCTGCTGATCATCTGCATGGTGCGTAAATCGGAGATGATTGAAGCGACATGGAGTGAAGTTAACTTCAACGCGTTGGAATGGCGTATCCCCGGCGAAAGAATGAAGATGGATAACCCGCATATTGTTCCGCTGTCAAAGCAGGCGCTGGCGATGTTCGAAGAGCTAAAATTTCTGACCGGAGATTCTCCATACGTCTTCCCTAGCCGAAACGACCACCGACGCCCGATCTCCAAAACAACGCTTAACTGCGCGGTACGTACGTTGGATCTCAACGTCAGGGATTTTGTTATTCATGACTTCCGGCGTACTGCCAGCACATTGTTACATGAGCAAAGCTACAACTCCGACTTGGTAGAGAAATGCCTGGCGCATAAGATCGGTGACGTTCGCGGTGTCTACAACCGTGCGGAGTACCTGAATCAGCGCCGGGAGATGCTTCAGTCCTGGGCAGACTTTGTTGATGCGCAGATTGAGGAGGGGCGGAAGGTGGTTATCGGGAAGTTTGGGAAGGCTTATGAGATAAATGGCTAATACTCTATTCCTGATCAGAAATAGAGTATTATTATTACTTATTTTTTTAGAGATTTTAGAATGAAATATGATGGATGTCGTTTTACCTCACCTGAACCATTCCAAACATCGTATATGTTTTTCAATAATCCAAAGGCTCCAACTGTTAATGTTGTAGCCGATGGTGCCGCTAAATAACCAATAATTAAAGGCGTTGTTTCAAGAGCAAAATCCTTAATACTCTTACGTTTATATTCCTTAAGCCTTTCTTTAACATCGGATAATCCTTCATCCATTATTCGCTCATTTAATTGTTTATTTATCAAATCAATATCTTTTTTGGATTGAGAGCGTTCAATCTCATATGATGTTTCCCTGAGAACCTTACGAAAGGAATGAAAACTATCTTCATAATCTGTTCTTATGCGAAAAATTTCAGTTGGAGTTAATCCGTCAAGGAAAGGGATATTTACGTCAATCATTCTTCTTGATACGTTATTTTGTGCATCTATTTTCTTAAGAACATTAGCATAAAAAGGGCAACTAGTACCTAATGATGCTCCATATGCATAAGATTGCTTTAAGTTTAACATCAAGGTATTATAATGAAAAAATATCGTTCTATTCACAGCTCCCTGGACCCAACTATCATAACTTCGTTTATTCTCATGCTTTCCCAATACCAGTCTAAAATCAAATGTTCTGTCATCGTTTAGTTTACTGTCTACTATACTCTGATACATATACCCATTAACATAGGAACTTTCACAATCAGTTATTTCTAGCATTATCTCTGGAGGCAATGTTTTTTCAGAAACAAATTTAATTTTATTGGTATTTGCTAACCTTCTTATAGGCTGGACTTTTAACTTTCTTTCATACATGGTAGCAACTTCACGAGGAAGAAAGCTATAGATAAAGTTTCGATCTGCATTATCTTCAAAAATCTTATCTTTCCGTTCAACTTCTTCAAGCATACTATTGCTTCTGCAAAATGAAATGAAACCAGCACGAATTAATTCAAAATTACTTTTAATAAAAGAGATGAAGTTAGCAATAGCCTTTTTCGTTAAATCTATCTTTTCTTGTTTATCTTCTTGAATAAATGGACTAAGCATAGCATCAGACGTTGAATTATTATTTCGCAAAGAAATTTCATAGAGAACATCATCCAATATTACCTTATCCATTGACAGCAAACCATGCTTATAAGAATAGATTTCCTCCCCACCTGACAGATAAATATTTAAAGGTGACTGTTCATCTTCATTTAAACCATTTATTATAAGATCATCTATTCTCAATCTATATTCATTTAATGCTTCATTGATAGTGTTTTCCTCAAGATTGGAATAATAGCTATTCATTAAAGAATCTGTATAAAGAATGTTTTCCATTAGCACAGGGAGATTGTTATACATGAAACATGTCCTTTTCTAAAAAGAAAAATCAGCAAAAAGATTATAAATGAGATTTAGTATAAATTCCTTCTTTAGAGGAAAATAGTAATACCCCCCTAATGGTAACCCATTAATAACATAGACCATGGAAATTACAACACCACATTTCATTCACCACATCATTGCCATCAAATATTGCTCACGACTTAAATCTTTAATTCCCACAAACAATTTCCCGCAGCTTTCCCCCTCCCCCAGATTTACCCTATCCCCAACTCATAGCAGTACCCCTAAAAGCTTCCTGTTCTAAGACGAACTGCGACCTGTAAGAAGCGCCTTTGGCGGTCAGCCCCCCGGTCAACCAGGGAACGAAGCGTGGTCTGAAACTGACCTCCTGTCTTGATACAGGTGACCACACCCTATATCGCTACCCTGTTGCAAGCGTAGCGACAGACATAACGCTGTAGAGAAGTCGGACGGCATTGCCGAAGGCTTTGCGTCCGTACTTCCTGCTGAATGTGCAAAACGCGGCGTCACTTTTAAGAGCGTAAGCGAGTGAAAGTGACGCCAGCGCGCAGATCAGCTTCAACCCAGCTACTGCCTGCAAATCCACTGCAACAAACAGGCTGACACTCAAACAGATGTCAGAAATTCACTTACCAGGAGGAGAAACCAGCACTACCGAACCGATACCGGAGGACAGGTCATTATACGTGTGGGTATATCCCTGCCCGGGTAGGCGACTGCATAAAATCGTCCACACAGTAATTCAGGAGCCACGATTCATTGGCAAAAACTATTGCCATTGCAGGAACATCTGCAATAAAAGCTGAATTCCTCTAAATCCTCATAATGTGATGGTTTTAAGCGTGGTTCCATCAGCTATTTGGCTTTTGTTCCTTGGATGTGCCTATAGCCATGTTTAAAGAAAGGTATCGCTGATGGATTAACGCGTTAGCTCGATTTTCCAGCTTCTGTATTGTTTTCGGCAGGCTTTGGTGCCCATCGCCGGATGGCGGCGTAAATGCCTTATCCAGCCTACGGGGAAATCCCGTAAGCCCGGTAAGCGCAGCGCCACCGGGCGTTTGGTTTCACTGCCCCCTGAAGTGTGATTTCCTCACAGGAAATCACACTTGTCCAAATGGCAACTCGCCAGCCATTCGCCCTCCCCGTATCCTGAGCGCCACGCTTATTGTGAGGACGCTATGGCCCGCTATCTTCTGTGTAGTTTCGCCCTTGTTTTGCTTTACCCTGCCGGAATCGATATGTATCTGGTGGGTTTACCGCGCATTGCCGCCGATCTCAACGCCAGCGAGGCGCAGCTGCATATTGCCTTCTCGGTTTATCTGGCCGGTATGGCGACCGCGATGCTGTTTGCCGGACGCGCCGCCGATCGCTCAGGGCGCCGGCCTGTAGCACTGTTTGGCGCGGTGACGTTTATTCTGGCCTCTGCGCTATGCGCGCTGGCACAGGAGAGTTCGTTGTTTCTGATTGGCCGTTTTATACAAGGGTTTGGAGCGGGGAACTGCTATGTTGTCGCCTTCGCGATTCTGCGCGATACGCTGGATGAACAGCGGCGTGCCAAAGTGCTGTCGTTGCTGAACGGTATCACCTGCATTGTGCCCGTACTGGCACCCGTGATGGGACATCTGATCATGCTCAGCTATCCCTGGCAGAGCCTGTTCTGGACGATGTTGACCATGGGCGTACTGGTGTTCCTGCTCTCACTGCTGGTACTGAAAGAGACGCGGCCCGATAAACAACAAAATGCCACCACACACTCTGCGCCCTCACCCGAATCGCTACTCGACCGATTCTTCCTCAGCCGCCTTGCCATCACTACGCTTAGCGTCTCGGTGATCCTCACCTTTGTGAATACGTCACCGGTGCTGTTGATGGAGATGATGGGCTTTGCGCGCGGCGAGTATGCCACCACTATGGCGTTAACGGCGGGCGTAAGCATGGCCGTCTCGTTCTCAACGCCGTTTGCGTTGAGTCTCTTTAAGCCGCGCACGCTGATGATGACCTCGCAGTGTTTGTTTCTGGCGGCAGGCGTGGTGCTCATTCTTGCGTCAACCCATGCTGTTACGCTGTTTGGCATTACGCTGATTTGCGCAGGGTTCTCGGTCGGCTTTGGCGTGGCAATGAGCCAGGCACTCGGCCCGTTCGCCCTGCGCGCGGGCGTCGCCAGTTCGGTACTGGGCATTGCTCAGGTCTGTGGATCTTCGCTGTGGATTTGGCTGGCGGCGGTGCTCGGCCTCAATGCGCTGAATATGCTGATCGGGATTCTGATTGCCTGTAGCATATTGAGTCTATTGCTGATTCTCGCCGTCACGCCCAACAGGACCGCGCATCGCCATGAAGAAATCCATCACCAGCCTCGATCTTAACCTGCTGTTATGCCTGCAACTGCTGGCGCAGGAGCGTAGCGTAACCAAAGCAGCGAAGCGAATGAGTGTGACGCCATCGGCGGTCAGTAAGTCTTTGGCGAAGCTGCGCACCTGGTTTGACGACCCGCTGTTTATCAATACGCCATTAGGGCTGACGCCGACGCCGCTGATGGTAAGCATTGAGCAGGATCTGGCGGACTGGATGCAGATGGGGAAGCAAATTCTTGATAAGCCGCATAATGAGACGCCGGGCGGGCTGAAATTTGAGCTGGCGGCCGAGTCGCCGCTGATGATGCTGAAATTTAATTCGCTGTCGCAGCAGATTTATCAGCGCTACCCGCAGGCGTCAATAAAAGTGCGTAACTGGGATTACGACTCGCTGGATGCCATTACGCGCGGTGAGGTGGATATTGGTTTTACAGGCCGCGAGACGCATCCCCGTTCACGGGAATTACTTAGCGCCCTGCCGCTGTCGATCGACTTCGAGGTGCTGTTTACCGATCTTCCCTGGGTCTGGCTACGCGAGGATCATCCGGCGCTGCGCGAAGAGTGGAATCTGGAGACTTTCCTGCGTTATCCGCACATCAGTATCTGCTGGGAACAGAGTGACACCTGGGCACTGGATAACGTGTTGCAAGAGCTGGGGCGCGAACGCACTATCGCCCTTAGCCTACCGGGATTTGAGCAATCGCTGTTTATGGCTGCCCAACCGGATCATTCACTGATCGCTACCGCACCGCTCTACTGTCAGCACTACAATCAGCAGCATCATCTACCGCTGGTTGCCCGTCCGCTGCCCTTTGATGAGAGCCTGCGCGAGAAGATGAGGGTGCCTTTTACGCTTCTGTGGCACAAGCGTAATAGCCACAACCCCAAACTCATCTGGCTGAAGGAGACCATCACATCGCTATATCAGGATATTAAATGATCCTGCTTGTTTATGTCATTTTTGCGACATATTTAACTGTTACGACTAAGAAATTGTAAAAGTCCTCTCCTGACCCTTTCAATGTCTGCGCTTCCGCATTAAAACGTATACGTTTCACCGATAATATAAGGGTGGAATTTATTAACGGACCATTAATCACGGAGCGAAAAATGGCGATACATTTTGCAAGAGGGATACTGAACGACGGGCATATGCTCTCGGTCAGGCTGTCGACAGCCTGCCATAATGCGGCCCGCGAGTTACCATCACATCGACGAACACGCTTTCTGGCATCACGCGCCTTGCTCGCTGAGCTGGTGTTCATGCTCTACGGCATTAGCGAATTGCCAGAAATCATCAATCAGCCTGATGGCAGGCCGGTTTTTCGTGACCCCAACCTTCCCGATTTTTCGCTGGCCTACACCGGAAATATTGTCGGCGTCGCGCTGACCACCGAAGGAAAATGCGGGCTCGATATTGAACTACAGCGTTCTGCCTACTCACTTTCCCGGGCACAGAATCCAGAAAGTGACGGCTTCACCAGTAATGAGAAGCTGTGGATTAAAAATCAAAATGACGCCAATGAAGCACAGGTTCAGTTGCTGACTCTCCGCCATAGCATTCTTAAACTCACCGGTGAAATTCATCACGATAAGCCTGAACTGCTCCAGTTGTTACCGGGTTCGGGACGTTTACGATCGGCCCGTCTGGCACAGCTGGAAGCGCTGAGCGATGCGGAAGATGTGCTGGTCTGGTCACTCGCCGCGACGCCCGCCATTGAGAAGCTCAAAATCTGGCAATATGACGGTAAGCACGGCTGGCAGAGCCTGCCTGACGCACAAACGCGCGCAAATGCCGAAGACGCTCGTCTGATGCGATTCACCAGCCTGTCGGCTGATAAGGCTCTTATACTCAATTAACCTGGCCGTCGTTGGCCAGTAGATAAACAGGAGTAATCATGTCCGAAGCGTTGAAAGTTGTTACGTTACTGGGAAGCCTGCGCAAAGGTTCATTTAACGGTATGGTTGCGCGCACCCTGCCGAAAATTGCGCCCGCGGGTATGGACGTTGCTCCGCTGCCGTCGATTGGCGATATCCCGCTGTATGACGCCGACGTTCAGCAGGAAGAGGGTTTTCCGCAAAGCGTATTAGCGCTGGCGGAGCAGATTCGTCAGGCGGATGGCGTGGTGATTGTGACGCCGGAATATAACTACTCCGTACCGGGTGGACTGAAAAATGCTATCGACTGGCTGTCACGCCTGCCAGAACAGCCGCTGGCCGGTAAGCCAGTGCTGATTCAGACCAGCTCTATGGGCGCGATTGGCGGCGCACGCTGCCAGTATCACCTGCGTCAGATTCTGGTCTTCCTTGATGCAATGGTGATGAACAAGCCGGAGTTTATGGGCGGCGTGATTCAGAACAAAGTCGACCCACAGTTGGGTGAAGTGATTGAGCAAGGCACGCTGGATCATCTGACCGGTCAGTTGACCGCATTTGGCGAGTATATTTTGCGGGTTAAGGCGTAGAACATTTCCCCTCACCCCGGCCCTCTCCCACTGGGAGAGGGTTAGGGTGAGGGCATTAATGCCCGTCAATAAACACAATCTTCAGCACGAACAGCAGCGCAACGATAATCACGCACGGGCTGAGATCGCGGAAACGGCCGGTACCGATTTTCATCACGCAGTAGGAAATAAAGCCCAGCGCAATACCTTCGGTAATGGAGAAGCTGAACGGCATCATCACGGCGGTGATGAACGCCGGTACAGATTCGGTCAGGTCTTCCCACTTCACGCGCGCCAGGCTTGAGGTCATCAGCACGCCAACGTAAATCAGCGCACCTGCAGCCGCATAGCCCGGTACCATTCCGGCCAGCGGAGACAAGAAAATAACCAACAGGAACAGCAGACCCACAACGACCGCCGTCAGGCCGGTACGGCCACCGACGGAAACACCGGAAGAGGATTCGATATACGCGGTGACGGACGAGGTGCCAATAAAGGAACCGGCGACGGACGAGATGCTGTCCACATACAGCGCTTGTTTCATTCGCGGGAATTTACCTTTTTCGTCGGTCAGCCCTGCTTTATCGGTCACGCCAATCAGCGTACCGGAGGAGTCGAACAGGTTCACCAGCATGAAGGAGAAAATCACGCCCGCCAGGCCCAGGTTAAACGAACCCGCCAGGTCAACGTGACCGACAACCGTCATGACGCTCGGCGGCGCAGAAACGATACCGTTGTAATGCACGTCGCCCAGCATCCAGCCCAGCAGCGTGGTTACGACGATGGAGACCAGTACGGCAGCATGAATGTTGCGCGATGCCAGGATGGCGATAATGAAGAAGCCCAGCACACCCAGCAGTACGCTGTGAGAGGTCAGGTTGCCAATCGCCACCAGCGTTTCGGAGTTCGCTACGATGACGCCCGCGTTTTTCAGGCCCATCATACCGATGAACAGACCGATACCGCTGGTGATACCCACGCGCAGGCTAACCGGGATATTGGCAATCATCCAGTAACGCACGCGGAAGATAGTCAGCAACAGAAGGCCGATTGCGCCCCAGAAGATTGCGCCCATGCCCACCTGCCACGGCAGGCCCATTGCCTGTACCACGACAAAGGCGAAGAAGGCGTTGAGGCCCATCGCGGGCGCCAGCGCCACCGGCAGGTTCGCGAAAACGCCCATCAGGATGCTGCCCAGCGCAGCAATCAGGCAGGTGGTGACAAACACCGCGCTGGTGTCCATGCCCGCCACGCCGAGAATTTGTGGGTTTACAAAAACGATGTAGACCATCGTCAGGAAAGTGGTGAAACCGGCAATCACTTCAGTACGTGCCGTTGTGCCGTGTTCGCGCAGTTTGAACACGCGTTCCAGCATACCCTGACCGGAAGCCGGGGTAGTTTGTTGTTGGCTCATCATCTATTTCCGCAGAAAGGAAGGAAAATTCGTCGCTATCCTATACCAAAATGCGACAATAGGCGCGGTTGCGAGATACTTTTTTTCATCTGTTTTGCTTATACGGCAACGATTGCGTCTCTCAATTCAGCAGTACGAAAACGTTAAACTTGTTATTAAGGGAATGATATGTCCGGGATTGAAGCAGTATTTTTCGACTGTGACGGCACGCTGGTCGACAGCGAAGTGATTTGTTCTCGCGCGTATGTCCATATGTTCAAAGTGTTTGGCATTACGCTTGATCTCGAAGAGATCTTTAAACGTTTTAAAGGCGTGAAACTCTACGAGATCATCGACATCATTAACGCAGAGCACGGGGTGAATCTCGCCCGCGCAGATCTGGAACCGGTTTATCGCGCAGAGGTCGCACGCCTGTTCGACTCGGAACTTGAGATAATCGCCGGGGCAGATACGCTGCTGAATGCCATGAAAGTGCCGATGTGCGTGGTTTCTAACGGGCCGGTCAGCAAAATGCAGCACTCATTGGGCAAACTTCAGATGTTGCACCATTTCCCGGAAAAACTGTTCAGCGGCTACGACATCCAGCGCTGGAAGCCGGACCCGGCGCTGATGTTCCACGCGGCGAAGGCGATGAACGTCAACGTGGAGAACTGCATTCTGGTGGATGACTCTTCCGCTGGCGCGCAGTCGGGAATTGATGCGGGAATGGAGGTGTTCTACTTCTGCGCCGACCCGCATAACAAGCCAATTGATCATCCGAAAGTGACGACGTTTACCGATCTGGCACAGTTGCCAGCGCTGTGGAAGGCGCGCGGGTGGGATATCGTGAGGTGATGTTTCCCCTCACCCTAACCCTCTCCCGCAGGGAGAGGGAACCGATCGCGCGCTTTGCTGGTTACTCTTTCGGATCCTTCCCTGCCAGCAGCTTATCCAGCTCATCGCCGCCCACGTGACGGAAATCCTGCCCTTTCACGAAGTAGAAGATGTATTCGCAGATATTCTGGCAGCGGTCACCGATACGCTCGATAGAGCGCGCGCAGAACAGCGCCGTTAATACGCTCGGGATAGTGCGCGGATCTTCCATCATATACGTCATCAGTTGACGCACGATGCCTTCATATTCCTGATCGACTTTCTTATCTTCGCGGTAGATACGCACCGCTTCGTCGAGATCCATACGTGCGAAGGCATCCAGCACATCATGCAGCATCTGTACCGTGTGGCGGCCCAGCGATTCCAGGCTCACCAGCAGCGGCTGGTGCTGAGAAGAGAACTTCTCCAGCGCCGTGCGGCAGATTTTATCCGCAACGTCACCAATACGCTCCAGCTCGGCGATGGTTTTGATAATCGCCATCACCAGGCGCAGGTCGCTCGCCGTCGGCTGGCGTTTGGCGATAATGCGCACGCACGCTTCATCGATAGCGACTTCCATCATATTGACCTGTTTGTCGCCTTCCACCACGCGTTTGGCCAGATCGCTGTCCTGATTGTGCATCGCGGTAATCGCGTCGGAGAGCTGCTGCTCGACCATGCCGCCCATGGTCATCACCTGGGTGCGGATACTTTCCAGTTCAGCGTTGAACTGGCCGGAAATGTGTTTATTAAGATTGAGGTTGTCCATGGTTAACTCCAAATCAACCGTAGCGGCCAGTAATGTAATCTTCAGTCTGTTTCTTCGCCGGGCGGGTGAACAGTGCATCCGTGTCGCTGAACTCAATCAGCTCGCCCAGGTACATAAACGCCGTGTGATCCGAGCAACGCGCAGCCTGCTGCATGTTGTGGGTCACGATAACGACGGTGTAATCCTGTTTCAGTTCGGTGATCAGCTCTTCAATACGCCCGGTGGAGATGGGGTCAAGCGCGGAGCACGGTTCATCAAGCAACAGCACTTCCGGGCGAATCGCGATGCCGCGCGCGATGCACAGACGCTGCTGCTGACCACCGGAGAGAGAGTACCCGCTCTGATGCAGTTTATCTTTGGTTTCGTTCCATAATGCGGCCTTGGTCAACGCCCACTGCACGCGCTCGTCCATGTCGGTGCGCGAGAGCTTTTCAAACAGACGCACACCAAAGGCGATGTTGTCATAAATTGACATCGGGAACGGCGTCGGTTTCTGAAACACCATGCCCACTTTTGCACGCAACAGCGCGATATCCTGGGTATTGGTCAGGATGTTGTCACCATCGAGCAGAATTTCCCCTTCCGCACGCTGCTCAGGGTAGAGCGCGAACATTTTGTTGAAGGTACGCAGCAGCGTGGATTTCCCGCAGCCGGACGGCCCGATAAATGCCGTTACCTGGTTTTTGGCGATATCCAGGTTAATGTTCTTCAGGGCATGGAATTTACCGTAGTAGAAGTTCAAATCACGAACCTGAATTTTACCCGGGGCAGTATTGACCATACTCATCTCACTCTTTTCCTCATCCGACGCGGCATCCGCCACGCCGCAAAAATTAACCGTGTTTCTTCTTCGCGAAAATCACGCGCGCCAGAATATTCAGTAGCAGTACGCACAGGGTAATAATCAGTACCCCGGCCCAGGCCAGTTGCTGCCACTCGGCAAACGGGCTCATCGCAAATTTAAATATGGTGACCGGAAGGTTGGCGATCGGCTGCATCATGTCGGTGCTCCAGAACTGATTCGAGAGCGCGGTAAACAGCAGCGGTGCGGTTTCGCCCGCGATACGGGCAATCGCCAGCAGGATACCGGTCATGATCCCCGAAACGGACGCCTTCAGCGTAATCGCCGAGATCATCTTCCATTTCGGCGTACCCAGCGCGTAAGCCGCTTCGCGCAGGCTATCGGGCACCAGTTTGAGCATGTTTTCGGTGGTACGAATAACGATTGGCACCTGCAACAGCGCCAGCGCAATCACCCCGGCCCAGCCGGAGAAATGCTGCATTTGCGCCACCACGATGGTGTAGACGAACAGACCCACGACAATCGACGGTGCGGAAAGCAGGATATCGTTAATAAAACGAATCACTTCTGCGAGCCACGATTTACGGCCATATTCCGCGAGATAAATCCCCGCCATGATGCCGAGCGGCGTACCAAATACCGTCGCCCACAGGATCAGCAAACCACTGCCTGCCAGGGCGTTCGCCAGACCACCACCCGCCGTGTTCGGCGGCGGTGTCATTTCGGTGAACAGCGCCAGCGACATTCCGTCGATACCGCGAGTAATGGTGGACATCAGGATCCACACCAACCAGAACAGACCGAACGCCATCGTCGCCATGGAAAGCGTGAGTGCGATGCGGTTCTTCAGGCGGCGACGCGCCTGCATTTTGCGGCGAGATTCCGCCAGGGCCGCGGTGTTTTGCATATCGAGCGTAGCCATTAACGCGCCCCCTCGTTTTTCGCCAGACGCATCACCATGAATTTAGACGCCGCCAGCACGATAAAGGTAATCACAAACAGGATCAGACCCAGTTCCATCAGCGCCGCAACATGCAGCCCGGATTCCGCTTCCGCGAATTCGTTTGCCAGCGCCGAGGTGATACTGTTGCCCGGCATATACAGCGAGGCGCTGTCGAGCTGGTAAGTGTTACCGATGATAAAGGTCACCGCCATGGTTTCACCCAGCGCGCGGCCAAGGCCCAGCATGATGCCGCCGATGACGCCATTTTTGGTGAACGGAAGCACAATGCGCCAGATAACTTCCCAGGTGGTGCAGCCGATGCCGTAAGCGGATTCTTTCATCATTACCGGCGTTTGTTCGAACACATCGCGCATGACCGCCGCGATGTACGGGATGATCATGATGGCGAGGATCACGCCTGCCGCCAGAATCCCGATACCAAAGGCCGGGCCGGAGAACAGTGCACCCACAAACGGGATGTTGGAGAGAACGTTGCCAACCGGCTCCTGGAAGTACGTCGCGAACAGCGGGGCGAAGATAAACAGGCCCCACATGCCGTAAACGATACTCGGGATAGCCGCCAGCAGTTCAATGGCGATACCTAACGGGCGACGCAGCCAGTTGGGGGCCAGTTCCGTCAGGAACAGGGCGATGCCGAAACTCACCGGAACGGCGATCAGCAGCGCGATAATGGAGGTTACAAGGGTTCCGTAAATGGGAACCAGCGCACCGTAAATATCGTTCGGCGCATCCCACTCTTTGGTCCACAGGAATGAGAAGCCGAATTTTTCGATACTCGGCCAGGAGGAGATGATCAGGGACACGATAATGCCGCCCAACATCAATAGCACAATCAGCGCTGCCAGTTTTACCAGCGCGCTGAAGATCATGTCACCCTTTTTACCCGGTGGGTTAAAAGCAGGCTTGGTTGCAGCCATAAATCACTCTTTCCGTTAAACGCGTTTTACGAAGTTGCCCGATAGCGTAAACGCTTATCGGGCCTACAGTGTGAACCGTAGGGCGGGTAAGCGCAGCGCCACCCGCCATTTTCGTCAATATTTCCCGTTAGTACAGCGCTTTACCGCTGCTGTCTTTCACGCTGGTCTTCCATGCGGCACGAACCTGCTCAACCACGCTATCCGGCAGTGAAGCGTAATCCAGGTCGTTAGCCTGTTTCGCGCCGTTTTTGTAAGCCCAGTCGAAGAACTTCAGCACTTCGACGCCCTGCTCAGGTTTTTTCTGCTCTTTGTGCACCAGGATGAAGGTGGTGGAGGTAATCGGCCACACATCGTCACCTTTCTGGTTCGTCAGATCCTGCGCGAAGGATTTGCTCCAGTCGACGCCTTTGGCAGCATTAGAGAAACTCTCTTCGGTCGGGCTTACCGGTTTACCGTCAGCGGAAACAATTTTGGTGTAGGCCAGGTTATTCTGTTTCGCGTAAGCGTATTCAACATAACCAATCGCCCCCGGCAGACGCTGCACAAACGCTGCAATTCCGTCGTTGCCTTTACCGCCGAGGCCAGTCGGCCAGTTTACGGTAGAGCCTGCACCCACTTTGGATTTCCACTCTTCGTTTACTTTCGCCAGGTAGCTGGTAAAGACGAAGGAGGTACCTGAACCATCCGCACGGCGTACCACAGCGATATTCTGCGATGGCAGTTTCACGCCCGGGTTCAGTTTGGTGATGGCTTCGTCATCCCACTTCTTGATTTTACCCAGATAGATGTCACCCAGGGTTTTACCGTCCAGCACCAGTTCGCCAGATTTCAGACCCGGAATGTTTACAGCCAGAACCACACCGCCGATAACGGTCGGGAACTGGAACAGGCCTTCCTGCGCCAGTTTTTCGTCAGACAGCGGAGCATCCGATGCGCCGAAATCCACGGTGTTAGCGGTAATTTGTTTTACGCCGCCAGAAGAACCGATGCCCTGGTAGTTCACCTTATTACCGGTCTCTTTCTGGTAGGTGTCAGCCCATTTGGCATACACCGGCGCCGGGAATGTTGCACCAGCGCCTGTCAGGCTTGCTGCTGCGAATACAGAGAAAGCACTCATCGATAAGGTCGCGGCGACAACAGTGGCGACGGTGGTACGCATAACTTTCATAATGTCTCCTGGAAGGATTCATAAAGCATTGTTTAATGGCTACGATGAGCAAAATAGGACAAACAGGTGACAGTTATATGTATGGAATATGACAGTTTTATGACAAGGAGGTGCTTATCGAAAATATAGATATAAAAACTATAAATTTCAATAACTTGTTAGTTGTTACGAATTTCAGATTTCAGCAATATTTTCTTTTTATGACATCAGAAACCATAGCTGAAAATGACAGATTGTCATAAATCTCAGGCGGGGATTGGCGTAAAAAAAAAACTCCACCCGAAGGTGGAGTCTGGTGCGATTACTCTACAGTGACCGATTTTGCCAGGTTACGCGGCTGGTCAACGTCGGTGCCTTTGATCAGCGCGACGTGGTACGCCAGCAACTGCAGCGGCACGGTGTAGAAGATTGGCGCAATCACCTCTTCAACGTGCGGCATCTCGATGATGTGCATGTTGTCGCTGTTGGTGAAGGCGGCATCCTGGTCGGCGAAGACATACAGCTGGCCGCCGCGCGCGCGAACTTCTTCAATGTTGGATTTCAGTTTTTCCAGCAGTTCGTTGTTCGGTGCAACCACGATAACCGGCATATCCGCGTCAATCAGCGCCAGCGGGCCGTGTTTCAGCTCGCCTGCAGCGTAAGCTTCTGCGTGAATGTAGGAGATCTCTTTCAGCTTCAGCGCGCCTTCCAGCGCGATCGGGTACTGATCGCCACGACCGAGGAACAATGCGTGATGCTTGTCAGAGAAATCTTCTGCCAGCGCTTCAATGCGTTTATCCTGCGACAGCATCTGCTCGATACGGCTCGGCAGCGCCTGCAGGCCATGAACGATGTCGTGCTCGATAGAGGCATCCAGACCTTTCAGGTTTGCCAGTTTCGCCACCAGCATCAGCAGAACGGTCAACTGCGTCGTGAACGCTTTGGTGGACGCTACACCGATTTCAGTCCCCGCATTGGTCATCATCGACAGATCGGATTCACGTACCAGCGAAGAGCCCGGTACGTTACAGATTGCCAGAGAACCGAGGTAACCCAGCTCTTTCGACAGACGCAGGCCCGCGAGGGTATCTGCCGTTTCGCCAGACTGAGACAGGGTGATCATCAGGCTGTTACGACGCACCGCGGATTTGCGATAGCGGAATTCAGAGGCGATTTCCACGTCACACGGTACGCCCGCCAGCGATTCAAACCAGTAGCGAGAAACCATACCGGAGTTGTAGGACGTCCCGCAGGCGATGATCTGGATATGCTCGACTTTCGACAGCAGTTCGTCGGCGTTCGGGCCCAGTTCGCTTAAATCCACCTGGCCATGGCTGATACGACCGGTCAGAGTGTTTTTGATGGCGTTCGGCTGCTCGTAAATCTCTTTCTGCATGTAGTGGCGGTAAATACCTTTATCGCCTGCGTCATACTGGAGATTGGATTCAATATCCTGACGTTTTACTTCTGCGCCAGATTTATCAAACACGGTTACCGCGCGGCGGGTCACTTCCGCGATATCGCCCTCTTCGAGGAAGATAAAGCGACGAGTAACCGGCAGCAGCGCCAGCTGGTCAGAGGCGATAAAGTTTTCACCCATGCCAAGGCCGATAACCAGCGGGCTACCCGAACGTGCGGCCAGCAGGGTTTCCGGATTGCGGGTATCCATAATGACGGTGCCATACGCGCCACGCAGTTGTGGGATCGCGCGCAGCACAGCTTCACGCAGTGTGCCGCCCTGTTCCATTTCCCAGTGCACCAGGTGGGCGATCACTTCGGTATCCGTTTCGGACACGAAGGTATAGCCACGGCCCTGCAACATTTCGCGCAGCGGTTCGTGGTTTTCGATGATGCCGTTATGCACCACCACAATGTGTTCAGAAACATGCGGATGCGCGTTGGTTTCTGAGGGTTCGCCGTGCGTTGCCCAACGGGTGTGAGCAATACCGGTGCCGCCGTGAAGCGGGTGTTCTTCCGCCGCCTGAGAGAGCATCTGGACTTTACCCAGACGACGCAGACGGGTCATGTTGCCCTTTTCATCAACGACCGCCAGACCCGCGGAGTCATAACCACGGTATTCCAGACGACGTAAACCTTCGAGAAGGATCTCAGCTACATCACGTTGCGCGACTGCGCCTACAATTCCACACATAGTTTTTTAATTCCGATTTTGGCGATATGCCAGTCGTTGTCGGTCAACCTGTATGCCCGTATTTTCGGGCGCCCCGAGCCTTTGTAGAGAGTGGGGTTATTTTTATAGATACAGCAATTTGAGCGGAGGATTATTTTATCCCCTCATCTCCTGTCTGCCTGATGGCGGCTTCGCCTTATCAGGCCTACAAATTTGTTGGGCGGGCAAGCCCGCCACGAAATTTACTTCTTCTTCACCGGACGCTGCCAGCCCTGTTTATGGACTTGCGGTACACGGCTTAAAACCAGTTCGTTATCAGCAACATTGCGCGTGACAGTGGTACCGGCGGCGATAGTGACACCATTACCCACAGTAACCGGCGCCACCAGCTGTGTGTCGGAACCCACAAACACATCATTCCCGATGATAGTTTTGAATTTGTTCGCACCATCGTAGTTACAAGTGATGGTACCTGCGCCGATATTCACGTTGTCGCCAATTTCCGCATCGCCCAGGTAGGTCAGATGACCGGCTTTCGAGCCTTTACCCAGACGCGCTTTTTTCATTTCAACGAAGTTACCGACGTGCGCGCCTTCCAGCAGTTCCGCGCCAGGACGCAGACGGGCGAACGGGCCGATAGTGCAGGCAGCGTCAAGACGCGCATCTTCCACCACGCTGTACGGGCTGATTTCACAATCATCGCCAATCACCGCGTTTTTAATTACGCAGCCCGCGCCAATTTTCACGCGGTTGCCCAGCGTAACGTCGCCTTCCAGAATAACGTTAGCGTCAATTTCCACATCGCGCCCATGAGACAGGGAGCCACGGAGATCAAAACGCGCCGGATCGCGCAGCATTACGCCCGCCAGCAGCAGTTTTTCAGCCTGCTCAGACTGGTAAACGCGTTCAAGGCGCGAGAGTTGCAGGCGGTTGTTGACGCCTTCTACTTCGCTCAGGCGGTCAGGATGCACAGCGGCAATTTCACGCCCTTCCTGGTACGCCATCGCGATAATGTCAGTGATATAGAACTCACCCTGCGCATTGTTGTTGTTCAGCTTCGACAACCAGCACTTCATATCCGCACCGCTGGCAATCAGAATGCCGGTGTTAATTTCCTGAATCTGACGCTGTTCATCGCTGGCATCTTTATGCTCAACAATGCCGGTCACTTTGCCGTTTTCGCGGGTGATGCGGCCATAGCCGGTAGGATCGTCGAGCTTGACGGTCAGCAGGCCAATGCCGCCCTGCGGTTTCGCATCACGCAGGCGTTGCAGCGTCTCGACGGAGATCAGCGGCACATCGCCATACAGCATCATGATGTCTTCATCATCAGCAAAGAACGGCGCGGCCTGCTGCATGGCATGACCCGTACCCAGTTGCTCAGCCTGAAGTACCCAGTTCAGATTGCCGTCGGTGAGCGTCTTTTTGAGCAGTTCGCCGCCGTGGCCATACACCAGATGAACCTGCGCTGCGCCTAATTTATTGGCAGCATCAATGACGTGTTGCACCATTGGCTTTCCTGCCAGGGTGTGCAGCACTTTTGGAAGTTCGGAATACATGCGGGTGCCTTTGCCAGCGGCAAGGATCACGACGCTCATTGTACTGTTAGACATATGCATCCTGTCTGTAAATTAAGTAGGAAGTAAACCCCATTTCACCTTGAAATTTCTACATATTTTTCATCATGAAATGGTCTGCTGTTAAAACGGTCAACCGTCTGTTGTTACGCGCCTTTCCAGGCCCATTTTCGACCATCATAAAACGTTTTGTCTTGTAAAAGTTTAGCCAGAACGCCGAATTACGCGCTATGCCCCTGCTTAGTCTCTTCTTTTGCCGCCTGAATAAAGATCGATTAGAAATAAAACAGTGTTTTATTTGAGCGATTTTGTGACACATAAAAAAGAAACATCATTTCATTTTTATGATAATCGCAGCGGGAAACCATTCAGGAACATAATATGAAAAACAAATTACCTCTGGCTTTAACCCTGTGCAGCGCCGTTATCACCCTACCGGCACTGGCCGCAGATGCACCAATCTGGAAAGCGATTGCCTTTGGGCAATCGACCGATGTTAATTTCTCTTCTAACGTTCTGCCGGAAAAGGTTGGCGTAAACAACGTCACCATCGCGGGGAAAACGCTCAGTCCTGACAGCACGGCGGATTTGAGCAAACCGATAACAATCGAAAGCCGTGGCGGCAAGATTGCTAACTCTCATGATGGTCTGACTTTCTTCTACACCCAACTTCCCACAGATGAAAACTTTGTGCTGAAAGCCACGGTGACCGTCGATCAGTTTGGCCCGGAAA
This sequence comes from Pseudocitrobacter sp. RIT415, assembly GCF_003057695.2. NCBI lineage: Bacteria > Pseudomonadati > Pseudomonadota > Gammaproteobacteria > Enterobacterales > Enterobacteriaceae > Pseudocitrobacter > Pseudocitrobacter sp. RIT415. Next base: position 29,282 of record NZ_QBJC02000010.1, on the reverse strand, counting down.
ACGGTGCCAAACCGGCGGCGCAGGAGGGCGCGGGGTTACTCGTGCGCGATGTGATTGGTACTCCGCGCCAGGAGCCGCTGAAAGAGGGCTACGAGGAGTTCCCGGCTGCGGCCAACATGGTGATGAATGCCATCATGACGCAGGACAAAAAAGATGCTCACCGCGTGAAACTACAAGCTATCGCACGCGAAGGCATCACCCAACCCTGGGGAAATGCCGGATCAGCGATAAATAAGGTGAGCTATAAAGAAGAAGTTGACCTGCAAAAGACGCCGACCTTCCGCCTCAAGCTTGAGCGTACCAACGACGGTTTCATTACCGCCTGGGCGCCTGCGGGTAGCGAAGAATGGGTCAGCGAAAAACTACCGCGCGCCGATCTTATTTCGGTACAGGATAAGCAACATTATTACGTCGGCTTCTTTGCCTCACGCAATGCGAAAATCACCATCAGCGATGCTTCTCTTGTCACCTCTCCCGCGCAAACCGTAGCATCGGCACCTTTTGTGGCGAAAAACTGGCCGCCGGTGATGCAGATTGCTTCCGCTGATAAAAGTCTGAGCAAAGATTACACCCTACAGGCGCGCGCCAACGGTGACGGAAACTTTACCGTGCGCCATAACGAAGTGGTGATCGGGCTTGATAAAGCGGTGAAGGCCGGCGAGATGTTTACCCTGCCTGTTCACCTTCAGGAGAACAACAATTTTCAGATTAGCTGGACGCCCACAAACGGCAAGCCGGTAACCCAGAGCATGGACGTACAACTCATCACGACAATCACGGGCAACACGTTGTATGTCGCGCCAGACGGAAAAGCAGAGGGGAAAGGTACGCAAGCCTCGCCGTTGGATCTCAATACGGCCATTAGTCTGCTGCCGCCTGGCGGAAAAATGATACTCGCGGCAGGAAGCTATCCGAAAACGGATATTCCGCTCAGCGCCAGCGGCCTGAAAGATAAGCCGAAAATGCTGACAACCAGCGGTAAAGCGGTGATCCACGGTATGCTGCTGGACGCGAACTACTGGCATCTCAACGGTATCCATATTACCGATAAGAGTTTGCGTATTCAGGGTAGCCATAATCTGATTGAGAACGTAGTGGCCTATCACAACGACGATACCGGGATTCAGATCTCCTCGCCGGATAAACTGGGTCGCCCACTGTGGGCCAGCTACAACCGGGTGGTGAATTCGGAATCATTCAGCAATGAAGATCCTGGCAAGATCAATGCAGATGGTTTTGCGGTGAAGATGCGCGTGGGGGAAGGCAACCGGCTGGAGGGATGCTATTCACACGACAACATTGATGACGGCTACGATCTGTTCAACAAAATCGAAGATGGTGCCAACGGGGTAGTGGTGATTGAAAATTCCATCGCCCGTAATAACACCAGTAACGGCTTTAAACTGGGTGGTGAAGGGCAGCCGGTTGCACATGAGATCCGCAACAGCATTGCGATTGGCAACCACCTTGATGGTTTCACCGATAACTTTAACCCGGGCAAGCTGGTGGTGGTGAACAACGTTGCCGTCGACAACCAGCGTTTCAACTTCATCTTCCGCCCGAGCCCCTACGGCGATGCGTCAACGCAGGGTGTCTTCACTGACAACCTTTCGCTGCGTACGACGCCCGGAAAATATGATGATGCGGTGGTGGGGAATATTGATGCCAGTAACATCTTTATCACTGATGGGAAAAGCGTCAACAGCAACGAGTATCTCTCGCTGGATCTGCCGCAGCCGCTGGAGCGCAACGCGGACGGCAGCTTTAAGACCGGGGATTTCCTGACTAAAAACTAAGGCAGTGCATAAACAAAAAGGTCGCCATCGGGCGACCTTTTTCGTTTGGTTCTCGTTCACACCGCATGTGTTGTGGTTTTAGTTAGCGGTACAGCGCGAAACGAAACACAGCAAACACGTTTTTCAAACTTCCAACCTTAGTGGTTGATAGTACCGAAAGAGACATTCATAGAGCTGAAAAGAGCGATGATTTTGTTGATCAGTTTCATGATAGCACCTTTGTAGGAAGATATTTTTTGTGACTCAACTCACAAAAATAAGTCTACGCTTCATTTTTTAATCGATCAACATTTTTGTGATGCTCATCACAAAATATCAAAACCGCTTTTCAGTTTCAGGCAAATTAAAACAGCGCGGTAAAACCTGCATAAGCAAGATTCACCGCACAAACTCAGTTACGCGACATAAACAGACGCAGCACATACCAGAACATTGTGGCGATGGACGCAAACAGGTGTAGCGCCGCGCCTGCAGGACGGTTGGTTGGATAGTGATGAATAATGTTAGAAGTGTTATAGAGAATAAACCCTGCACATAACAGTACCATCCCGGCACTGAACCAAATCCCGAGCGAAAAACCGAGCATCACGCTCGCTACAATAGCGCCGAGGGCGATAAAGCCAGCCATATTTAAAAATGAACGCAAAAACGAAAAGTCTTTACGCGTGGTGAACGCCGTAAACGTCAGGCCGCATACCAGCAGCACTGTGGTAATCGCCGCGGCAGGGATGATGTCCGGGTTAACGAATCTTGCAACAGTGAGCAACGGCGCGAAGATTAACGCTTCGGCGAGTACGTAAATTCCAAGGCCAATCTGCTGGGTATTTTCGGATTCTACATTATCGGCGAGACGTGTCGCCAGCATGCCCACCAGCATAAAAGCGCCCAGTACAACCAGCCAACCGTAGCGACCGCCCGCCGCCAGTTTTGCCAGCATCATCTCGCCCACGCCCTGGTTCATAAATACCGCGCTCAGCAAAATAAAGCCCAGCACTGAAACGGCAAGGTGAATATAGGTTTGGCGTATAAACGTGGCGCGATCGGCTTGGTGAGCAGATTGCGGGCCTTCAAATAAAGGTTTAAATGACATGCTAATGATCCCCCATATAGTTACATATGTAATAGTTACATGCGAGACAAAATAGCACTGCGTCAACTGAGAGACAATCTGCGTGAAGGGTATTGGCTAACTTTTTGAATATTAATAAATATTTTGTATGTGACAGATACAAATCATAAAAAAAGCCAGCCTGGAAACCAGACTGGCTTTTTGACTTTTCAAGCCGGTGTTACATCGCTTTTTTGGTCAGCTCGATAACGCGCAGCTGCGCGATCGCTTTGGCCAGTTCCGCAGACGCCTGAGCGTAATCCACGTCGCCGTGAGAGCTCTTGATGTGCTCTTCCGCTTTGCGTTTCGCTTCCAGGGCTCGCGCTTCGTCGAGATCCTGGCCACGAATGGCGGTATCAGCCAGAACGGTCGTACTACCTGGCTGCACTTCAAGAATGCCGCCAGACAGGTAGATAAACTCTTCATGACCGTGCTGTTTCACGATGCGGATCATACCAGGCTTAATGGCGGTGAGCAGCGGGGCGTGACCCGGGTAAATACCCAGTTCACCTTCGCTACCCGTTACCTGGATTTTCTCGACCAGACCAGAGAACATTTGTTGCTCTGCGCTGACGACGTCCAGGTGGTAAGTCATTGCCATATCACCCTCCGATTAAGGCGTTAAAGTTTTTTGGCTTTTTCCACGGCTTCGTCGATGGAACCGACCATGTAGAACGCCTGCTCTGGCAGGTGATCGTATTCGCCGTCCATGATGCCTTTAAAGCCACGGATGGTGTCTTTCAGGGAAACGTATTTACCCGGAGAACCGGTGAATACTTCCGCTACGAAGAACGGCTGGGACAGGAAGCGCTGAATTTTACGTGCGCGTGCTACCACCAGTTTATCTTCTTCAGACAGTTCATCCATACCCAGGATGGCGATGATGTCTTTCAGTTCCTGATAACGCTGCAGGATGGACTGAACGCCACGCGCAGTGTCATAGTGTTCCTGACCAACAACCAGCGGATCCAGCTGACGGCTGGTGGAGTCCAGCGGGTCAACGGCCGGGTAGATACCCAGAGACGCGATTTGACGGCTCAGTACCACGGTTGCGTCTAAGTGCGCAAAGGTGGTTGCTGGGGATGGGTCAGTCAAGTCATCCGCAGGTACGTATACCGCCTGTACGGAGGTGATAGAACCGGTTTTGGTAGAGGTGATACGTTCCTGAAGAACACCCATCTCTTCCGCCAGGGTCGGCTGATAACCTACCGCTGAAGGCATACGACCCAGCAGTGCGGATACTTCCGTACCGGCCAGGGTATAACGATAGATGTTATCGACGAACAGCAGTACGTCACGGCCTTCGTCACGGAATTTCTCAGCCATGGTCAGGCCGGTCAGTGCAACGCGCAGACGGTTTCCCGGCGGCTCGTTCATCTGGCCATACACCAGGGATACTTTATCGATAACGTTGGATTCGGTCATTTCGTGGTAGAAGTCGTTACCCTCACGAGTACGTTCACCTACGCCCGCAAACACAGAGTAACCGGAGTGCTCGATCGCGATGTTACGAATGAGCTCCATCATGTTTACGGTTTTACCTACACCCGCACCACCGAACAGACCAACTTTACCGCCCTTAGCGAACGGGCACATCAGGTCGATTACTTTGATACCGGTTTCCAGCAGTTCCTGAGAGTTTGACAGCTCTTCATAGGACGGTGCTGCGCGGTGGATAGCCCAACGCTCTTCTTCACCGATGTCGCCTTTCATGTCGACCGGTTGACCCAGTACGTTCATGATACGACCCAGTGTTGCTTTACCTACCGGGACTTCGATCGGGTGCTCGAGGTCTTTTACATCCAGACCACGGCGCAGGCCGTCAGAAGAACCCATTGCGATGGTACGTACGATACCGCCGCCGAGCTGCTGCTGAACTTCCAGCACCAGCACTTCATTACCATTCTGTACCTCAAGAGCTTCGTACACGCGCGGTACGGCATCCTGAGGGAATTCGACGTCAACTACGGCGCCGATTACCTGGACAATTTTTCCAGTAGCCATCTTGAATCCTCTACGAATTAACCTGGTTATACCGCGGATGCACCACCGACAATCTCGGTGAGTTCCTGAGTAATGCTGGCCTGACGAGCTTTGTTGTATACCAACTGCAGCTCTTTGATCAGGCTGCCGCCATTATCGGTCGCGGCTTTCATCGCCACCATACGTGCGGCCTGCTCGCTGGCCAGGTTTTCTACAACACCTTGATAAACCTGAGACTCTACGTAGCGGCGCAGGAGAGTATCCAGCAGCGCTTTCGGATCGGGTTCATACAGGTAATCCCAGGATTTACGCTTCAGATCCTCATCTTCTGACGCAGGCAGCGGCAGCAGCTGAGTGATGGTAGGAACCTGAGACATGGTGTTGATAAATTTGTTGTTTACAATATAAAGCTTGTCCAGACGGCCTTCATCGTAAGCCTGCAACATCACTTTTACCGGGCCGATCAGTTCGGACAGGGAAGGGTTATCCCCCATGCCAGTGACCTGCGCGACGATGTTGCCGCCAACGGAATTGAAGAAAGAGACGCCTTTAGAGCCGATCATTGCGATATCGCACTGAACGCCTTTATCAGACCAACCTTTCATTTCCGCCAGAATTTTTTTGAACAGGTTAATGTTCAAGCCACCACACAGACCACGGTCTGTCGACACCACCAGGTAGCCCACGCGTTTAACGTCGCGTTCTTCCAGGTACGGGTGCTTATATTCCAGATTACCGTTTGCAAGGTGACCAATCACTTTGCGCATGGTTTCTGCATAAGGACGGCTGGCCGCCATACGTTCCTGCGATTTACGCATTTTGGAAGCGGCGACCATTTCCATCGCTTTAGTGATCTTCTGCGTGTTCTGGACGCTTGCGATCTTACTACGTATCTCTTTTGCGCCGGCCATGAGCTTCTCCTCAATGCCTTGCGGCCTGCCTTAGGGCAGGCCACCAGACGTTACCAGGATTGGGTTGCTTTGAAGGAATCGAGGATGCCTTTCAGCTTGCCTTCGATTTCGTCGTTATAGCCACCGGACTGGTTGATCTCTTGCATCAGTGGAGCGTGATCACGGTCGACGTAAGCCAGCAGAGCGGCTTCGAAGCTACCGATTTTCGACAATTCAACATCTGCCAGGTAACCACGTTCTGCTGCGAACAGAACCAGAGACTGCTGCGCAACGGACATCGGCGCATACTGTTTCTGTTTCAGCAGTTCGGTCACTTTCTGACCGTGGTCAAGCTGCTTACGGGTTGCATCGTCAAGGTCGGATGCAAACTGGGAGAACGCCGCCAGTTCACGATACTGCGCCAGCGCGGTACGAATACCACCGGACAGTTTTTTCATGATCTTGGTCTGCGCTGCACCACCTACACGGGATACGGAGATACCCGGGTTAACCGCAGGACGAATACCGGCGTTAAACAGGTTGGTTTCCAGGAAGATCTGACCATCGGTAATAGAAATTACGTTAGTCGGAACGAACGCAGAAACGTCACCCGCCTGGGTTTCGATAATCGGCAGAGCGGTCAGAGAACCGGTTTTCCCTTTCACTTCACCTTTGGTGAAGGCTTCAACGTATTCGGCGTTAACACGCGCAGCACGCTCCAGCAGACGGGAGTGGAGATAGAATACGTCGCCCGGGAATGCTTCACGTCCTGGCGGACGACGGAGCAGCAGGGAGATCTGACGGTATGCGACAGCCTGTTTAGACAGGTCATCATAAATGATCAGCGCATCTTCACCACGGTCACGGAAGTATTCGCCCATTGCGCAACCGGCATACGGCGCCAGGTATTGCAGTGCAGCGGATTCAGACGCGGTTGCCACAACAACGATGGTGTTAGCCAGCGCGCCGTGTTCTTCCAGTTTACGTACCACGTTAGAAATGGTGGACGCTTTCTGGCCGATAGCCACGTAGACACATTTGATACCGGAATCACGCTGGTTAATGATGGCATCGATTGCCAGCGCAGTTTTACCGGTCTGACGGTCACCGATGATCAGTTCACGCTGACCACGACCGATTGGGATCATGGCATCAACGGACTTATAACCAGTCTGTACTGGCTGATCAACGGACTGACGTTCGATAACGCCCGGCGCGATAGCTTCAACAGCGGAGAAGCCGTCGTTATCCAGCGCACCTTTACCGTCGATTGGCGCACCCAGGGTGTTAACCACACGACCCAGCAGGCCACGGCCAACCGGAACTTCCAGGATACGACCAGTACACTTAACTTTCATGCCTTCGGCAAGGTCAGCATACGGACCCATAACCACTGCACCAACGGAGTCGCGCTCCAGGTTCAGTGCGATAGCGTAACGGTTACCCGGCAGGGAAATCATTTCACCCTGCATACAATCGGCCAGGCCGTGGATGCGGATAACACCGTCGCTTACAGAAACAATAGTACCTTCGTTGTGAGCTTCACTCACAACACTGAACTGAGCAATGCGCTGCTTGATCAGTTCGCTGATTTCGGTGGAATTCAGTTGCATGCTCCAGTCCCCTTAAGACTGCAAGACGTCTGCAAGGCGTTCAAGACGGCCGCGTACGCTACCATCAATGACCATATCACCCGAGCGGATGATAATGCCTGCCATTACAGACTTATCGATATTGCAATTCAGCTTCACTTTGCGTGACAGACGTTTTTCCATCGCTGTGCTGATTTTCGCAAGCTGTTCTTCACTCAGTGCTGTCGCTGAAGTCACTTCGACTTCGGCAACCGCCTCGCTGGCGGCACGTAAATGAATAAACTGCTCAAGAACATCCGGGAGCACACGCAGACGACCATTTTCAGCCATAACCTTAATCAGGTTCTGGCCGTTTTCGTCCAGTTGCTCACCACAGACGGCGATAAACGACTTAGCGAGCGTTTCCGGCGCCATCGCGCCAGACAGAAGCTCTGCCATTTGTTCGTTTTTCGTCACTTCAGCGGTAAACGCCAGCATGTCCTGCCAGCGCTCTACACTGTTGTGTTCGACGGCAAAGTCAAAAGCTGCTTTGGCGTAGGGGCGAGCTACAGTAACAAATTCAGACATCAGCCCCTCCCTCCTTACAGTTCAGCGACAAGTTTGTCCACGATGTCGCTGTTAGCAGCTTCATCCACGGAACGTTCGATGATCTTCTCGGCGCCAGCAACAGCCAGGATAGCAACTTGCTTACGCAGTTCTTCGCGAGCACGTTTACGCTCAGCGTCGATTTCCGCCTGAGCCTGCGCCACGATTTTAGTACGTTCCTGTTCTGCTTCAGCTTTCACTTCGTCCAGGATCTGGGCGCGACGTTTGTTCGCCTGCTCGATGATAACCTGGGCTTCCGCTTTCGCTTTTTTCAGCTGGTCGGTCGCGTTGGCCTGTGCAAGGTCCAAATCCTTTTTAGCTCGTTCAGCAGAAGCAAGACCGTCAGCAATCTCTTTTTGACGTTTTTCGATGGCAGCCATTAACGGCGGCCATACGTACTTCATGCAGAACAGAACAAACAGGACAAACGCGATGGCCTGGCCGAGGATTGTTGCGTTAAGATTCACAGCACAATGCCTCTTATCTAGTTAACGTTCTGATATTGCTTTCTAATTCAAGCAACGCTTACTACGCGACAGCAAACATCACGTACAGACCCAGACCTACAGCGATCATTGGGATAGCATCCACCAGACCCATAACGATAAAGAACTGAGTACGCAGCAGTGGAATCAGATCCGGTTGACGCGCTGCGCCTTCCAGGAATTTGCCCCCGAGGATGCCGATACCGATCGCAGCACCGATTGCCGCCAGACCCATCATCACAGCGGCAGCCATGTACAGCAGATCCATATTCAGGTTTTCCATGACAGTCTCCAGTTTGTTTCAGTTAAAACGTAGTAGTGTTGGTAAATTAATGCTCTTCAGACGCCATCGACAGATAGACGATCGTCAGAACCATGAAGATGAAGGCTTGCAGCGTAATGATCAGGATGTGGAAAATGGCCCACGGCACATTCAGAATCCACTGTGACCACCACGGCAACAGACCAGCAATCAGAATGAAAATCAGCTCACCGGCATACATGTTACCGAACAGTCGCAGACCGAGAGAAACCGGTTTGGACAGCAGGCTGACCCCTTCAAGGATTAAGTTGACAGGAATGAAAGCCCAGTGATTGAACGGCTGCAGCGTCAACTCTTTCGTGAAGCCGCCGATGCCTTTCATTTTGATGCTGTAGAACAGAATCAGGATGAACACGCCCAGTGCCATAGACAGGGTAATGTTCACATCCGCAGACGGCACCACGCGCAGCGCCGGCAGGCCCAGTATATGCTCAGCAATATACGGCAGCAGGTCGATAGGCAGAAGGTCCATCAGGTTCATCAGGAAGACCCAGACGAAAATCGTCAGAGCCAGAGGAGCGATGAGCTTGCTTTTGCCATGGTACATGTCTTTGACACTGCCATGAACGAAGCCGATTACCAGCTCAATCGCGGTCTGAAATTTGCCTGGTACGCCGCTGGTTGCTCGTTTAGCAACGCTACGGAACATAAGCAGGAACAACAGACCCAGCACCACCGAGAAGAACATGGAGTCAATATTGAGCGTCCAGAAGGTGGCTGGGGGGTTATGCGGATCTACCAGCGAGAATGTACGCAGGTCCAGCTGAAGGTTATTCAGGTGGTGACCTATGTAATCCTGCGGCGTCATATTTTCAGAAGCCATGATGCCTTTTACCCTTTGTTGTTAATTACAGCGGGTGCCAGTATCTGAACCACCAGCACCAAAATCCATGTCACGATTAGCGGTAAGAACACCGCCTTCAAAACCGCCAACGCCACGATCAGTAACACCAGCATCGCCAACACCTTGAACGCTTCGCCAAACGCGAACGTCCAGGCAACTCGGCCCTTAGCCGGTGTATGTACCTGGTGGCGCCAGGCAAAAATCATAAACAACATGTTAGGCAGGAATACTGCCATACCTCCGCACGCGGAGGAAATGCCCCAGAAGGGGTCTTTGAGGCTGAACAGCAGTCCACTTGCTATTACTGCCAGGAGCTGAATGAACAGAAGCTTACGAGCAACGTTACGACTCACGAGCGACAATGACATCACGTTATTACTCCTGCTCCCTTTGAGGTATGCCGCGTGTCGTATAAAACGTTCTTTAAGGCTCAGAGTCAAGCATCAAAAAGCGGTCAAATTATACGGTGACGCCTCGTGATTTCAAACAATAAGTAGCAAAAAGGTGAATAAATGTTTAAATATTTTTCCTCACCTCTATTTTCGCGATTTTTGTGAAAGTGTGAACGATCGAACAAAAGTGCAAATACCGCGAAAACACTGACTATAAAGCGTGCACTAGATCACATAATAAACATTTTTGATGATGCACTCATAAGATTAGCCTCAATTCATAACTTGCCAGCGTTTTGATCTTAAAGGCAATTAGAGACAACTCTTTTCAAAAATGACACACACACCTTAAAAACAGCTTATTGACATTTATAATAATAAATTAACATCAACGTTTCATTCAGCAAATCGACTGCTAGGACCCTGATATTTTCCACGTTGACTATTTTATTGGTTAACAAAAAGAGCCACGTTAAATTTCAGATATCCCGCAGTTAAAATGTCGTTAAATGTAACTGAATGTTCCACCGCTTTTGTCGCTTCTTTTTAACAAAATCAGGGTCAGTTTTTTCCGACATTTTTTGATAAAAGTTAACTTTTGTTTGCTCTAATTGTCACCAGATGGCGTTCGCCTTCGAGGTGTGGAACGCGCAGTTCAACAATGTTTTCTACGGAAAATTCAGTCGGTAACTGACTGATCTCATCATCTGGCCTCTGCCCTTTCAGGGCGTAGAAGCGGCCATTCTCCGCTGGTAAGTGCTTACACCAGCTCACCATGTCTGTCAGTGACGCAAACGCACGGCTGATGACGCCATCAAACGGGGGCTCCGCAGGGAATTCTTCCACACGGCTTTGCACCGGCGTGATGTTCTCAAGCTTCAGCTCATGCTGCACCTGGCGCAGGAAACGTATGCGCTTACCCAGGCTGTCGAGCAATGTGAAATGCGATTCAGGGCGAACGATAGAGAGTGGGACGCCTGGCAACCCCGGGCCCGTTCCGACATCGATAAAACGTTGACCATGCAAATGCGGCGCAACCACGATGCTGTCCAGAATATGTCGAATTAACATCTCGTTAGGATCGCGTACGGACGTCAGGTTGTACGCTTTGTTCCATTTGTTCAGCATATCGACATAGGCCACCAGCTGACTTTTCTGGTGATCGGTGAGCGAAATACCTGCTTCATCCAGCAGACGAGAGAGTTTGTTAATCACGAAAGATACCTGTTGGGGATAATTTGCCGGATGTTGGCTTAACCTTATCCGGCTGACGAATTTGTAGGGCGGCAAGCCAAACGCCGTCGCCCAAAACCGTTATTACGCGCTGCGGCGCAGCATACCTTGTTTTTTCAGCCAAACCAGCAAAATTGAGATGGCGGCAGGGGTAATCCCGGAAATTCGTGACGCCTGACCAATTGAAACCGGTTTATGGTCGTTCAGTTTGGCGATCACTTCGTTGGAAAGACCGTTAACCTGACGGTAATCGAGCGTCGCAGGCAACAGCGTATTTTCGTTACGCTGCTGTTTTTCAATCTCATCCTGCTGACGCGCGATGTAACCTTCGTATTTCACCTGAATCTCAACCTGTTCAGCGGCCTGAGCATCGTCCAGCGCTGGCGCGAATGGTGTCAATGCAGTTAACTGTTCGTAGGTCATTTCCGGGCGCCGGAGGAGATCTTCGCCGCTGGCTTCACGTGACAGAGGCGCACTCAGGTGAGTATTCACTTCGCCTGCAGACTCAGAGGATGGTGCAACCCAGGTCGTTTTCAGACGCTGCCGTTCACGCTCAATGTTCTCCAGCTTCTCGTTGAAGCGCGCCCAACGCACGTCATCCACCAGACCCAGTTCACGGCCAGCTTCGGTCAGACGCAGATCGGCATTGTCTTCGCGAAGCATCAGGCGATATTCCGCGCGAGAGGTGAACATACGGTACGGTTCTTTGGTACCCAGCGTGCAGAGATCGTCAACCAGTACGCCAAGGTAGGCTTGATCGCGACGCGGCGCCCAGCCCTCTTTCTCCGCAGAAAAACGGGCAGCGTTCAGACCGGCAAGCAGACCCTGTGCGGCGGCTTCTTCGTAACCGGTGGTGCCGTTGATCTGACCGGCAAAGAACAGACCGTGGATAAATTTGCTTTCCAGCGTCGGTTTCAGGTCACGCGGATCGAAGAAGTCATACTCAATGGCATAACCCGGACGAACGATCTTCGCATTTTCCATCCCCTGCATTGAGCGGACGATTTGCATCTGCACATCAAACGGCAGGCTGGTGGAGATACCGTTCGGGTAAATTTCGTTGGAGGTCAGCCCTTCCGGCTCCAGGAAGATCTGGTGCTGATTTCGGTCGGCGAAGCGCATGACTTTGTCTTCGATAGACGGGCAGTAACGTGGACCAATACCTTCAATCACGCCCGCATACATTGGGCTGCGGTCGAGGTTATTGCGGATCACGTCGTGGGTTTTCTCGTTAGTGTGCGTGACATAGCACGGCACCTGGCGTGGATGCTGGGACGCATCGCCGAGGAACGAGAAGACCGGCATTGGATTGTCGCCATGCTGTTGTGCCAGCACGCTGAAGTCGATAGTGCGCGCGTCGATACGCGGCGGGGTGCCCGTTTTCAGACGGCTCACGCGCAGCGGCAGTTCACGCAGGCGACGCGAGAGCGGAATGGATGGCGGATCGCCGGCACGGCCACCGCTGTAGTTATCCAGCCCGATATGAATTTTGCCGTCGAGGAAAGTCCCGACAGTCAGCACAACCGCTTTGGCACGGAATTTCAGCCCCATCTGGGTAACTGCGCCGACCACGCGATCGTTTTCCACAATCAGATCTTCAACCGCCTGCTGGAAGATCATCAGGTTCGGTTGGTTCTCCAGCGCGGTACGTACGGCCTGGCGATAGAGCACGCGGTCTGCCTGAGCTCGGGTAGCGCGTACCGCCGGCCCTTTGCTCGCGTTTAGTATCCTAAACTGAATGCCTGCATGGTCGATCGCGGTGGCCATCAGGCCGCCCAGTGCATCCACTTCTTTTACCAGGTGTCCTTTCCCAATGCCGCCAATCGCCGGGTTGCAGCTCATTTGCCCCAGAGTGTCGATATTGTGTGTCAAAAGCAGGGTCTGCTGACCCATTCGCGCTGCGGCCATCGCGGCCTCAGTGCCTGCATGACCCCCGCCAATGATGATGACGTCAAAAGGATCCTGATAAAACATGGTGGTCTGCCTCGCATTACGCGGTTTGATGATGGATTGAAGTCCGGGCGTGGATTCTACTCAACTTTAGTCGATCGAGAAAGCGTCTGGATCTTTGCTATTTAAAAGAAGATCTTTTTATTTAGAGATCTGTTCTATTGTGATCTCTTATTAGGATCGCCAGCCTCTGTGGATAAGTGCGATCCTGTATTTAAGATCAGAAACTTAAGAAGGATCACTATCTGTGAATGATCGGTGATCCTGTTCCGTATAAGCTGGGATCAAAACGGGGAGTTATACACAACTCAAAAACTAACCAGCCGTTGTTCTTTGGATAACTACCGGTTGATCCAAGGTTTTAACCAGGTTTATCCACAGAATAAAGTTGGATCTTTACAAATCTCTGAGCCGATCTGCCCAGGATCCGACCCAAATTTCCGCGGGATCTTCAGGAATGTCATGTTCAAGGACATTAATCTTGAGCGTTTCACCGACCTGTTTCGCACCGCAGGCGGTCAATTCGGTGTCTAATTTATCGATAGCACCGCAGAAGGTGTCGTATTCACGGCTGCCAATGCCGATTGAACCGAAGCGTACCTGTGAAAGGTCGGGTTTCTGTTCGCGAAGATCGTTATAAAAGGGCTGCAGGTTGTCGGGAATGTCACCGGCACCGTGCGTAGAGCTGATAATCAGCCAGATACCCGACGCAGAGAGATCCTCTAATAAAGGACCATGCAGCGTTTCGGTCGAAAAACCTGCGTCTTCCAGCTTTTCAGCCAGATGTTCCGCCACATACTCGGCGCTGCCAAGTGTGCTTCCGCTGATGAGTGTGATATCTGCCATAACCGCCACCTTTATTAAGAGTGGCGTATTGTACGCTGTGAACCGTCTGGGATCTACCTGTGGAAAAGTGCGGGATTAAAAAAGCCGATCACGGCTTGATGGTACGCATGATCGGGTTCTGCAGGACGATCAGTGTTTCGGTGGACTGAATTTCATCAATTGTTTGGATCTTGTTGATAAGTACGTGCTGCAACGCGTCGATCGAACGGCACATCACTTTAATAAAGATGCTGTAATGCCCGGTGGTGTAGTACGCCTCGGTGACTTCATCCAGGCTTTCCAGCCGCGCCAGTGCGGACGGATAGTCTTTCGCGCTCTTCAATATAATGCCGATAAAGCACCCGACGTCGTATCCAAGCTGTTTTGGGCTGACGTCAACCCGTGCGCCGGTGATTATGCCCGCTTGCTTCATTTTTTCGACGCGAACGTGAATGGTGCCAGGGCTGACGCCGAACTGTTTGGCTAATTCCGCATAGGCGGTACGCGCATTTGCCATTAAGGCGTCGAGGATGCCGCGGTCCAGATTGTCGATCTGATAATTTTCCATAGCTTTTTCTTATGAAGAATGATGATTCTTTCTATTTTAGCGCCTGTTTTTAACGAATCAAAAGTGAACTCGCCTTTTTATCTGTTGATTATTGAATATGACCCTCATTCTGTTGCTTAATCATAACCAACAGGACGCAGGAGTAATAAAAAATGAAAACCGCTTACATCGCAAAGCAACGCCAGATTAGTTTCGTAAAATCCTTTTTCTCACGTCAGCTAGAAGAAAAGTTGGGCCTGATTGAAGTCCAGGCACCGCTGCTGAGCCGCGTAGGGGACGGGACGCAGGACAACCTTTCTGGTTGCGAAAAAGCGGTACAGGTAAAAGTGAAAGCGCTGCCAGAGGCCCAGTTTGAAGTGGTGCACTCTCTGGCTAAGTGGAAACGTCAAACCCTGGGGCAGCACGACTTCAGCGCGGGCGAAGGGCTCTACACGCACATGAAAGCCCTTCGCCCCGATGAAGACCGCCTTTCGCCAATCCACTCCGTTTACGTTGACCAGTGGGACTGGGAACGTGTGATGGGAGATGGCGAGCGCCATCTCGGTACCCTGGAAAGTACCGTGAAGGCGATTTGGGCTGGAATTAAAGAAACAGAAGCGGCAGTAAGCAAAGAGTTTGGCCTGGCGCCGTTCCTGCCAGAACAGATCCACTTTGTGCACAGCCAGACACTGTTAAGCCGTTATCCGGATCTCGACGCGAAAGGTCGTGAACGTGCGATTGCCAAAGAACTGGGTGCCGTCTTCCTGATTGGGATCGGTGGTAAGCTCTCTGATGGGCAGCGCCACGACGTTCGTGCGCCGGATTATGATGACTGGAGCACGCAGGCGGAATCCGGTCTGGCGGGCCTGAACGGCGATATCCTGGTGTGGAACCCCATTCTGGAAGATGCGTTCGAGCTCTCTTCTATGGGGATCCGCGTTGATGCAAAAGCGCTGCAACACCAGTTACAGTTGACCGGCGACGAAGAGCGCCTGCAACTGGAGTGGCACCAGGCGCTGCTGCGCGGTGAAATGCCGCAGACCATCGGTGGCGGGATTGGTCAGTCACGCCTGACCATGCTGCTGCTGCAACTCTCCCACATTGGGCAGGTTCAGTGCGGCGTATGGCCAGCGCAGGTTCGTGAAGGCGTCTCTTCCCTGCTGTAAGATTTACCGCCGCCAGCGTCTGAGCAGGCGGCTACGCAACCCGGTATCAAAGCGCCAGATGTGGTCAAAGATGCGCATGATGCCGGGTTTGCCATGCGCAGACATCGCCACCGCGTGAAAACGGTGCTGATGTTTTCGCTGTAACTCCCCTACCTTATTCACCACCTCATCCGGCAGCCGCTGGGCAATAAAGTCTGAAATCACCACCGCATCGGCATCCTGCCAGGCCGGATTTTCCAGTCGTTCGACGATGGCGCGAAAACAACTCGCCATATCAGTGCCGCCGCGAAAACGCTGGCTCAGGAAACGGATTGCCTGTTCGATCCCCTGCGGGCCGGTCAGTTCGTAGCGCACCACTTCGCTGGAAAACAACATAATGAAGCAGCGGCGGTTATCCGCCAGCGCCACACGCATCATCGCAAGACAAAAGGCTTTCGCGCACTGCTCGTTAAAGCCGCCCATTGAGCCTGAGGTATCTACGCAGACGATAAACGGCCCGCGTGGTTGTTCGTCTACATCCTGATGTACCACCGGGCGTTCGGTGATTTTCTCATGCCACGCGTCGCCGTGCAGTCGGTAGGTGAGAAGCTGTTTCTCCACCAGCCGCCGGTAAAACTCATACTCCAGCTCGGTAATGCCGAGCGTAGCGAGTTCCGGCGGCAACAGACGCAGAATGTCATCGCTCTGTTGAATGCCGTCGACCTGCTCTGGCACCGTCGACGGTTCGCGCACCAGCGTGCGGAAGGTTTCCATCGGCGCATCTTTTTTGGGCACCGATTTTGCTTCGCGCGATCGCCCCAGTTGATCGGCCAGTTGCATCAGTTCCGGCTGCTGACTGAGGAAATCGCCATATTTCACGATCAACTGATAATCACCGCGCTTAAGCTGCCCGGCGCTCATATCCCACAGGCGACCGGCGGCGTTTTCGTTCTCCACCAGCACTGGCTCCAGCTGGCCGCTTAAGGTCATGCGCTCCTGAACTTCGCTCAGCAACTGTTCCCGTTCGCCTTCCAGTAACTGCTGGTTAAGTGATGTCGCCTGTACCACCAGGCTCAGCCGCCAGCGTTGCAGAAATAGCGTATGCAGCGCCGGGGTAAAGGTGGGATTATGCGTCGCCAGTTGCTGCGCCTGCTCGGCGTAGGGTGAGCGCACCTTTTTCAGCAACGCCAGGATCTGCGGCAGCTGCGCATTGATTTGCTGTGTGGAGAAGGTCTGACACTGCTGATAACAGAGCACTTCTTCTTCCAGCTCTGGCGGCACATGCGTGCCTTTAAGCGTGCTTTTCAGGTTTTCACGCCATCGGGGCAGGTCTTCCGTAATGGCGCTTTTCAGGCGCGGGAATTTCTTAAAGAATGCCGATAGCTGTGGTGACGCCAGCAGGGCGATGATCGTCTCTTCGATCAACCCCTCTTCGCTGACCGCCAGCATCACGTTGAGCGTATCGATTGTCAGCATTGCTGGGCCTGTTTGATCTGCGCCGCGACATCCTGCAGGCTGGCTTCGATCTGTGCCAGCCAGTCGCTATGAATGAACAGGCATTTTTGCTGATCGTTAAAACTGAGATGCTGTCGATGCCACTCTTCCGCCTGTTCGTCGAGCTGCTGTTTGATTTCGGCAGGCATGTTCTGTTGGCTTTCTGTTCCCGGCAACGCCAGGCGTGAGCCCTGCAAACTGATATCACGCACGACCAGATGCTGCGCGTTATCCACTTCCATATTCAGCGTCTGCGCAAAACCTATGCCATTGAGTTTACCGCGGATTTCGCCGCCTTTCTCCAGCCAGTGCGCCAGCACCTGACGCTCGAAGGTGATGTGAATAACGTCGATATCGTGCAATTTCAGCGGTTTTTGCAGCAGTAACGTGACCGTCGGGCTTTGTACTTCAGGTGGAAGCTCATAGTGCGGTTTACGGCTGAACATACCGCCCAGTCGGTTCACTTTGAGCGCGGTTTTGTCACTTTCCTGCTGCTGAAGCTGCAAACGATGCTGAGTAATGGCGCTCAGGCGATTCAGCATGGATTGCTGTTGCCAGGCGTGTCCGGTCATCAATATTTCAAGCTGCTGTTGCATTAAATTGCGGCTTTGCGCGTCATGCCACAGGCACTCTTTAAGCAAAATAAGATCGATAGGCGCAATGGCGTCGCGCCCACTGAAGAATGCGCAGGCCTGCAACAGGCGAATCGCTTTCTTCCAGCGACGGTCGGAGACATAGGGCGCATTTGGCAGCGTATCAAGCTGCTGGCGCAGGGTGAAGATCAGTTCAAAAACGGCATCCGTTAGTTTGACCTGGCCTATGTCTTTTTGCCACTGGAAGAACTCTTCATCGGTAACCTGAAGGCCTGGTGCTACCGGGTTTTCATTCTCATCCTGCTGGTTTACGAGCATGAAACGGAAGTTGCCTTTTTCCTGCACTTTGTCGAGCCACAGGCGAATGAGCATGCGGTCATACAGCGCTTCAAGGCTGCTTTCTGCTTCAGGGAGTTCGTTCGATGCGGCCACCAGCAGGCGCATCGGGATTTTCTCGACCGTCGCGCCGTTGCGGAAATGGCGTTCGTTGATTGCGGTCAGCAGGGTGTTCAGTATCGCCGGGCCAGCTTTCCAGATCTCATCAAGAAAGACAATTTCCGCTTCCGGTAAATAGCCTGCGGTCAGACGCTCATAGCGCCCTTCATCTTTTAACGCCTGGATGGAAAGGGGGCCAAATACTTCTTCCGGCGTGGAGAAGCGGGTCATCAGATATTCAAAGGCGCGCGCGTGTTGAAACGCGAACTTAATGCGTCGCGCAATCAGGCTCTTGGCGATACCTGGCGGGCCAAGCAAAAACACGCTCTCGCCGCTGAGCGCTGCCAGCAGGCACAGGCGGATAGCGTGACTGCGTTCATACAGCCCTTTCTCAAGCGCGCTACTCAGGCGCGAAATTCTTTCTGCTAATAAATGTGATTGGGCCATAATTGAGTTGCATCCTTTCGCCGAACATACGGCTAACTGAGCGAGTATAGACGTTTCATGGACGAGGATAATAGGCTGAAGAAGCGCTTCATTTTCTTTGCGCCAGGTTAATATGAATTCACATAAGGGTACGATTTTGCGATTAATCGTGCATACTGTGCGCTTTTCGTGGGCCAAGGGACCAGGCACTCATTTGTTTTACAAACGAAAGACTAGTCTATGAGCACTGATAAGAAGCAATCTTTGTCGGCGATAACCCTCGCTGCCATTGGGGTGGTATACGGCGATATCGGCACCAGCCCTCTTTATACTCTTCGAGAATGTTTGTCCGGGCAGTTTGGTTTTGGCGTTGAACGTGACGCGGTTTTTGGCTTTCTGTCATTAATCTTCTGGCTGCTGATCTTTGTTGTATCCATTAAGTACCTGACCTTCGTCATGCGCGCGGATAACGCCGGTGAGGGGGGGATCCTGACGCTAATGTCTCTGGCGGGACGCAACACGTCGGCTAAAACCACCTCGTTCCTGGTGATAATAGGATTGATTGGCGGCAGCTTCTTCTATGGGGAAGTGGTCATTACGCCTGCGATTTCGGTGATGTCGGCCATTGAAGGCCTGGAAATTGTCGCGCCGCAGCTTGATAGCTGGATAGTGCCGCTCTCAATCCTGGTGCTGACGCTGCTGTTTATGATTCAGAAGCACGGTACCGGCATGGTGGGCAAACTCTTCGCCCCGATTATGCTGGCGTGGTTCCTGATTCTGGCGGTGCTGGGCGTGCGTAGCATTATCGGAAACCCGGAAGTCCTTCAGGCGCTCAATCCAGTTTGGGCGGTACACTTCTTCCTTGAATATAAGATGGTGTCGTTTGTGGCGCTGGGGGCGGTTGTCCTCTCCATTACCGGGGTAGAAGCGCTGTATGCGGATATGGGCCACTTCGGTAAATTCCCGATTCGTTTAGCCTGGTTCTCTGTGGTGCTGCCGTCTTTGACGCTGAACTACTTTGGTCAGGGTGCGCTGCTTTTGAAGCATCCGGAAGCGATTAAGAACCCGTTCTTCCTGCTCGCGCCAGAATGGGCGTTGATCCCGCTGCTGATTCTGGCGGCGCTGGCGACGGTTATCGCCTCGCAGGCGGTTATTTCCGGTGTCTTCTCCCTGACTCGCCAGGCGGTGCGTCTGGGGTATCTCTCACCGATGCGCATTATCCACACCTCTGAGATGGAGTCCGGGCAGATTTACATCCCGTTCATCAACTGGCTGCTCTATTTCTCCGTGGTGATTGTGATTATCAACTTCGAGCACTCCAGTAATCTGGCGGCGGCATACGGTATTGCGGTGACCGGCACTATGGTGCTGACCTCGATTCTGTCGACCACCGTGGCGCGTAAAAACTGGCACTGGAATAAGTTCCTTGTGGCGTTCATTCTGGTCGCCTTCCTGTGTATCGATATTCCGCTGTTCTCGGCGAACCTCGATAAAATCGTCTCCGGCGGCTGGCTGCCGCTGAGCCTCGGTACGGTGATGTTTATCGTGATGACGACCTGGAAAAGCGAGCGCTTCCGTCTGCTGCGTCGTATGCATGAGCACGGCAACTCTCTGGAAGCGATGATCGCCTCGCTGGAGAAATCACCGCCGGTTCGCGTTCCGGGCACCGCGGTATATATGTCGCGCGCGCTGAACGTGATTCCATTTGCCATGATGCACAACCTCAAGCACAACAAGGTGCTGCATGAGCGTGTGATCTTACTGACGCTGCGCACGGAAGATGCGCCTTACGTCCACAACGTGCGTCGTGTGCAGATTGAACAGCTTTCGCCGACCTTCTGGCGGGTGGTGGCCAGCTATGGCTGGCGCGAAACGCCGAATGTGGAAGAGGTCTTCCACCGTTGCGGCCTTGAAGGGTTAAGCTGTCGAATGATGGAAACCTCGTTCTTTATGTCGCATGAATCGCTGATTGTCGGTAAACGCCCGTGGTATTTGCGCCTGCGCGGTAAGCTTTATCTGCTGCTGCAGCGAAACGCCCTTCGCGCGCCGGATCAGTTTGAAATCCCACCGAACCGGGTAATCGAACTGGGGACCCAGGTCGAGATTTAACGCCAGTCAAAACGCCGGGAAGGTTTATCACCTCCCGGCGTTTCTCTTACTACTCTTCACTTTTTACATCGCGAGCGAAACGTTTCGACGACGATCACAATTCTGTTACGCCATGTTGGTTTTCTGCTCACTCTTAAGATTAAACTTACAACAGCGAAACGTTTCGCTAGTGGAGCAAGAAAATGAAGAAAGGCACGGTACTTAATTCTGAGATCTCATCGGTTATCTCCCGCCTGGGGCATACCGATACGCTGGTGGTGTGTGATGCAGGTTTACCCATCCCACGTAGTACAACGCGTATCGATATGGCATTAACCCAGGGCGTTCCCACCTTTATGCAGGTGCTGGACGTGGTGACCCGTGAAATGCAGGTTGAGGCCGCCATTCTCGCCTCGGAGATTAAACAACATAATCCGCAACTCCACGAAACGTTGCTCAAATTCATCGGGCAACTGCAACAACACCAGGGAAATACCATAGAAATTCGTTACACCACCCATGAGCAGTTTAAAAAACAAACCGCAGACAGTCAGGCGGTGATTCGCAGCGGGGAGTGTTCCCCGTATGCGAACATTATTCTCTGTGCTGGCGTCACCTTCTGAGGCCAACATGGACGCATTACTGCAATTAAAAGGTATCGATAAATCCTTCCCGGGCGTGAAAGCCCTCTCTGGCGCGGCGTTAAATGTTTATGCGGGCCGCGTGATGGCGCTGGTGGGCGAAAACGGCGCCGGTAAATCCACGATGATGAAAGTGCTGACCGGTATCTACTCTCGCGATGCCGGTTCGTTGTTATGGTTGGGCAAAGAAACGACCTTCAGCGGGCCAAAGGCGTCGCAGGAGGCCGGGATTGGCATTATCCACCAGGAGCTGAACCTGATCCCGCAGCTCACCATTGCGGAAAACATTTTCCTGGGCCGCGAGTTTGTGAATCGCTTTGGCAAAATCGACTGGAAGAAGATGTATGCCGAAGCAGACGTGCTGCTGGCAAAACTCAACCTGCGCTTTAAAAGTGACCGGCTGGTGGGCGAGCTCTCCATCGGCGACCAGCAGATGGTGGAAATTGCCAAGGTACTGAGCTTTGAGTCGAAAGTCATCGTGATGGATGAACCGACCGATGCGCTGACTGATACCGAAACCGAATCCCTGTTCCGCGTCATTCGCGAGCTGAAATCGCAGGGGCGCGGCATTGTCTATATCTCCCACCGCATGAAAGAGATCTTCGAGATTTGCGATGACGTTACCGTATTCCGCGATGGGCAGTTTATCGCCGAGCGGGAAGTTTCCTCGCTAACAGAAGATTCGCTGATCGAAATGATGGTAGGCCGTAAGCTCGAAGATCAATATCCGCGCCTTGATAAAGCGCCGGGTGAGATCCGCCTGAAGGTCGATAACCTGTGTGGCTCGGGCGTTGAAAATGTCTCCTTCACGCTACGCAAAGGTGAAATTCTTGGCGTTGCGGGCCTGATGGGGGCCGGACGCACGGAGTTGATGAAAGTGCTGTACGGCGCACTGCCGCGCAGCAGTGGATATGTCACGCTCGACGGCCACGAAGTGGTGGCGCGTTCACCGCAGGATGGTCTGGCGAACGGCATCGTCTATATCTCTGAAGACCGCAAGCGTGATGGCTTAGTACTCGGCATGTCGGTAAAAGAGAATATGTCGCTGACGGCGCTGCGCTACTTCAGCCACGCGGGCGGCAGCCTGAAGCATAAAGATGAACAGCAGGCGGTGAGCGATTTTATCCGTCTGTTTAACGTCAAAACGCCATCAATGGAACAGGCCATCGGCCTGCTCTCGGGCGGTAATCAGCAGAAAGTGGCTATCGCGCGTGGCCTGATGACGCGCCCAAAAGTGCTGATCCTCGACGAACCTACGCGTGGCGTAGATGTTGGCGCGAAGAAAGAGATTTATCAGCTTATCAACCAGTTCAAGGCCGATGGTCTGAGCATTATTCTGGTCTCCTCCGAGATGCCGGAAGTTCTGGGGATGAGCGATCGCATTATTGTGATGCATGAAGGGCATCTCGGCGGTGAATTTACACGCGAGCAGGCCACCCAGGAAGTATTAATGGCTGCCGCTGTGGGCAAGCTTAACCGTGTGAATCAGGAGTAAAGAAGATGACAAACCAGGCTGTCGCTGGTCGCCGTTATTTCACCAAAGCATGGCTGATGGAGCAAAAATCGCTGATCGCGCTGCTGGTGCTGATTGCCATCGTCTCGACCATGAGCCCCAACTTTTTTACCGTCAATAACCTGTTCAACATCCTGCAACAGACATCCGTCAACGCCATTATGGCGGTGGGGATGACGCTGGTGATTTTAACCTCCGGGATCGATCTGTCCGTCGGCTCCCTGCTGGCGTTAACCGGCGCTGTCGCAGCCTCGATTGTCGGCCTTGAAGTCAATGCGCTGGTGGCGGTAGCTGCCGCGCTGGCGCTCGGCGGCGCAATCGGCGCGGTGACCGGGGTGATTGTCGCGAAAGGCCGCGTTCAGGCATTTATCGCCACGCTGGTGATGATGCTGCTGCTGCGCGGGGTGACCATGGTGTACACCAACGGCAGTCCGGTGAATACCGGCTTTACGGATAACGCCGATCTGTTCGGCTGGTTCGGGATTGGCCGCCCGCTGGGCATCCCGACGCCGGTGTGGATCATGGCGATTGTCTTCCTGGCGGCCTGGTACATGCTGCACCATACGCGTCTTGGTCGCTATATCTATGCGCTGGGCGGTAACGAAGCAGCAACGCGTCTTTCCGGGATCAGCGTCAATAAAATCAAAATCATCGTCTACGCGTTGTGCGGTTTGCTGGCGTCGCTGGCGGGCGTTATCGAAGTGGCGCGTCTCTCTTCTGCACAGCCGACAGCAGGCACGGGCTACGAGCTGGATGCTATCGCAGCGGTTGTATTGGGCGGCACCAGCCTTGCGGGCGGTAAAGGTCGCATTGTTGGGACGCTGATCGGCGCACTGATTCTCGGTTTCCTGAATAATGGTTTGAATTTGCTCGGCGTTTCTTCCTATTACCAGATGATCGTTAAAGCAGTGGTGATTTTGCTGGCGGTGCTGGTAGACAACAAAAAGCAGTAACTCACGACTCTACAGGACATCTTAACTATGAATATGAAAAAACTGGCTACCCTGGTTTCTGCTGTTGCGCTGAGCGCCACCGTCAGCGCAAACGCGATGGCGAAAGACACCATCGCGCTGGTCATCTCTACCCTGAATAACCCGTTCTTCGTATCGCTGAAGGATGGCGCGCAGAAAGAAGCCGACAAACTGGGCTACAACCTGGTCGTGCTGGATTCGCAGAACAACCCGGCGAAAGAGCTGGCGAACGTGCAGGATCTCACCGTGCGCGGTGCGAAAATTCTGCTGGTCAACCCGACGGATTCCGACGCCGTGGGTAACGCCATCAAAATGGCTAACCAATCTAAAATTCCGGTAATCACCCTCGACCGCGTAGCATCCAAAGGTGAAGTGGTCAGCCATATCGCGTCTGATAACGTGCTGGGCGGAAAAATCGCCGGTGATTACATTGCGAAGAAAGCCGGTGAAGGCGCCAAAGTGATTGAATTACAGGGTATCGCCGGAACCTCTGCCGCGCGCGAGCGTGGTGAAGGTTTCCAGCAGGCCGTGGCCGCGCACAAGTTTAACGTGCTGGCGAGCCAACCGGCTGATTTCGACCGCACTAAGGGGCTGAACGTCATGCAGAACCTGCTGACGGCGCATCCGGATGTACAGGCCGTATTTGCTCAGAACGACGAAATGGCGCTGGGTGCACTGCGTGCGCTGCAAACTGCAGGTAAATCCGATGTGATGGTTGTCGGGTTTGACGGCACGCCAGATGGCGAAAAAGCAGTAAATGATGGCAAACTGGCAGCGACTATTGCTCAGTTGCCAGAGCAGATCGGCGCAAAAGGCGTTGAAACTGCGGATAAGGTCCTGAAAGGTGAGAAAGTTCAGGCTAAATATCCGGTTGACCTGAAACTGGTCATTAAGCAATAAGTCACCATCGGGCCACAAAAGGCTTGAGGGACAAACTATAAAGAAAAGCAGGGCACGCGCCACCCGGCAACGGGTGGCGCACTTATCGGACACGCTGAAATGAAAACCGCAGGCAAACTCGTCGTTCTTGGCAGCATCAATGCCGATCACATCCTTAATCTTGACTCTTTCCCGACGCCGGGTGAAACCGTCACCGGCAACCAGTATCAGGTCGCTTTTGGCGGCAAAGGTGCCAACCAGGCGGTGGCTGCCGGGCGCAGCGGCGCGAACATCGCGTTTATTGCCTGTACAGGTGAAGATGATATTGGCGAACGCGTGCGTCAACAGCTGGCCAACGATCGCATCGACGTGGCACCGGTAAGCGTTGTTGCGGGGGAATCGACCGGCGTGGCGCTGATTTTCGTTAACGGCGAAGGCGAAAACGTCATTGGTATTCATGCGGGCGCAAATGCGGCACTGTCGCCTGCATTGGTTGAAGCACAGAAAGCGCGTATTGCACAGGCGGATGCACTGCTGATGCAGCTGGAATCACCGCTGGAAAGCGTCATGCTGGCAGCTAAAATTGCCCATCAGCACCAGACGCAGGTGATTTTAAATCCCGCCCCGGCGCGTGAGCTGTCTGATGAACTGCTGGCGCTGGTGGACATTATCACGCCGAATGAAACGGAAGCTGAAAAGTTAACCGGCATCCGCGTGGAAAACGATGACGATGCGGCGAAAGCGGCACAGGCGTTGCACAGCAAAGGCATTGATACCGTTATCATCACCCTGGGCAGCCGTGGCGTGTGGGCAAGCGTCAAGGGTGAAGGTCAACGCGTGCCGGGCTTTAAAGTGCAGGCTATTGATACCATCGCCGCCGGAGATACCTTTAACGGTGCGCTGATCACCGCACTGCTGGAAGATAAACCACTGAACGAGGCGATTCGGTTTGCACACGCGGCGGCGGCCATTGCCGTCACTCGTAAAGGCGCGCAGCCTTCCGTTCCCTGGCGTGAAGAGATCGACGAATTTCTGAATCAGCAGAGGTAATGTTTGGCTACCATGAAAGATGTCGCTCGCGTTGCGGGCGTTTCAACCTCTACCGTTTCTCACGTCATTAATAAAGACCGCTACGTCAGTGAAGCGATCACTGAAAAAGTTGATGCGGCCATCAAAAGCCTGAACTACGCGCCATCCGCGATAGCGCGTAGCCTCAAACTGAATCAAACCCGCACTATCGGCATGCTGATCACGGCCAGTACCAATCCATTCTATTCTGAGCTGGTGCGGGGCGTAGAGCGCAGTTGTTTTGAGCGCGGTTACAGCCTGGTACTGTGTAATACCGAAGGCGACGAGCAGCGAATGAACCGCAACCTGGAGACGCTAATGCAAAAACGCGTTGATGGGTTATTGCTGTTATGCACCGAAACGCATCAGCCATCGCAGGAGATTATGCAGCGTTATCCGTCCATTCCGACGGTGATGATGGACTGGGCGCCGTTCGATGGTGACAGCGATCTGATTCAGGATAACTCTTTGCTGGGCGGTGACATGGCAACACGTTATCTCATCGAACAGGGCCACACTCGCATCGCCTGTATCGCCGGGCCGCTGGATAAAACGCCGGCGCGTCTGCGTCTGGAAGGATATCGCTCAGCTATGCAGCATGCGGGGCTTCCCGTTCCTGACGGATATGTGATAACCAGTAACTTTGAATTCGGCGGTGGTTTTGACGCTATGCAGCAACTTCTGGCATTGCCTGAGTTACCGCAGGCGGTATTTGTCGGAAATGACGCGATGGCGGTAGGGGCGTATCAGGCGCTTTATCAGGCCGGGTTGCGCATTCCACAGGATATGGCGGTGATTGGTTATGACGATATTGAACTGGCGCGCTACATGACGCCACCGCTCACGACCATTCATCAGCCCAAAGATGAACTGGGCGAACTGGCGATTGATGTATTGATCCACCGTATGGCCCAGCCCGGACAGAAACAGCAGCGCGTGCAGCTGACGCCCGAGCTGGTGGTTCGCGGCTCTGTTTAAGCTTTGTGCCGCTCCTTGATCAGGTTGCGGCCATCTTTCGGTTTCAGCAGCATAAACATTAATGCTGACACTACCGTTATCCCACCCATCGTAATAAAGGTGTAGTGGAATTGCTCGATGGTGTTTGAGCCTTCCATTCCCTGATACACCCTTAGCACGGCGGCGCTGATCGCCACCCCTAAACTGATCGAAAGCTGCTGCGTGACGGCCAGCATACTGTTGCCGCTACTGGCGTTCTCATCCGTCAGATCAGCGAGCGTAATGGTGTTCATCGACGTAAACTGCGTCGACATTGCCATCCCGAGCACAAACAGCGGCAGGATCAACATCCATATCGGCATTGAGGGCGATTGCAGCGAGAATTGCGCAATCATCACGCCAATAAACAGTGTAATCCCCACCAGCGTTTTCCTGTAGCCCAGCCAGCGCAGCACCTGCGTCACCGTTGATTTTGCCAGAATAGACCCGAGCGCGGTCGGGGCCATCATGCAACCCGCGATTAACGCGGGGTAGCCAAAACCGACCTGCAACATCAGCGGCATCAGGAACGGCACGCAGCCGGTGCCCAAACGCGTGGCCAGGTTTCCGGCAATCCCGACGGAAAAAGTGCGCGTCTTAAAGAGCGACAGCGAGATAAGCGGTGAGGGATGACGACGGGCGTGGCGAATATAAGCCAGCAACAGCAGAATACTGATGCCGATAATCGCGAAAGCTATCCAGCTTGCCACAATGCGTTCGCCGAACAGCTCCATCCCGCTGGAGAACAGCACGAGGCTCAGGCCAAACAGCAGAAATCCGGACATATCAAAGCTTCGCTTCGGCGTGGTGAAGTTGGGCATGTATTTGCGGGCATAGATAAGGCCGGTAATCCCAATTGGAATATTAATCAGGAAAATCCAGTGCCAGCTGGCCCACGTGACCAGCACGCCGCCGAGTACCGGGCCTAGAATTGGCCCCACCAAACCCGGCATGGTGACGAAGTTAAGCACCGGCAGGAGTTCGCTACGTGGATATGCGCGCAGTAGTGCCAGGCGTGCGACGGGCATCATCATCGCCCCGCCGATACCCTGAATAACGCGGAAGATAACCAGCTCAAGTAATGATGTTGAGAGGGCGCAGGCTAACGAACCTAGCGTGAAAAGCGTTACGGCAATCATAAAGATGCGACGAGTACCGAAGCGGTCGGCCAACCAGCCACTTACCGGGATCAGCATGGCGACTGTCAGAGTGTAACTGATAATGGCAGACTGCATGGCGAGCGGTGAACGGTTTAGGCTGTGCGCGATGGCGGGGAGTGCGGTATTAAGGATCGTCGCATCCAGGGCCTGCATAAAAAATGCCATGGCAGCTATCCACGGCAGCCCGGCCATACTCCGCGCTTTTTTCTTAATCATGCGATGCTCTTATACTCCTGGTCGAATATGTGGCGCGCTTAAGAGCGCCTGGCAGGCAATAAACGCTTTTTGGCTATCACTTTCCTGAATGGCGTTAACAATTGCCTGATGCTTTTCCAGTTCAATCACTTCATCCTGCGTAATTGACGTAAAGTAGGTGTGATACACCGAATGGAAGAGTTTAGCGAAAGAGATCAGGAACGGGTTCGCCGTCATTTCGTAGATATGTTCGTGCCAGGCGGTATCTACATCAACCCAGCGTTGGCGATCGAAGTTCTTTTTCAGAATCGCCATCTCCTTCATTAATGTATTGAGCTCCGCTTTTTGCTCTGCGGTGCCTAATACGGCGGCCAGTGAGCATGCCTGTGGCTCAAGGCTGTGACGGAGTACCAGAAAGTGTTTCATCACTTCCTGAAAATTATCTTCCGTCAGCCACCAGGCAAGCAGCTCAGTATCGAGAAAGTTCCAGTGCGATTGTGGCATGACACGAGTGCCTATGCGCGGGCGCGGCAAAAGCATCCCTTTCGCGGAAAGGGTTTTAACCGCTTCACGTACGGCGGTACGGCTGACGCCAAAGATCTCACCCAATTCCATTTCACCCGGCAGAATACTTTCCGGAGGATATTCACCTTTGAGGATTTTCTGAGCTAACTTCTCCGCTAATACCCACGAGATGTTTTTTTGAGCTGCTAATTGCTGTGCGCTTAAAGACATAAAAGGTGTCCTGTATCTTGTTATTGTTTCTAGTATGCCATTCACGGATAAAAATCGGCTGCAAAAACGGCAAAGAGTGCATTTTATGGCGTATTACCATGCGTAATGGTGAAAAAAAGTACGAACTGTCATTTTTTTTAAATAACCTCTTGTCTGTCAGAAATAACTCCCTATAATGCGCCTCCACTGACACGGAATAACGGCTTCCAGGCCACCGGGTTAGCAGGCTTCCTCCGGGAACGCCGCCAGAGAAAAGCGAAAATAAGCGCTTGACTCTGAAGGAGGAAAGCGTATTATGCGCACCTCGCAACGGTGAGCTTCACGCCGCGTTGCACTGCTCTTTAACAATTTATCAGACAATCTGTGTGGGCACTCAATGATACGGATTCTT